>JAEUNY010000118.1 GCA_016791005.1 Zoogloeaceae bacterium
TTCGTAGGGTTCGGACTTCACCCCGTCAATTTCCTTGAAGACCACTCGGGGGCGGCCCACAGCCAGTTCATAGCCCTCCCGGCGCATGTTCTCCAGGAGGATGGTGAGATGCAGTTCGCCCCGGCCCGAGACCTCGAATACGTCGGAATCCTGGGTGTAATTGACCCGCAGGGCCACGTTCTTGAGGAGTTCCTTTTCCAGGCGCTCGCGGATCTGCCGGCTGGTGACGTACTTGCCTTCCCGGCCTGCCAGAGGGGAGGTATTCACCTGGAAGTTCATGGTCAGCGTCGGTTCGTCCACAGCGATGGGGGTCATGCCGTCCAGGTAGTCCGGATCGCACAAGGTAACGCCGATGTTGACCTGGTCAATGCCGGCTACCAGCACGATGTCGCCCGCTTCCGCCGATTCGGCGGCGGAACGCTCCAGGCCCTTGAAGGTGAGCACCTGGCTAACCTTACCCTTGCCTCGGTTTTCGTCCCCGTACATGACCACGACTTCCTGGTTGGGCTTGATGCGACCGCGTTTGATGCGGCCAATGCCGAGCTGGCCCATATAGGTCGAGTAATCCAGGGAGCAAATCTGCAACTGGAGGGGGCCATCGGAATCCACCTCGGGCGGGGGGACGTAGTCCAGGATGGCCTCATACAGAGGCTTCATGTCGGTGCCGGGCTTGTTGGCGTCGATCATGGCGTAGCCGTTGAGGGCTGACGCATAAACCACGGGAAAGTCGAGCTGCTCGTCGCTGGCACCGAGTTTGTCGAAGAGGTCGAAGGTGTGATTGATCACCCAGTCCGGCCGCGCCCCGGGGCGGTCGATCTTGTTGATCACGACGATGGGCCGCAGACCCAGGGAAAGCGCTTTCCGCGTAACGAAGCGGGTCTGGGGCATCGGCCCTTCCACTGCATCCACCAACAGCAGGACCCCGTCGACCATGGATAACACCCGCTCCACCTCGCCGCCGAAATCGGCGTGACCCGGGGTGTCCACGATGTTGATGTGGGTGCCTTCGTACTGAATGGCGCAGTTCTTGGCCAGAATGGTGATGCCCCGTTCCTTTTCGAGGTCATTGGAGTCCATCACCCGCTCGGCGACCTGCTGGTTCTCGCGAAAGGTGCCGGATTGGCGCAAAAGCTGGTCCACGAGCGTGGTTTTGCCGTGGTCAACGTGGGCGATGATGGCAATGTTACGGATGGGACGGGACATGTTTGGGGCCGGAAGTCTTTGAAAAAGTGGCAAATTTTAGCACGAATACGGCGGTGCAGCATGAGGCCGATTCCCCTTGTGCAGTGCAGGTGTCTCGGGTCGGGCTAGAATCCCCCCTCCACAATGGACGTTCGGACATGCTTGCAATCATCGGTGGTAGTGGTTTGAGCCAACTCGCCTCCCTGGAGGTCATTCGCCGCGAGGTGGCGCGCACGCCCTACGGAGAACCCTCCGGCCCTCTCAGTTTCGGCAAACTCTGCCAGCGCCCGGTGATTTTTCTGGCTCGCCATGGTCACGGCCATACCATCGCGCCCCACCAGGTGAACTACCGGGCCAATCTTTGGGCCTTGAAACAGGCCAAGGCCAATGCCGTGATTTCCGTGGCTTCGGTGGGGGGAATCCGGGCCGACCTGGTGCCGGGAACCCTGGTCGTCCCCCATCAGATCATCGATTACACCTGGGGTCGCAAGAATACTTTCTTCGAGGGGGCCGACCAGCCGGTGCACCACATCGATTTCACCCACCCCTACGACCCAGCGCTGCGCCGTGGGCTCCTCAGCGCCGTGGCGGCGGCCGGCGAACTGGCGGTGGATGGCGCGGTGTATGCGGCGATGCAGGGCCCGCGATTGGAGACGGCGGCGGAAATCGATCGCCTCGCCGGCGATGGCGCCGACGTGGTGGGCATGACCGGCATGCCGGAAGCCGCCCTCGCGCGGGAGCTCGATCTCCCCTATGCCGCCCTCAACGTCGTGGCCAATTTCGCTGCCGGGCGCGCGGCCAGCAGCGACGGCATCCATTTCGACAGTATCGAACAGGTGCTGCAGGAAGCCATGTACCGAGTGCGGACCGTGCTCGAAAGTTTGTGTCACCAATGATTCGCGAGATCCTGCGCATGGGGGACCCGCGGCTGCTGCGTTGCGCGCGAACGGTTTCCGAATTCGGCACGGCAGAGCTGGCGGCGCTGATCGACGATCTCCGGGACACCATGGCCGATGCGGGCGGGGTGGGGATTGCGGCGCCGCAGATCGGAGTTAATCTGCGGGTCGTCATCTTTGGGTTCCAGCACAGCGATCGCTATCCTGGGGCACCTCCCGTACCCGAAACCGTGCTGATCAATCCCATCCTCGAGCCCTTGGGCGCGGAGACGGAGGAGGGCTGGGAGGGGTGCCTCTCGGTTCCCGGCCTGCGGGGTGTGGTGCCCCGCTACCGGCGCCTACGCTACCAGGGGCGGGACGAGCAAGGCGGCAGGATCGATCGCACCGTGGAGGGGTTCCATGCCCGGGTGGTCCAGCACGAGTGTGACCACCTCGATGGGGTGCTGTACCCCATGCGCGTTCAGGATTTTTCCCGCTTTGGCTTCGCCGACGCGTTGGCGAGTCAGATGGGCACTGCGGTGCCCGACTAAGTTCGATGTTGCGGGGCGCCGAGCGCACCAACGGCGCGGCAAAAAAATAGGGCGCCCGTGGCGCCCTATTTGTCTTCAGTCTTCGCCGAGGATCAGCGCAGGCCGGCGGCGTAATCCGAGACGGCCTTGATTTCCGGATCGGTCATCTTGATTGCGATCATCCGCATCATCTTGCTGGGATCGTTGGCCCGTTCCCCGGCGCGGAAGGCCTTGAGCTGGGCTTCGGTGTAATCGGCAAACTGACCGGAGAGGCGCGGATACTGGGCCGGCAGGCCAGCCCCGGCCGGGCCATGGCAGGCCGCGCAGGCCGGTACGCCCTTCGAGGCGATTCCAGCACGCCAGATTTGCTGGCCAAGATTGATCAAATCCTTGTTCTTGGCGGGCTCCGGCTGCAGTTTCTGCTGGGAGAAGTAGGCGGCGAGGGCAACGACCTCACCGTCGGAGAGCGGGGCCGCCATGCCGTTCATGATGGCATTGACGCGCTCAGGGCCGCTCGCGCCGCCTTTGAAGTTCTTGAGCTGCTTGGTGAGGTAATCCTTGTGCTGGCCAGCCAATTTGGGGTTGGCGGGGATCTGGCTGTTCCCGTCGGCACCGTGGCAACCGGCGCAGACTTGTTCGGCGGTTTGTTTCGCCTTGGCCATATCCGGCTGGGCCCCCTTGTCCTGGGCGTGGAGGCTGCCGGCAACCAGCAGCAGCGAGAGCAACAGGGAACGCTTGATCATGATGTCCTCGGTAGCCAATGAAATGGGTCGATCAAATCCTGCTATTCTATCGCAGTTGATAGGCTTCGTCCCAAGACTTTGCAGCCTTCTTGGCGGGATGGGGCCACGAAATTCCGGCGTTCCCGGAACGCGATCCCCATGGCAATCTTCCGCAACGCCCGCTTCGAAATCTCCATTGCCAAGCCCTCCGATCTGCCCAAGGCCAGCGGCCTGGAGATCGCCTTTGCCGGGCGCTCCAACGCCGGCAAGTCGAGCGCAATCAATACCCTGGTCGGGCATACGCGCCTGGCCTTCGTGTCGAAGACTCCCGGGCGCACCCAACTCATCAATTTTTTCCGGCTTCACGGCGGCGCAGCCCTGGTGGATTTGCCTGGCTACGGTTACGCCCAGGTGCCCGAGCGGATCCGACGCCAGTGGCAGGCGCTACTGGAATCTTATCTGCGGGGGCGGCCGCACTTGATCGGGCTGGTGCTGGTCATGGACAGTCGCCATCCCCTCACGCCGCTGGATCGTCAGATGCTGGACTGGTATGCGCCGACCGGCCGTCCTGTCCATGTGCTGCTGACAAAATCGGACAAGTTGAGCCGCAGCGAGGCCACCCGGACACTCCAATCCGTCCGCCAAGCGCTCGGGGCATGGGGAACCCAGGTTTCTGCGCAATTGTTCTCAAGCTTGAAGAAAGTGGGTACCGACGAAGTCGAGAAGGTCGTGGGTGCCTGGTTGGACGCGGCAATGGGCATCGTCCAGCAGGTAGAGGAATAAAAAACCCCCGGCCAAGGGGAAGAGCCGGGGGTCGAAACAGCCTTAATTGGATTAAGGCACCCGCTCAGGGAGGTGAAGCGGGGGGCGGCTTGCACCGTCCGAAGATTAAGATTGCGGGGGGCGTCAGGAGTTCCCAAACAAATCCATTTCAATCTGTTTCCGAGCCGATGAAGAACATGCAAGCACTAGGCAGTTTTCCCGCCGTGAGGATGCGGCGGATGCGACGCGACGATTTTTCTCGCCGGCTGATGCGCGAAAGCGCGCTCTCCGCCGCCGATCTAATCTATCCGGTCTTTGTGCTGGAAGGGCAGGGCGTGGTTCAGCCGGTCGGGTCCATGCCGGGCGTGAGTCGGGTGTCCCTGGACGGCCTCCTTCATTTGGCCGAAGACGCCTCCAAACTAGGCGTACCGGCCTTGGCACTGTTCCCGGTCGTGGAGGCCGATCGCAAGAGTGAAGGCGCCGAGGAGGCGTTCAACCCGGACGGCCTGGTGCCGCGGGTCGTGCAGGCTCTGAAGGCCCGGTTCCCCGAGCTGGGAGTGATCACTGACGTGGCCCTCGACCCGTACACGATTCACGGGCAGGACGGTCTGATCGACGAGGGCGGCTACGTTCTCAATGATGAAACCCTGGAGGTCCTTGCCCGTCAGGCGCTTTGCCATGCTCAGGCCGGGGCGGACGTGGTGGCGCCCTCGGACATGATGGACGGACGGGTGGCCCGGATCCGCGCTGAGCTGGATGGCGACCGGCGGATTTACACGCGAATCCTCGCCTATTCCGCAAAGTACGCCTCGAGTTTCTACGGCCCTTTCCGGGATGCGGTTGGGTCGGCGGCAAACCTTGGCAAGGGCAACAAGTACACCTACCAGATGGACCCCGCCAATTCGGACGAAGCGCTGCGGGAAGTGGCGTTGGACATTGCCGAGGGGGCCGACATGTTCATGGTCAAGCCGGGCATGCCCTATCTGGACATCGTTCGGCGGGTGAAGTCCGAACTCCAGGTGCCGACCTTCGTGTATCAGGTCAGTGGTGAATACGCGATGCTGAAGGCGGCTGCGGCCAATGGCTGGCTGGCCGAAGAGGCCTGCGTGATGGAGGCGTTACTCGCCTTCAAGCGGGCCGGAGCCGATGGCATCCTGACCTACTTTGCCCTTGATGCCGCCCGGTGGCTCAAGGCGGGCCGGTAGCCGCGCCTAGACGGCAGCCCGCCTTGCGGGCAAGCCGATCCTGGCAAGGCCCAGGATGTGGGTGATCTTACGGTCCACGCAGGCCGGATTCTTGAGGCTACGGGTCACCCACACCGTTCCCATGCCAAGGCGTTTTGCGGTGCGCAGATTTTCCAGGGAATCTTCCACCAGAACACAATCGCGGGCCTTTAGGCGATGGGTCATAAGAAGGCGTCGATAGGCCCCCAGGCCAGGCTTCGGATGGAAGCCCATGTCCTCGATGCCAAAGACGTCCTGGAAAACTTCATTCAGACCCATCAGGCGGACGACTGATTGGGCGTAGCGTTTGGGACCGTTGGAAAACACGATTTTCGGACCCGGTAGGCGACGCAGCATCCCCCGCAGCGCGTTGGGAAACACCATGAGTTCCGCGAGACGATCGAAGTGGTGAGTTTCCGCGAGAAAATGATGGGGATCGGTGCCGTGGTGACGCATCAGTCCCAGCAGGGTTGCGCCATAGCGGTGCCAGTATTCCACCCGCAGGGCATTGGCGGCGGCCGTGTCGAGGGCCAGATGGCGCTCGAGATAGGCCGTCATGCTGCGATTGATGTGCGGGAAGATGTGGGGGCTGGCGTCGTGAAGGGTGTTGTCGAGGTCAAAAAGCCAGACGGTGCGAGTCATGGGGGAAAGTTATCGGCGGCGGGCCTTGGGATCAAACTGAATCACCGCTCGACCATCGGCCGTGACGGTGGGCGCCACCTTCCAGGCGTGGCCCTGGATGACCTCGAAACTGGCCGGCAGGCGTCCGTCGGCGGGTTGGCAGGGATAGCGCGTCCGGGCCAGCGCCCATTCCGCTTTGCCAGACAGTCCCCGCGGGCGTGTGGCAGCGGCGTTGGCGGCCCCGGCGCCTCGCAGATCGGCAAGCAGGCCGTCGAGGTCAGCGTAGGTCAGGGTCATCATCTCCATATCCATCACCGGATCGGAAAATCCGGCCTGCACCAGGGCGTCCCCCAGGTCGTGCATGTCGATGAAACGGTGGACCCGCTCGCCGCGGGCGTCCGGAAGGGCGCCGCGTAACTCTCTCAGGGTGTCGGGGCCGAGGGTGGAGAACATCAGCAGGCCCCCAACCTCCAGCACCCGATGCATCTCCTGGAGCGCGGGCATCGGGTCGTGCAGCCAGTTCAACATCAGGTTCGACCAGACCAGGGAGATGGATCCCCGCGCCAGGGGCAGCGCCTGGGCATCGGCGCAGACCGATAAGCCAGCCGGCTCCCGAGCCCGTCCGAACATGCGCCGGAGAAAACCTCCTGCAGCCTGTCCCGGGGGTAGGGCCGGGGCGGCGAAATCGATCCCGAGGTAGGTGGCTTCCGGGTAATGGCCCCGCAGCACAGGTCGGTCGGCGAGGGGGCCGCAGCCCAGGTCGAGAACCCGGGTCGGAGCGAGGCGGATGTAGTCGAGCCGCTCTCCCATGCGGCGCCCCACCTCCCTGGCCAGGGCATCGTGGGCGCCGGTGCGCGTTGCGGCTTGTTCCGCCCGCTTGCGCACCAGGCGTCGGTCGAGGGTGAAGTCGGGCCGGGTCACTGGGTGCAAATGGGCGGCCGGAACGGCGGAATCAGAGGGAACTCAGACCCAGGCGCGCGAAGAGGGCCAGATCCCGGTCGGTTCCCGGGTTGCCAGTGGTGAGCAATTTGTCGCCGTAGAACATCGAATTGGCCCCTGCCAGAAAGCACAGGGCCTGCAACTCGTCGCTCATTTCCTGGCGTCCGGCGGAAAGGCGGACAAAACTCGTGGGCATGGTGATTCGCGCGGCGGCAATGGTGCGCACGAATTCAAAGGGGTCCAGTCCCTCGGCTTCGGCCATCGGGGTGCCGGGAATCGGGACCAGATTGTTGATGGGCACGGATTCCGGCGCCGGGTCCATGTTGGCCAGCTCGGCAATCAGGGCCGCCCGGCTCTTGCGACTTTCGCCCATTCCGATGATGCCGCCGCAGCACACGTTGATGCCGGCGCCTCGCACCTTTTGCAGGGTGTTGAGGCGATCCTGAAGGGTATGGGTGGTGATGACCTGACCGTAGAACTCCGGTGACGTGTCGATGTTGTGGTTGTAGTAGTCGAGCCCCGCATCCGCCAAAGCTTCGGCCTGCCCGTCCTGAAGCATGCCCAGGGTCACACAGGTTTCCAGGCCAAGCTTCTTGACTTCCCGCACCATCTCGACCACGGGTTGGAGGTCTTTCTCCTTCGGGCCCCGCCAAGCCGCTCCCATGCAGAAGCGAGACGCTCCTGCGGCCTTGGCAGCTCGCGCAGTATCGAGGACTTCATCGAGAGGCAGCAGGCGCTCCCGCTCCAGGCCGGTGTCGTAGCGTGCCGACTGGGAGCAATACCCGCAATCCTCCGAACAGCCCCCAGTCTTGATAGACAGGAGGGTGGAGCGCTGGATGGCATTTGCATCAAAATGGCGCCGATGAACGGTCTGGGCTTGAAACAGAAGGTCGAAGAAGGGCTGGGTGAAGAGGGCTTCGACCTCCGCGACTTTCCATTTTTTGGCATGGGCTTGGCGCGGTTCGGGGGAAGACACGGCGGCGGCGGAGGTCATGGTCATGGTGTGCGCAAAACCCTGTAATTCAAAATTATGAATGATCGGCCAGTGCGGGGAGGCTTGTCAAATTGGCACCAGCGGCTGGGTGTCGGTGTCTTCGGCCAAGTCTTGGACACGCTATTGCCCCACTCGTGTCTCGTCTGCGGCCTGGTGTGCGACGGCGGCGACCTCTGTGTGGCTTGCCGTGGGGCGCTTCCCTGGCTGGGCGCGGGGGCGTGTCCGGTGTGTGCCTTGCCGGGTGATGGAAGCGGGGAGCGCTGCGGGGCCTGCCAGCGCCACCCCCGGGCCTTCGACCAGACGGTGGCGGCTTTCCGCTACGCATTCCCGGTGGATCGGCTGGTGCTGGCATTGAAATATGGACACCGCCTCGATGTGGTGGAATTTTTGACCTTCAGCCTGAGGCAGCGCCTGACCGGCGATTTCGTCGAAGCCGACGTCATCGTGCCGATGCCCCTTCATCCACGCCGGCTGGCAGAGCGCGGATTCAACCAGGCGGCGGAGATTGGGCGCCGCCTGGCTCGGGAGACGGGTATTCCCATGAAGGTCGGCGGCCTGATCCGGGATCGGGACACCGCGCCACAGGTGGATCTGCCTTTGTCGGCCCGGGGAGCCAATGTGCGCGGCGCGTTTCGTTGCCCGCAAGATCTGGCGGGGCAGCGGGTGGTGGTGGTCGATGACGTGATGACGTCCGGCGCATCCCTCCATGAAGCCGCTCGGGCGCTGAAAAGTCGCGGCGCCGCGACGGTCTGCAACTGGATTGTTGCCCGCACCCCCTGAGGCCTGGATTTGGGGCGGTCGGCGGGTGAAAATCGCGCCATGTTCGATGTCGTCCTGTTCCAGCCGGAGATTCCACCCAACACCGGCAATGTGATCCGACTGTGCGCCAACACCGGGGCGCACCTCCATCTCGTGAAGCCCCTCGGTTTTGATTTGTCCGACAAGCAACTGGCGCGGGCGGGGCTGGATTATCACGACCTCGCCCGGGTGAGCGTGCACGAGGACTGGGAGGCCCTGCGGCGACAATTGCCCGGCCAACGCATGTTTCTTCTGACCACCCGGGGCCAGGTTCGCCATGACAAACCCACCTTTCGTGCCGGAGACGTCTTTGTGTTCGGGTCGGAAACCCGCGGCGTGCCGGAGTCGATTCATCGCGAGATCGGGGTGGAGGGTGCGCTGCGCCTGCCCATGATTCCCGCCAATCGGAGCATCAACCTGTCGAACGCCGTGGCGGTGATGGTGTTCGAGGCTTGGCGCCAATGCGGGTTTTCCGGTGCCGTGTGACGGGGCCCTTATTCGGCCTTGGGGTCCCGGGCAAGGAGGGCTTCTACGGCCGAGTCGGGGGATGCCTCTCCCCGCAGGACGGCGGCCACGGCGGCGGTGATCGGCATGTCCACCCCCCGGCGGCGGGCGAGGGTGTCCACCGCCTGGGCGGTTGACACGCCCTCGGCGACGTGGCCCAGATCGGCCAGAATGGCCGGCAGGGTTTGGCCGGTGGCCAGCGCCAGCCCCACCCGCCGATTGCGTGACAGGTCACCGGTGCAAGTGAGGACAAGATCGCCCATGCCCGCGAGCCCCATCAGGGTTTCGGGCTTGCCCCCCAAGGCTGCGCCAAGGCGGGCCATTTCTGCGAGGCCGCGGGTGATGAGGGCGGCACGGGCATTGAGGCCAAAGCCCAGGCCGTCGGAGATCCCGGCGGCGATGGCCATCACGTTCTTCACCGCGCCTCCCACCTCAGCCCCCACCACGTCATCATTGGCGTAGATGCGCAGACGGGCCTGGTGCAGGTGCTGACTCCAGGCCAGGGCATCCTCGACCCGGGGACTGGCAATGGTCACGGCGGTGGGTTGGTTGCGCGCCACCTCGGCGGCGAAGCTGGGACCGGTGAGAACTCCGCGAGGGGTCGCCTCCGCCAACTCGTCAGCAGCGATTTCATGTGGAAGCTGGCAGGTCAGCGGGTCGATACCCTTGCAGGCCCACAGCACCGGGACGGCCGGATCGATCCTGCGAAGCGACTGGGCCGTCTCTCTTAGCCCTGCAAGGGGGGTTACGATGAGGAACAGGTCCGCTGCGTGGGCGGCGGATGCGAATTCCGTCTCGATGGAGAGGGCGGTGGGGAAGTCTGCCCCCGGCAGGTAACGCTCATTTTTCCGCTCGCGCCGCATCGCCTCCTGCAACCCGGATTCGCGACCCCAGAGCCGCACATCATGGTCACGGGCAAAGGCGATGGCCAGTGCCGTCCCCCAGGCTCCGGCGCCGAAGACCCCGATCCGCATTCAGGCGCCCCACACGTCGGTGACGCGGATGTAGCCGGCCAGGCCGTCGCGATGGCGGACCTTGATCCAGCCCGCGACAGCCGGCTCGACCACCTCGAGGACGACGTCCTTCCCGACCTCGAAGGCCAGAGGGGCAGCTTCCTCGGGCTTCTGCCGGACGGCTGCGCGGGAAGCGATCACCTGAATGGTGCGATGGTCGGAAAGATTCGCCCGCTCGATCCAGGTGAGGCCACCCCCCTGGTCACGGATCTTGACCCACTTATCGACACTCACGACGACCTCGACCGGCGTTTGTCGGGCGATGATGTACAGCTTGTGCGCCTGGGTGGAGGGGGCGTCGTAGAGGATCGCCGGTGCCGTCACGGACCGGTATTCCAGGGCCTGGGCCGGCCAGGCAGCGAGCCCGGCGAGGGTGGCCAAACAGAAAAGCGAACCGCGTCCCATGCGCGATCTCCTGGTGGCGTCTTACTGGATGGGCACTTCGGCGGGGGCGCTTGCCGCGGCTGCAGCCTGCTGCTTGCGGGCCTGGTAGAGGCCTTCGAAGTTGACCGGCGCGAGCATCACAGGCGGGAAACCGGCCCGCCCCACGGCATCGGAGACGGCTTCGCGAACATAGGGATAAAGGATGTTGGCGCAGCCGATCATCATGATCGGCTCCAGGTCTTCCTGAGGGACGTTGCGAATCTGGAAGATGCCGGCCTGGGAGACCTCAACCAGGAAAAGGTTGCGGCCATCGGGGAGCTTGGAGGTGACGGTGACTGCGACCACGACCTCGAAGATTCCCTCGTCGACGGCATTGCCTTCAGTGCGCAGCTGAATGTTGATCTCGGGATTTTCACGCTCCAGGAAGATCCGCGGCGCATTGGGGACTTCCAGGGACAGATCCTTGACGTAGAGTTTTTCGATGGTGAAGACGGGCTGGGCGGTTTCGCTCATGGTTCGGGGCCTGTGTGAGAGATGGATTGATCAGGTTGGGTGGGTCTGGAGCAGGGCGTCGAGCTTGCCGGCGCGCTCCAGCGCGTAGAGGTCGTCGCAGCCACCGACGTGGTGGTCGCCGATGAAGATTTGCGGCACCGTGCGGCGGCCGGTGCGGGAGATCATTTCGTCGCGGCGGACGGGGTCGAGATCGATTCGCACCTTTTCGATAGCGGTGATGCCCTTGCGTTTGAGCAGCGATTCGGCGCGCACACAGTACGGGCACACGCCCGTGGCGTACATGAGGATGGGGTGGCTCATTTGCGTTTGCGGCTCACGGGTTGTCCGGCACGCTCCCATTCCTGCAGGCCTCCGTGGAGGTTGAACACCTGTTCGAACCCCGCCTTGCGCAGGGTATCTGCTGCGTTCTGGGAGCGGGCGCCACTCTGGCAACACAGAATGACCGGCTTCGCCTTCTGTTTGTCGAACTCGGTGAGGCGGCGCTCCAGATCCCCCATCGGGACGTTACGGGCGCCGGCGATGTGGCCGCGGGAGAATTCGTCGGGGGTGCGGACGTCAAGCACCAGGGCATCGTCCCGATTGATCTTCAAGGTCGCCTCCATTGCCGAGAGGCTGGTGCCACCCTGCCGATTCTTCAGTAGGTCGAAGACGAGGACGGCGCTGGTGAAGGCGGCAAGGGCGGCCCAATGCCAGTTTTGTTGCAGAAAATCCAAGGGTCTGACTCCGCGAGGGAAAATAAAAAATCAGGACGGATCGGCCTTTTGGCCGCAGAAAACCTCCCGCATCATCACGATGAGCTGGAGGGTGCGCTGGTCGCCAACCCGGTAGTACACCCGGTTGGCGTCCTTGCGGGTTAGCAGCACGCCCTTGTCCCGCAGGATGGCCAGGTGCTGAGAGATGTTGCTCTGGGAGGTGCCCACCGCTTCGACGATATCCTGAACGCAGACTTCACCATCCCCGACGACGCACAGGATCTTGAGGCGAAGGGGATGTGAGATCGCCTTCAGAGCCCGGGCGGCGGTCTCGATCTGTTCCTGCTTGCCAATGAGGTCGATGAGGGGATGGGCGGTCACGAGGACGATTCGTCTAGGTTGGAACCAATATTATAGAATACGCCTTTGCGCCGCGGGCAGAACCCTGACGGCCAAAGAGCCACTTCCCCGGGGCCGGTCTTTCGCCGCCCGTCTTCTCACGAGAACCTGCAAGCCATGTACAAGATTGTCTTTCTGCGTCACGGTGAATCCACCTGGAACAAGGAAAATCGTTTCACCGGCTGGACCGATGTGGACCTCACCGAGCTGGGTGTCCGGGAAGCCATCGCTGCCGGGCAACTCCTCCGCAAGGAGGGCTATGCCTTCGATCTCGCCTTCACCTCGGTGCTCAAGCGGGCGAACAAGACCCTCAACATGGTGCTCGAGCAACTGGATGCCTTGTGGCTGCCGGTTACACACTCCTGGCGGCTCAATGAACGCCACTATGGCGCCTTGCAGGGCTTGAACAAGGCCGAGACGGCGGCTCAGCACGGCGAAGAGCAGGTGCTGATCTGGCGCCGCGCTTATGACATTGCCCCGCCTCCCCTCGAGGCCGGCGATGCCCGCCTGACCCCGGATGATCCGCGCTATGCCGAGCTGCCGAAGAGCCAGTTTCCCCGCACCGAGTGCCTCAAGGACACGGTGGCCCGGGTGGTTCCCTACTGGGAGACGGTGATCGTCCCGCAGATTCTCGCTGGCAAGCGTGTTCTGATCGCCGCCCATGGCAACAGCCTGCGAGCCCTGATCAAGTTTCTCGACAACGTCAGCGACAAAGACATCGTGGGCCTCAACATTCCCACGGCTCAGCCCCTGGTGTATGAACTGGATTCGAACTGTCGCCCCATCAAGAGCTATTACCTTGCCGACGAGGAAACGATTCGTGCTGCCCAGGCGGCCGTTGCGCAGCAGGGGAAGGCGCGGGCTTGAACTAAGGTGAAGGGCTGCGCAGCTTGGACGCGGGTCGCACGCGCCGCGTTCTTTGCTTTGGGGGTCGGACTCGTTCAGGGCGTGCCTTCGGTGTTGGCGGCCTCGGTGGGGCAGGAGATCCAGGGGCACAAGGCGGATCTGGGCGAGGTCAAGACCCGCCTCAAAGCCTTGCAAAAGGAGATCGCGGACACCGAACAGGATCGCTCCGAGGCCGCAGAGGCGGTGGGCAAGGCCGAACAGGCCGTTTCCACTGCGTCCCGCAAGCTGGCGGAGCTGGCCCAGGCGCGGCAGGCGGTTCAGGCGGATTTGGCGGGCCTTGATGCCGAACAACGTGCCATCGATCACCGCATCGGTGATCGGCAAAAGGATCTGGCCGCCTGGCTACGGCGCTACTACACCCACCACGAAGGGACGCGGGTCGCCCGCCTTTTCGATGCTAGCGACGCCAACGAGATGGCCCGCCTGGCCTATTACGTCCAGCGGGCGGGGGTCGCCAATCGGGAACTCGTGGAGGGCCTGCGGGATGACCTCGCGAGCAAGCAACGGGTTGCGGAGCAGGTCAAGGATCGGAATAGGGAACTGGCCGAACTCGCCGAGCAGCAACGCAAGGAGGCTGCAACGCTTGAAAAAGTCCAGGCCGAGCGCAAGACCGCCCTGGCGGCTTTGTCTGCCCAATTGCTCAGCCAACGAAAAGCGGCGGGCGATCTCCAGCGGGATGAGGCGCGGCTCGGCCAGTTGATTGTTGGGCTGCAGAAGATCGCCCGCGAGCAGGCGGCCAAGGCGGCCGCCCGGGCCGCCGCCGAAGCGGCCGCTCGCCGTCAGGCCGCCGAGGAGGCGGCGCGACGGGACGCCACGGCCCGATCGGTCGCAGGTCCCATCGGCGGCCGGGTCAAACCGGATGCGGCGGAGGCGGTGGTGGGGCGTGTCGAGCGGATCGCTCCCGCAAGTCCGACCGGTGTGAGCTTCGCCCAGCTTCAGGGGCGCCTGCCTGCGCCGTTGCGGGGCGAAATCATCGGTCGCTTCGGCGCGCCGAGGGCAGGGGGCGGAACCACCTGGAAAGGCATTTTCATTCGCGCTGCGGCGGGTGTGGAGGTTCGGGCCGTGGCCGCGGGGGATGTTGTTTTTTCGGATTGGCTGCGCGGATTCGGTAACCTCATCATCGTCGATCATGGGGCCGATTTTCTGACGATCTACGGGAACAACGACGCCCTCCTGCGCACCAATGGCCAGCATGTGGCGGTGGGTGAGCCGGTGGCCAGCGTGGGCGC
>JAEUNY010000141.1 GCA_016791005.1 Zoogloeaceae bacterium
CATCTGGCGCAGGTCGTCGTGGAGGGTCACGACGCGGCCGGCGGACGCGCCCCAGTAGGCCAGCTCGCCGAGGTGATCCACCGGCCAGGAAAGGGACGAAGTCAGTTGCTGGAACGCCTGGGCCGCCTGCATCAGCACCCCCAGGGTCATGGCGCCGGCAATGAACTGAGGCGCCGCGATCAGGACCGGAAAGACCGGCAGCAGGTTGCCGTAGGCGGTGGAGAAGGACACGATCCCCAGGTAGGCCAGGGTCTGGCGGTTCCAGCCCCGGGACACGTCCTGGAACAAGCGCGCCGCCGTCCGTCGCTCCAGGCCCTCCCCCCGCATGAGGGCGATGGATTCCGAGTGCTCCCGGGCCCGGGCGAGGCTGAAGCGGAGGTTGGCTTCCAGGCTTTGCAGGCGGTTGGTGGTGGAAACCAACGGCTGCCCGAGGGCAAAGCCGAGGAGCGACCCGGCGCCGGCATAGGCGAAGGCCAGGACCACCATATAGCCCGGCACCGTCACCTCGGACCCCGGAATCGGCGCGCTGCCCGATACCCGCAGCAGGATGTCGATGAAGCCGAAACCCGTCAGCAGGGAATAGGTCAGGGAATGGGCCAGGCTCACCGCGGATTCGGTGGCGATGCGGATGTCTTCGGCGATGCGCTGATCCGGGTTGTCGTGCTCCCCCAGGGCGAATTGCAGACGGTAGTGGCGGGCGCCACTCATCCATTCCCCCAGCAGTCCGTCGGTGAGCCAGCGCCGCCAGTCGAGCTGCAACCACCGCTTCACCTGCATGTGCAGCGCCGTCACCACCATGGTGAGGATCAGGATCAGGCCGAAGATCAGGATCTGGCGCAGGAGGGCATCGAGGGAGCGCGCCTCCAGGGCGTCGAAAAAGCCCCGGTTCCAGAAGTTGGTCCATAGCACCAGGGCCACCTGGGCACCGGTCAGGAGGAGCAGCAACAGGGTGGCGCCCCAAATGCGACCCTTGCGGTCACTGCGCCAGTAAGGCAGGGCGAGACGGAAGAAGCGGGTGACGGTTCGGAAGCGGGTCGTCGGAGGCGGCAGAGGAGGGACTGGCGTGCTCATCGTCTCAGGACACTTCGACCGTCATGCGGGCGGTAACCCGGGCGGCGCCCCACAACCCGAGGAGGTCATCGAGGACGACGTGGAGCGGAAGGCTCGCCAGGACATCCACCATGGGCGGCTTATTCCGGAATACCGCCAGAACCTCCGGTCGGCGGAGGATTTCCACGAGACGTGGCGCAATGCCCCCGGCCAGGTACACCCCGCCCCGAGGCAGAGTCGCCAAGGCGAGGTTGCCCGCGGCAGAAAACAACTCTCGGGCGAAGAGATGCAGGGCCCGGGCGGCCCGGGGCTCGCCGGCCAGCCCGGCGGCATTGATCTCCTCAGCCCGGAGGGGCGGCCCTTCCCCGGCGACAAAGGCGTAGATCCGTTCCAGCCCCGCCCCGGAAAGCACCGTCTCCAGGCTGACCCGCCCCGACGGCTGGCGCAGGGCCGCCAGCAGGGCCACCCCTTCGTCATCTCCCGGCGCAAAATCCATGTGGCCGGCTTCACTGGGCAGGACCTCTGCGGCCTCGGGAGGCCCGACCACCAGGGCCATGCCCAGGCCCGTACCGGGGCCGAGGAGGAGTTTCGGCGCACCGGCCTGGGGCGCGCCCTCCTGGAGCGTGAGCAATCCTTCCGGGCTCAGTTCAGCAAGACCGTGGCCCTGGGCGACAAAATCGTTGATGAGCCGTACCGATGCCATCTGGAAGGTGCGGGCCAGGGCCGCCCCATCCACGCGCCAGGGCAGGTTGGTCATCTGCACCGGCACACCGGGAACCACTGGCCCGGCCAGGGCGATACAGGCGGTGCGGGGTGCGTCGCCGGACCGCAGAAAATCAGTCAGCAGCGCCTCCACTCCGGTGAAGGCAGCACAGTCCCGGATCTCCCGGCGAAGGGTGCGCCAAGCTCCCGCCTCCGCCTCTCCCAGAAGGAGACGCGCCCGGGAACCCCCGATATCCGCCGCCAGAAACTGCATACGCCTCCTTCTCGGCCCTCCCAAAGCGTAGCCTAGCGCATTTG
>JAEUNY010000146.1 GCA_016791005.1 Zoogloeaceae bacterium
CGCGTAACCTCGTCGAGCGATTCTTCAATCGCCTCAAACAGTTCCGTCGCATCGCCACCCGATACGACAAACTCGCCAGTCGATTCAACGCATTCTTGCATCTGGCTTGTGCTTATATCTGGTTACTGTGAACGCGCTCTAGTGTGGATACGTTGGAAGGGTTGCGCTAAGGCTCCCACATGCGGCGCAAAGCCCTTTGGTTATTCCCCCTACTCGGGCTGGCACATCCCCTGGGCTAGGTTGGCCTACGGCGTCTCGACGACGAGGTGTTAGTGATTGCCCAACTGGCAGTTGGCATGGCAGCGCCAGTTGAAGTGCCCGCAGACCCGGCTGAAGAGATCAAGCGAAGCCTCCCAATCCTCATCGCTTTCGAAGATCGGCTCGCGCCGTTCCCCGCGCAGGGTCACGTGATACAGACCACCGGCCAGTTCAATGCAGAGGGGTCTTGCCATGGGGTGAGGCCTAGGTCGGAGATGTGTTTATGCAAGACCTGACCCTAATTTGAATTTGTGACCCCAATTTGTGCAATTTGTGCGCGTGGCTTGACGCGGGTAACAATGTCCATTCGGGCTTCCGTCCAGGCAACGCGCGAGATCGTGAAAGACGGAACACTACTTCGACGTGTCTTCGTACTGTTTCTCAAGCTCCTGAATTCTCTTCTCAACCCTCTCCTTAGTCCACGGAGGGGAGCTTCCGGGCCGCTTCTTGATGTCATCGTAGACAAGCTGAGCTTTGCGGCGTATCTCCTCGTCTTTCATACGTTCGTCGATCGCGTCAAGCGCCCAACGAGCTCGGACATTGCCTGCTTTATATCCAGGCTTGATTATGTTGGCGTCGAAGTACTGATGCAGTATGACATCGTTTCTGTCGTAGAGCTGCCCAATCTTCTTTATGTAGTCCGTTCTGTCTGCCTCAGGCAGCGGGCCTCTGCGGCGAGTACGCTCTTCTTGATAGTTTGATATCAGTTGATCCGCCATCCCGTACCTACTCGTCACTTGCTCCATGAGCTTGTGCTTCTGCGGGTCACCAAGAGCTTTACTCATTATCTTTCCGAAAGCTTCTTCAGTGACTGCCATTTCCAGCACCGATCGTAGAGGATTAAACGATCCGGGTATTCCGGGTTGAGGATTAAATTGAACAGAAGGATTCCAAGACGGCTGCTTCAGGTGTTCGAGCATCACTGATGTTAGGCGCTGCTGATCCAGCGAATCGATGACTAGCCCATCTTCTCGCTTTGTCTCAATCAACGTGATTGGTGACATTTCAACGGGTACATCCTTCGTGGCGTTGTCGGGTGCAGATTTCGCACCTTTGGTTGATGCAGACGCCGCCTTATCACCCTGCGACTCAGACGTTGGTCGCTCCGATCCGCCATCTCGCTTATCTTGAGGGGCTGCCTCGTAAACCGCGACTCCGACAGCAGCGCCTTCAACGCTCACTAAAACATAAACATTTGCTAGATCGGCGATCACAACGCCAGTTGTTACCGCGATTGCTATGAAAAGCGCGGTTTCAAACGGGTGATCGGCAGCATACTTAGTAACCTTCTCTACCGAGCGTCCCGTCTCATGCGCCAGATGTTCCAATCCCTTTCCAGCAACGATTGCGAGTTTATTCACGGATTTTCCGAGCTTCTGAGCATCCTTCTCGGCATCCTTTAGCACCTTACCAGGTGCCTCCAGGATTTGAATGCGCTTCTTATCGAATTCTTTGATTGGCTGAGGCGTGCTCCCTTTGGCCTCCCAGTGTCCTACGCGGACCTTCCACGCATTTGCGGGAGACATGCACAATGCCGCAGCGATTGCCACAGGGGGAAGGAGAATCGTTCGATAGTTGCGCATTGGCTGATTCCTTCGATATGCAGAGTCTGGCTTCATGATGCATATCCTCCTTTTGAAGGATTAAAGAGGCCAAGCTCAATTATTATTATTCCTTGAGAAACTGAGGATCTTCTTTACAAGGATTATCCTGTCGACCTTGGTCATGCTCAATCCCGCAAAGGGCGCACGCACAGCGCAGCGCAGCGCAAAGGCGCAAAGGGGGTCAGGTCTTGCACTCCAACAAAATCAGCGACCTGAACTGATCATCGGCGCGGCGCGACCCGCCCGACCCCGCTACATTCCCCAACAGCCCTACCCTCCCCCCAGCCGCCGCGCCGCAACCCCCTGCTGCCTGAAGTGCTCGATCAGTTCGTCCTGGTGGGCGGCGTCCCGGGTTTCGATCTGCAGGATGATTTCGGTCATGCCGACGGGCACGTGGAGTTCGCCGCGGCGGTGCTCCACGTGGCGGATGTTCATGCCGTGCTCGGCCACCAGCCCAAGTAGTCTGGCGAGCCGCCCAGGGGTGTCGGGGACGCGCACGGCGAGGCTCATGAGCCGGCCGCTGCTGGCCAGGCCGTAGTCGATGCTGCGGCCGATGAGGGTCATGTCGGCGTTGCCTCCGCTCACCACCACCACCGTTGGGTGGTCCGGTGAGAGCGGGATGAGGCCGCGCATGAGTGCGGCGAGGCCCACCGCGCCGGCGCCTTCCGCGAGGCTGCGGGTGCGCTCCAGGAGGCGCACCATGGCCTCGGCGATGGCGTCGTCGCCCACCGTGACGATGGCGTCCACATGCCGGGCGATGACCTGCCGGGTGCACTTGCCCGGCAGTTTGACCTTGATGCCGTCGGCAATCGTGTGGGCGTCCGCCGGGATGGCGTCGAGGCCGCCGTCGGCAAGGAAATGACGCCACGGCGCGACAGCCTCGGCCTGGACGCCGACCACGCGAACGTCCGGCCGCTGCAGCTTCACCGCCAGGGCGATGCCGGCGAGCAGCCCGCCGCCGCCCAGCGGCACGACAATCTGCCCAGCGTCCGGCAGGGCCTCGATGATCTCCAGGCCCACCCCGGCCTGGCCAGCGATGATCTCCCAGTCATCGTAGGGGTGGAGGAAGGCGGCGCCGTCCTGGGCCGCGATGGCTTCGGCCACCTGGCGCGCCTCCTCCAGCGTGGCGCCCTGAAGTACCACCCGGGCGCCGAGGTTGCGGCAGGACTCGATCTTGGTGAGCGGCGCGTCGAGCGGCATCACCACCGTGGCGGCGAGGCCCACCGCACGCGCGGCGCGGGCGACCCCCTGGGCATGATTGCCGGCCGACGCGGCGACCACGCCGTGGCCCGCTTCGCCCCGCGCCAACAGGCAAGCGATCTTGTGGGCGGCGCCCCGCAGCTTGAACGAGCCGGTGCGCTGGAGGTTTTCCAGCTTGAGGAAGATGGGCCCGCCCAGTTCCCGGGAGAGGGCGTCGTTGGCCCACAAGGGGGTCGGGCGCACGAGATCGGCGACTCGCTCCCGCGCGGCGCGCAACTCGGTCAGGGCCAGCGGTACGAGGGAAGCAGTCATGGGCGGCGCTCCAGTGGCTTGCATTGATTCTAGACCGGCGGGAGCACGCGAGATTTCCCGCCGAGAGATCAGGGTTCAGGTCTTACATTCCAGCGCCGCCGACGACCATAGGGGCTCCCGGCCCCACCCTGCCCCTCCCAACCGCGCCGTGCCATCGATTGGCAAACCGTGCCGGTCCGCGCCCGGAAATTCGATCCCGGAGACGAGTTCATGGCAATCCCGGGGGAATGCGCTCCCGTTCCAAGGGTCCAATCACCGATGCCATCGCTCTTTGGCCCTGCGAAGGACGCCTTGGGCGACAATGGCCGGAACTGATACGGATGCCTTGCCATGTCTCACCCCCCCATTGCCTTCGACAACACCTACGCCCGCGACCTGGAGGGTTTTCATGTGCCGGCTCAGCCGGCCAAGGTGCCAGCGCCCAGCTTGCTCTTCTTCAATCACGGGTTGGCCCGGGAGCTGGGGCTTGATTTCTCGGGGATGGACGATCAGGCACTGGCGGAGATGTTTTCCGGCAATGCCTTGCCCGAGGGCGCAGAGCCCATCGCCCAGGCCTACGCGGGCCACCAGTTCGGCCAGTTCTCACCTCAGTTGGGAGATGGGCGGGCGTTGCTCATCGGGGAGGTGATCGACCGCCACGGCCAGCGGCGGGACATCGCCCTGAAGGGCTCGGGCCGCACTCCGTTTTCCCGTCGTGGCGACGGCAAGGCGGCGGTGGGCCCCATGCTGCGGGAGGTGTTGATCGGCGAGGCGATGCAGGCCCTCGGGATTCCCACCACCCGAGCATTGGCGGTAGTGGCCACGGGCGAGCCGGTGTTTCGGGAGCGCGCCCTGCCCGGGGCGGTCCTGACACGAGTGGCCGCGAGCCATCTGCGGGTGGGGACCTTCCAGTTCTTTGCCACCCACACCACCGCCGAGCACGTGACGAAGCTGGCGGACTACACGATCGCCCGCCATTTTCCCGAGTTGGTGGGCGCGGAGAATCCGTACCTGGCCCTGCTGGGTGCGGTGGCGGAGCGGCAGGCGGCGCTCATCGCCCAGTGGATGCACGTGGGCTTCATCCATGGCGTGATGAATACCGACAACATGAGCCTGGCCGGCGAGACCATCGACTACGGGCCCTGCGCATTCCTGGAGGCCTACCGACCCCGGGCGGTGTTCAGCTCCATCGACGAGGCGGGGCGCTACGCCTACCGGGAGCAGCCCCGCATTGCGCGCTGGAATCTGGCGCGCTTCGCCGAAACCCTGCTTCCGCTACTGGCCCCGGAGGAAGGCCAGGCAATTACCCTGGCCACCGAGGTGATCGACGTTTTCCCCGACCGCTACCACCAGCATTGGCTCGCGGGGCTGCGCACCAAGCTCGGCCTCACCAACCCCTCCGCCGAAGATGCCGCCGATGCGGCCTTGGGGGAAGATTTCCTCGCGCTGCTGGCGAGCGAGAAGGTGGACTTCACCCTGGCCTGGCGACGCCTCGCCGACGCGGCAGAGGGCAATGAAGCCCCGCTGCGCGCCCTCTTCCGCGACCCAACCGCCCAGGAGGAGTGGCTCGCCCGCTGGCAGACCCGCCGCGGAGCGGGGGCGGACGCCGCGTGCCCGCCTGCCGCCCGCGCCGCGGCGATGCGGCGGGCGAACCCCTGGCTGATCCCGCGCAATCAGCGGGTCGAGGAGGCGCTGGCAGCGGCTTCAGACCGGGACGACCTGGCGCCCTTCGAGTCCTTGCTGGCGGCGCTGCGCCACCCCTTCGAAGAGCGTCCCGAGTACGCACACTTCGCCGAGCCGGCAACGGATGACTTCATGAGCGGCTTCCAGACCTTCTGCGGCACCTGATGACACGGCCCCGTCAGGGCTCGGCGAGCATGCGCTCGACGGCGGTGACGATGATGCGACTCTCCGGCGCCACCTCGCTCGGAAAGCTAAGGACCTTCTCCCCGCTGCGATCGACGAGGTATTTGTGGAAGTTCCACTGGGGGGTGGCGCCGGTCACCCGGCCGAGTTGCTGGTACAGGCCGTTGGCCTCGCGGCCCGACACGACGGCCTTGGCGAACATGGGGAACTTCACCCCATAGGTGGCCCGGCAGAATTCCGCGATTTCCTTGTTGGTCCCGGGTTCCTGCTTGCCAAACTCGTTGGAAGGAAAACCCAGCACCACCAGCCCGCGCTCGCGGTACTTGTCGTAGAGCCGCTCCAGGCCCTCGTACTGGCGGGTAAAGCCGCAAAAGCTGGCGGTATTGACCACCATCACCACCTTGCCGCGATACTGGCAAAGATCCTGGGGGCTCTCATCCTGCAGTTTGGGAAAACGATGGTCGAGAAAGGCCGGGCAGGCGCCTTCTGCGGCCAGGGCGGGCCCACTCCACGCCCCCCAGGCGATCATCGCCCCCGCCACCACCGCCCTGAGGGACGCCCCACCTGCGCGTACTGTCTTGGCATTCATGCCCCACCTCCCTTTTCGTCGTCTGCGCGGATCCGCCCGAACCCTACCTCTGAGTGGCCTGGGGACAACGCGGTTCCCCGAGGCGGGCGGTTGCCTTCCGCACCGAAGCGTGATGAAGTGCCGGCCATGCTGAGCTATCCCGATCCTGCCTTCGAAGCCAAGATCTGTCCGCCCGACGAGTTGGCAGCCCGGGTCGCTGGGCTTCCCCGCCCCCTGGTGTTCACCAATGGCTGTTTCGACATTCTCCACCGTGGCCATGTGACCTATCTGGCCCAGGCCCGAGCCCTGGGCGCGGCCCTGGTGGTGGCCCTCAATACGGATGAGTCGGTGCGCCGCCTGGGAAAGGGCGCCGACCGGCCAATCAACACCCTGCTGGACCGGGCCGCCGTCCTGGCCGCCCTGGGCTGCGTCGATCTCGTAAGCTGGTTCCATGACGACACGCCGATTCAGCCGATCCTCGAATGCCGGCCCGACATCCTTGTCAAGGGTGGCGATTGGGCCCCCAGCGACATCGTGGGGGCGGGTGAGGTGCGCGGCTGGGGGGGGTCGGTCCATTCCATCCCCTTCCTCCATGCCCGCTCGACCACGGCCCTGGTGCGCCGCATTCGCGAAACCTGAGTCGTGGTCTGGGAATTGGCCGCCCCCGTGCTAGTCTGAGAACGTCCGTTCCCGGAACGAGGTGACCATGTTCAAACAGGTGGTGAGGGCGCTGGGCAGCCCCCGCTGGTGGGCGCTCTTCCTGCTGTGCGGGCTGTTCTTCATGCTCTTTGGCCTGTCCTCGTACAACCTCTTCGCCCTGGTCAAAGCAAATTTCTCCCTCCTGGTCGAATACGGCTGGATGGCCGCCCAGGACGGTGGCCTGCAGCAATTCTTCGAGCTTCTGGGCCTGTCCTA
This sequence comes from Zoogloeaceae bacterium, assembly GCA_016791005.1. Taxonomy (GTDB): domain Bacteria; phylum Pseudomonadota; class Gammaproteobacteria; order Burkholderiales; family Rhodocyclaceae; genus JAEUNX01. The sequence goes on from JAEUNY010000146.1 coordinate 6,703, forward strand.
CCTGAGCTTGCTGTTCTGGGTGCTCTTCAAGTATTGCGAAACCCTCCTGGTTCGCGAACTCACGCAGCCCCCCAGTCCGCCGGTCGGCAACGCCACCCCACCCCGCTGAAAAATTTTTCCTCCTGGCTGTAAGGGGCCTGGATGGCCCCCGTCTAACGGGCCAGGAGATCCCGCCCAAGCACCTAATGCAAAGGGCATCCCCAGCCCGCCCGGGGGCCGTTGCCGGGTCGATGCATGACCAACCCAATCCACCACAGGAGATCATCATGAACAAACGCCAATTCGTCCTCGCCGCCGCCCTCGCTGGTATCGCGGCCGCCACCACCAGCCAGGTCTATGCCGCCGACGACATGGGCAAGGAAAAGTGCTACGGCATTTCCAAGGCGGGAGCCAACGATTGCGCCAGCACCTCCGGCAGCCATTCCTGCGCCGGGCAGTCCAAGGTCGATAACGACCCGAAAGACTGGAAATACGTCGCCAAGGGCACCTGCGAAAAGATGGGCGGCATGATGAAGCCGGGCGACAAGAAGTAAGCCGCGCCGACGAATGAGGATGCGGCGCCGCCCCATGTCGGCGCCGCCCACCCGACCAAGACCATGACGACCTTTCCTTCCCTCGGCTTTGGCGTGGGCCTGCGGGCCCCGCACTACCGGGACTTCCTCCAGGAGCGCCCGGCGGTGGACTGGATCGAGGTTCATTCCGAAAACTACTTTGGCGATGGCGGCCGCGATCTCCAGGTCCTGGAGCGCCTGCGGGCCGACTATCCCCTCTCTTTCCACGGGGTGGGCCTCGGCCTCGGCTCCGCCACCGACGAATTCTTCCACGCTCACCTGACCCGGCTCACGGCCCTGGTGGAGCGTTTCGCCCCGGCCCTGGTGTCCGAGCACCTGTGCTGGGCCGCCGTTCCGGGCCGGCACTTCAACGACCTCCTGCCCTTGCCCCTCACCCACGGCGCCCTCACGCGGATGATCGACCGGGTAAATCAGGCCCAGGACGTGCTCCGCCGCCCAATCCTTGTCGAGAACGTCTCCACCCATCTGCGCTTTCGCGCCGACACCCTTGCGGAAACCGAATTCCTTGCCCATCTGGCGCGAAGCACCGGCTGCGGCATCCTGCTCGACGTCAACAACCTCTACGTTAACGAATGCAACCATAGCGAGGACGCCCGCTTGGCCATGGACGCCCTCTTCGGCATCGTGCCGGGAGAAATCCATCTCGCCGGCCATCTGGTGACACCGGATTCCGTGGTGGACCACCATGGCGACCGGGTCGCGCCCGCGGTCTGGTCGCTCTACGAAGATGCCGTTCGCCGCTTCGGACCGGTGTCGACCCTCATCGAATGGGACACCGACCTCCCCGCTCTGACGGTTCTGGTGGACGAGGCGCAGCGTGCCCGCCAGGTTGCCCAACAGGCGCTCGTCGCCGAGGTGGTCTGCCATGACTGACCTGGTGCGGGAGGACGCCCTCCTCGATCTCTTCGGCAATGGCTTGCTGGATCCGCGCCTCACGCCGGCCGATCTCTTCCAGGGTGATGGCGATCGCAATGCACGACGCTTCGCCCTCTATCGCGGCAACCTCACCGCCAACTGGGAACGCAGCCTCGCCAACGCCCACCCCGTGCTGCAGCAAATGGTCGGTGACGAGTTCTTCACGGGCCTCGCGCGGGACTACGGCCGCCAGGTGGGCTCCGCCAGTGGCGATTTGAACGAGTTCGGCGGGGCCTTGGCGGACTTCCTCACCAACTTTCCACCGATCGCGCCCTACCCCTACCTGCCGGATCTGGCCCGTCTGGAATGGGCGGTGCACCGGGCGTATTACGCGGCCGAGGAAGCCCCTCTTTCCGCCGAAGTGCTTGCCCACCTGGGGGCCGCAGCCCTGGAGGGTGACCGGATCAGGCTGCGATCGGGCCACAGCCTTTTTAGAGCGCCCTGGGCGGTGGACACCCTGTGGCACGCCCACCAGACCGACCCCATCGGCCCCCTTCCCGCCGACCTCGCGGCCCCTTGCCGGGTGCTTGTCGCCCGCTCGACCTGGCGGGTCACGATTCGCAGCTTGGGCGTTGCGGAATGGGCCGCCCTGGCTAGCCTCGCGGGAGCGCAGCCCTTGGCCGCTGCGCTGGAAGCCGGCTTTGACGCCGACCCCGAATTCGACCCGGGTGCCGCCCTGCAGGCCTGGCTCGGCGCCGGGCTCCTCTCCCTGACCGATTCAAGGACTTGATCATGAACGCCTTTCTCCGCCTCCACCGGCTCACAACCCGCTTCGACGACTGCATCGCCGCCCTGGGGGGCACCCTGCTTCTGCTGGTGATCCGGCTCTACGTGGGCTGGCAGTTCTTCAAGGCCGGCCTGGTCAAGATCCAGGACTGGGACAGCACGCTCTTTCTCTTCCGGGATGAGTATCAGGTGCCCGTGCTGCCGCCTGATCTGGCCGCCGTGATGGGCACAGGGGGTGAGTTGCTGTTCCCCGTGCTCCTCTTCATCGGCCTGTTCTCCCGCCCCGCCGCCCTCGGACTCTTCTTCATGAACGCCATGGCGGTCATCTCTTACCCGGCCCTGTTCGAGTTCGAATGCCCGGCCGCCATCAATGACCACTTCTATTGGGGCGCCCTGATTCTGGTCATCATCGCCTTTGGACCGGGACGGCTCAGCCTCGACGCCTGGCTAGGCCGCCAAGGACGCTGAAGTTCTCTTCATATTCCCCAGGAGAATGAAAACGGGGGCCGGCCAGGTCTAAACTTCTGGAGTACGCTGCCCAACTTATTCCTGGCTGGAGTTCCCCATGAGAATCGCAGAAAACGTCACGGCCCTCGTCGGCAACACCCCACTCGTCAAGCTCAACCGTCTCAACGCGGGGATTGACGCCACCATCGCCCTCAAGCTGGAGTTCTACAACCCGGCCCACAGTGTGAAGGACCGCATCGCGGTGGCCATGATCGATGCCGCCGAGAAGGCCGGCAAGATCGGGCCGGACACGGTGATCCTGGAGCCGACCTCCGGCAACACCGGCATCGGCCTGGCCATGGTCTGCGCCGCCCGGGGCTACAAGTGCGCCTTCGCCATGCCCGAGACCATGAGCCGGGAACGGCGCCTGCTCCTCAAGGCCTACGGCGCCGAGCTGATCCTCACTCCCGGGCCCGAGGGCATGGGCGGTGCCATCGCCAAGGCCAAGGCCCTGGCAGAGAGCGACCCGCGCTACTTCATCCCGCAGCAATTCGAGAACCCCGCCAACCCGGAGATCCACCGCAACACGACGGCCGAGGAAATCTGGCGCGACACCGACGGCCAGGTGGACATCTTCGTCTCCGGCGTCGGCACGGGCGGCACCGTCACCGGGGTTGGGGAAGTGCTCAAGGCCCGCAAGCCGGGTGTCAAAGTCGTGGCCGTGGAGCCGGATGCCAGCCCGGTGCTTTCCGGCGGCCAGAAGGGCCCCCATCCCATCCAGGGCATCGGCGCCGGCTTCGTGCCCGCCATCCTCAACACCCAGGTCTACGACGAGGTGTTCCGCGTCAAGAACGACGAAGCCCTGACCACCGCCCGCCGCATGGCAGCCGAGGAAGGCCTGCTGGTCGGCATCTCCTCCGGCGCCGCGGTCCATGCCGCCCTGGAAGTCGCCCGCCGGCCGGAAAGCAAGGGGAAGCTCATCGTGGTCGTCATCCCGTCCTTCGGCGAGCGCTACCTCTCGACGGTGCTTTTCTCCCACCTGGAGGTCTGACGGCCCCGGCCGTCGCTGCGATGGGAAGCTCTGATCAGGGCTTCGCCCGGGGCTTCCTGGGCCAAGCCGCAGGTGCGCTCCCTCACCGCCTTGGCGGGAACGGGGCGGCTGGCGGCACCCCGCCAGCCCCTTGCCTTGTCGCCGCAACATGAAGAAGACCCTCCTCGCCGCAACCCACCTCGCCGCAGGAGCGGCGGGCTTTGCCCTGGGGATCTACCTGCTTCCCATCCTCACCGCGCCGCCCGCTCCCACCAAGGCCGAGGTAACGGCCCAGGCCGCAGCGGCCCGCTACACCGGCCGCTTCGTGCGAACCCTGAAGGACAGCGACGCGCTGCATTGGGGGGAAGGCACGATCTCCATCACCCCCACCGCCATCGCCCTGGACGGCGAAGTGGCGCCGGGTCCCGCCTACAAGCTCTACCTCTCACCCCAGTTCGTCGAGACCGAGGCCGACTTCATGCGCCTGAAGCCGCAGATGGTGCGGGTGGGTGATGTGCAGACCTTCAAGAATTTCATCGTCCCCGTGCCGGCCGGGGTGGACCTCGCCCAATTCAATACCGTCATCATCTGGTGCGAGGCCTTCAACCAGTTCATCACCGCCGCCCAATACCGCTGACCCCTGCCCCGCGGGCGGAGCAACCCGAGCCAACACCCGGCAAGCGATTCGCCTATTGATTTTGAATTGCCCCCTCGCCCCCCGGGACCTATAAAGGGAATGAGCCCCTGTGCGGGGTTTAGGGGCGGCGGTGGAGGCATGGGCTTTCCGTCCGGTCGCCGGGACACCCTTCTGCCGGCCCCTTGGAGATTGGGGAACGGTCATGACACGCAGATCAAAATATCTTGTGCCCATGGCGCTGGCGCTGTGCTGCATGGCGCCAGGGGCCATGGCGGCTGAGGGCTCGGACGCGGGCTTTAATCGGGAAATGGGCCAGCTTGCCGGGCGCGACACTGGATCGGGCTGGTTTGACCACTACGTGGCGTCGGTGAATCAGGAAATCGCACTCAAAGATGTCTCTCAGCCCTACGGTGCGGCGGGTCCGAATGGCCCCATCACTGGCTTTGACGGCTACCTGGCTGGATTTGCCCTTCCTGACACGGGATCGAGCTGGTTCAACACGTATGTCGATGATCTCAGCGTAGATCTCAAGGCGAAGGGTTATTGAGGCGGCAAACCAGGCTCCCCCACGGGCCCGGCCGCCCCTGAAACCTCCGGCTTCACCCCCGGAGGTTTTTTCCTCATGACCTGTAGATTCTGGCCCACCGCGCTACTGGCTCCGGCGTTGAACAGATCCACGACTTCGGCCACCTGCAGGCGCCGACCAGGGGGGCAGGAGGCCTGCCAGTCGTTCAAGTACTGGACGAACGATTTTCCCGCGCTCGCCGGGTGGGAGTTGAGGTAGGCGATGGCCTGCCAGCTCGCCGGATCCCGCTCAAATAGGGGAAGCAGCAAGGTGGCCACCAGTTCGTTCTTTTCCCGCAGATAGGGGTTTTCGCGCAGGGTCGCCTGGTTTTCGCCAAGCCATTGACCGAAGGATTGGTCGCTCGGCAGGTGGCGGTGGCTTTCGCCGAGGAGATGGCGGGCGTATTCCGAAAACATTGGCCCGTAGCCCAGCCCCTTCCGGCCGGGCGGGCGCGCCTCCCAACGGGCGGCAAGGCGCCGCAGGGTGACGAGGGACGCGGTCTCGCACAGGGCTTCCTCAAACCACTGGTTACCCGTGGGCACGGCGCCCCCCTGCAGATCCTTATGGTCGAAATTGGAAAGGATGTGGCACAACTCGTGGGAGAACTGATACGCGTACTGGAACCAGCGATCATCCCGCGCGGTGAGCTGGACCACATATTCGCCTTCCACTCCCCGCTGATAGAGCACCCGCGGCGAAGTGCTCCGGGGCAGGACCTGTATTTTCAAGGGCCGCAAGGTTTCGCCATCGGCGGGCGCAACGAGGGGCCGAAATTCCCGGACCACCGCATCAAGAATCACTCGAATATCCTTGGGATCGGCGTCACCCCAATTTCCCGCTACCACCTCGATCTGCGCCCTTGCGTCGGGGGCCCAGGATTCCGCCACGGGGACCGCCGCAGTCTCCGGAACCGCCCCACCGGGGGCGGACACGCCGGGAATCGCCGGCACGGCGAAGCCGATCGCACCGGCTTCCCGCGCCGTCGCCGTGGCGGGCCCGGTCAGACTCAGGGCCACCGAGAACATCGCCCGCTTCGACAAATGCCTGGAAAAAAATGGTCGCCTCTTCACCGCCGGATCTCCGCCTGCCCCAGGCCCCGAAGCGCCTCGGAACAAGTTCAGTATAGACAGCGGCGTGGCGCTTCGAGTTGTCCCGAGCTACGGCGGCAAATCAGAGGGATGGCTCCACCTCGTCCAACCCGCCGACCCCTCAACCGCTGAGAACCTCAGCCCGCCATCGCTTCGCCCATGCGGATCGCGCCACCGGGTTGCCAGGCTGGGTTGAAGGGCATGGGGCCGGGCCCGAGGTAGTCGCGGGGGAACAGGAGCACCACGGTGGAGCCCAGCAGGAAGCGGCCCATCTCGGCCCCCCGTTCTAGCGTCAGGGCGGAATCATCGTAGCGCCATTCCCGCACCTGCCCCGGGCGGGGCGGATTCACCACGCCGTGCCACACCGTGGCCATGCTGCCGACGATGGTGGCGCCCACCAATACCAGCACCCAGGGGCCGCGCTCGGACTCGAAGACGCAGACCACCCGCTCATTGCGGGCGAACAAGCCCGGCACGCCCCGCGCCGTGGTCGGATTCACCGAGAACAGCGCACCGGGCACGTGGATCATGCGGGTGAGCCGCCCGGCGGTGGGCATGTGGATGCGGTGGTAATCCCGGGGGCTGAGGTAGAGGGTGGCAAAGGCGCCGTCCTGAAACTGCTCCGCCAGCGCCCCATCGCCCCCCACCAGGGCCCGGGTGCTGTAGCTGTGACCCTTGGCCTGGAAAATCTGGTCCCCGGCAATAGCCCCAAACTGACTGATGGCGCCGTCCACCGGGCACAGCAGGGCCGCGTCGGCCTGGGGTCGGGCGCCGGGCTTCAGGGTCCGGGTGAAGAACTCGTTGAAGGTCGGGTAGGCGGCAATATCCGGCTCGGCCGCCTCGGCCATATTGACCCCGTAGCGCCCGACGAACCAACGGATCACCGACGTCGTGAGGCCACCGCCCCGGGCCGAGGCCCCCCAGCCGGCCAGTTGAGTCAAGGCCTGCTTGGGCAGCAGGTACTGGGGAAGTACGGCAAGGCGGTCGGACATGGCGGCAACAAGGGGAGGTCAGAGCGGGCCGCGCATTGTAGCCTGCCGACTGGCACAATGACGGGCCAATGCCCCGGCTACCCGCCCCACGTCGCCATGAAGATCGCCACCTGCGA
>JAEUNY010000137.1 GCA_016791005.1 Zoogloeaceae bacterium
GGCTTTCCATCCTGTCTGGGAGGCAGCCGATGAAGCTCGCCATCGATCGCCGGCACATCGAGCCGATGATGCAGGCCTTTCCCCGCCTGGCCACTTTTCGCGATCAACTGCGCTTCGGCAATCGGGTCGAGGTCCCCTTCAATCGCTTCGAAAGCGCGGAGCTGGACATGCTGGAGGCGTTGTACGGCGAGGGGGGGCGCGAACTCCGGGCCCAAGCTGCCCAGATCGCCACCCTGCGCACCGCCCTGGCCACCGGTGGCCACCGCTTCGAGGCCGAGGAGCTGGAGATGGCGGTACCGGCCATCGCCCGCTATCTGGCCGAAGACGCCGAGCGGGGCTGGGTGTTTTCGGCGGCGATCACCGGCAAGCCCCTGGCCTGGGTGGTGAGCCGGCTGGATTTCACGCCCCCGTCCGAAGAAGAGAGCGGCAAGATCCATCTGGAATTGAAGGCAAACTCCCGGGCCAGGATGGCCACGGCGACCCTGCGCATCGCGGGGCCGGACATCGCCGGCCGCACGGTGGCGGAGATCCTCGCCGCCAAGGGCTTCGTCAAGGAGACGCCGGCCTTGCTCGCCGCCTACGATGACGGCGCGAAGCGCTACTTCGACTGGCGGGCCCAATATGGCGCCCAGTTCTCCGGCACCGGCACGGGATGGTTCGCGGAGAACCCGACGGCGACCCACCGGGACACCGACTTCGCCCGCAAGGATCAGATCATTCTCTCCTCCACCGGCAGCCCGGCGCGGCTGGTGAACGATGAGGGCATCCTCGGCGAACGGGTGCTGGCCATGGACGCCACCGGCGACATCCTGGCCAAGTTCGTGCGTCGCGTGCAACGCGGTTCGCGCCTCTCGGGCAAGGAGGAAGCAGAGGTCGAGGACACCCAGGCGGGCATCCGCAAGGGCCTGTTCACCGAGCTGCCGGTGCACTTCCTCATCCTGATGTTCCACCTCGACCTGCATCACTACGTCTGGGTGCACGTGGATGACATCACCCCCTACGCCTACCAGCCGGAACTCAAGGACAAGCTGGTGCTGCCGCCAGAGCAGACCGACCTGATCGACATCCTCACCGCCGAGATGGACGTGCTGATGGACGACATCGTCGCCGGCAAGTCGGGCGGCACCACCGTGCTCTGCGCCGGGCCACCGGGGGTGGGGAAGACACTGACCGCCGAGGTGTATTCCGAGATCATCAAGCGGCCGCTCTACCGCGTGCATTCCGGCCAACTCGGCCTCAATGTCGCGGCCATGGAGACGGCCCTGAAGGAAGTCCTCACCCGCGCCCAGCGCTGGGGTGCGGTAATGCTGATCGACGAGGCCGACGTCTACATCAAGAAGCGCGACGACAACATCACGATGAACGCGGTGGTCGGCGTCTTCCTGCGGGTGCTGGAATACTTCAACGGCCTGCTGTTCCTCACCACCAACCGGGTGGACGACATCGACGAGGCCATCGTCTCCCGCTGCATCGCGCTGATCCGCTTCCACGCCCCCCACCGGGACGACCGCCGCAAGATCTGGAGCGTGATGGCCGAGCAGTTCGGGCTCGCTATCGAGCCGGGCCTGATGGAGCGCCTGCCCGACATCTTCCCGCAGGCGTCCGGCCGCGACATCAAGGGCCTGGCCAAGCTGGTGGCGAAATACTGCAGCCAGAAAGAGGTGCCGCCGACGGAAGAGGTCTTCCGGCGCTGTTCGATGTTCCGCGCCCTGGATCAGGCGCCGATGCTGGAGTGATCGTTGCCGAGGGCGAGGGCGGTTGAACGAGGGGAACAGCGGCTTCCCTGGCGTTGGCGGCGCGGCCGGTGATACTGTGGGGGCGCCTCAAGGAAAGCCGCCATCATGAAAATTTGGGTCGACGCCGACGCCTGCCCGGTGGTCATCAAGGAAATCCTCTACCGCGCCGCCAATCGCACCCAGATCCCTCTGACCCTGGTCGCCAACCAGATGCTCCGGGTGCCACCCTCCCCCTGGATCCGGGCCCTGCAGGTCCCCGGTGGCTTCGACGTCGCCGATCAACGCATCGCCGCAGAGGCCGAGGCGGGGGACCTGGTCATCACCGCCGATATCCCCCTTGCCGCCCAGGTGATCGCCAAGGGCGCCACGGTCATCGATCCGCGGGGCGAATTGCTGACGACGGCCAACATCCAGGAGCGCCTGACCATGCGGAACTTCATGGATACCCTGCGCAGCAGCGGCGTCGAGACCGGGGGACCGGCGGCCTTCTCCAACGCCGACCGCCAGGCCTTCGCCAATCGGGTCGACACCCTGCTGGCTCAGCGGCGCTAAGGTTTATTCCTCCGGCCTCGCGCCGGCCCCGCCAGAACTGGAATCCGAGCGCGCCCAGACGCCGGGCGTGTGGCCAAACGATAAGACCTTGATCAGGTAACGGGAAGGACTTGCCGCCTACCTCAGCGGCATCCTTTGCCTCGTCTGCACACGCACTTGGTGCGGATTGCGACCCCTTCCCGTCGGTGCGCCAACGCCCGAAAACCTTTTTGAGGAGTACCTGCCATGTCCCTGAAATCTCTTTTCACTCCGCTGGCATTCACCATCGCCGCCGCGACG
>JAEUNY010000081.1 GCA_016791005.1 Zoogloeaceae bacterium
GAGGGGGACTACCTGTTCCTGGAACTCAACCCCCAGGGCCAGTTCCTCTACGTCGAGATCAAAACCGGCCTCCCCATCACCGAGGCCATGGCGGATCTGCTCACCGGTTCCGATTCCGACGCTCACTCCGGCGCCCATCGCATGCCGGTCGACCCGCCTGCCGCCCTCCTCGCCGCCCCCCGCGGCGACACCAGCCGCTGGAGCGCCGGATCCCGTCTGGCAAGCTGAACGCCCCAGCCCGGCCCACGGTCGGGACCGAGGGCAAGCTCGACAAATGGCCCGTTTCCGGAAACCCGGAAGCGGGCCTTGGCTTTGGGGGGAGACGAAGTGCCGGGGCTCGCCGCTCACATCCCGCCAGTCCGCGGACCGGGCTTTCTTGCATCGCCCCAGCCGGTCGGCCACGACTTGAGGCTCCGATGAAAAAGGCTCCCGAATCATCGGGAGCCTTTTGACCGAGATGGATAGGGCCGGACACGCCACCGACCGGACCAAAGCCGGCGAGCGCCTCACTCAGCCGGCCAGGGCGCCGCCCAGACTGGCCGGATGGGTACCCTCGGAGCCGTGGGGGCGGCGCTCGCTGGTTTGGGCCTGGGACCCGGCGACGGTATGCATCACGTTGGTCACCCGGCCGCCCTGGAGCACGATCACCCGGTCGGCGCTGGCGATGGTCTCGGGCCGGTGGGCGACGATCACGCGGGTGAGCTTCATGGCGCGGATCGCCTCATTCACGCTGCGCTCCCGGGCCACGTCGAGATGGCTGGTGGCCTCGTCAAGGAAAAGTATGCGCGGCTGGCGGTAGAGGGCGCGGGCGAGGAGGACGCGCTGCTTCTGCCCCCCGGAGAGCACGGTGCCCATGTCCCCCACGAGGGTGTTGTACTGCATGGGCATGCGCGTGATCTCCTCGTGGATGGCGGCCAGGCGGGCGGCCTGCTCGATCGCCTCGGGGTCGGGCTGGGAGTCAAAGAAAGCGATGTTTTCGGCGATGGAGCCAGCGAAGAGCTGGTCGTCCTGCATCACGCTCGCCACCGCGCCGCGGTAGCGGGCCAAGCCCAGGCGGGCCAGCGGCGTGCCGTCCGCCTCGATGACCCCGGCGGTGGGCTGGAGCAGGCCCAACATCAGCTTCACCAGGGTGGTCTTGCCGCAGCCCGAGGGCCCCACGATGGCCACCGACTCGCCGGCCTGGATCTCGAAATCGACGTTTTCCAGCACCAGAGGCTCGGCCTCCCCGTAGCGAAAGGCAAGCCCCCGCACCGCCAGTGCGCCTGCGGGGGGCTCGCCGGCGGCCAGGGAATCCTGCTCGACCGCCTCGGGAGAAGTCAGAGCCACGTCGGCAATGCGCTCGGTGTGGAGCCCGAGCATGCGCAGCTCCAGGCCCTTTTCCACCAGGGCCCCGACCCGCTGGACGAACTGGGCCTTGTAGGCCACGAAGGCGAAGAGCATCCCCACCGTGAAGCCCCCGGCCGCCGGGCCTTCCAGCACGAGGCGGGCGCCGAGCCAGATGGTCACGACATT
>JAEUNY010000088.1 GCA_016791005.1 Zoogloeaceae bacterium
CGCGGGGATTCCTTGGCCCAATTTTAGGCCCGATCGATAATGAAACCATCCACCACCGGAGGAGAGCGAACATGGATGCGACGAGTCCGAAGCTGCGCGGGGTGAATCTGGGGAGCTGGCTGCTCCTGGAAAAATGGATGGTCCCCAGCCTCTTCGAGGGGCTGGCGGCCACGGACGAGACCACCTTCTGCGCGGAGCTGGGCCCGGCGGCGGCGGAGCGCCTGCGACCCCACTGGGCAAGCTGGATCACCCGGGACGACTTCGCCTGGATCGCCGAACGGGGCCTCAACGCGGTGCGCATCCCCTACGGCCACTGGATCTTCGGGCCCGATTACCCCTATCACCCAAGCTACGGCACCGCCCCCTACCCCTTCGTGACCGGGGGCATCGAGGTGCTGGACCAGGCCATGGACTGGGCGGCCGAATTCAAGCTGCGAGTGGTGCTGGATCTCCACGCCGCGGCGGGCTGCCAGAACGGCTTCGACAACGGCGGCATCATGGGAGTCTGCGAATGGCACACCCGGCCTGAGTATCTGGAACACACCCTGTCGGTGCTGGAGCGCATCGCCCAGCGTTACGCCGGGCACCCGGCCCTCTACGCCCTCGAATGCCTCAACGAGCCGCGCTGGGATGTGCCCACGGACTATCTCAAGGCCTTCTACCTCGCCGCTTACGCGCGCATCCGCCGTCACTGCCCGGCCGAGCGGGTGGCGGTGATGTTCCACGACGGCTTCCGCTCGTTTCGGGAATTCCTGGGCTTCATGCAGCCACCGCAATTCGAGAACGTGATCTTCGATCTCCATCGCTACCAGTGCTTCGCCCGGGAGGACATCGACCTCGACATTTTCGGCCACCTCGCCAAGGCCGGCGGCGAGTGGCGGGAGGAAGCCGACGCCCTCAATGCCGAACTCGGCCTGCCGGCTGTGTGCGGGGAGTGGAGCCTCGGCCTGGATCTGCGGGTAGTCTCCCTGTGGGCGGAGGGCCCCTTCAATCACGCCCTGGAACACATGGACGACTTCCAACAGGACACCGCCAGCCGGGGCTACGCCGCCGCCCAGTTACTGGCCTTCGAGAAGTATCTCGGCTGGTTTTTCTGGAACTACAAGACCGAGACCACACCGGCCTGGTGCTTCCGGGAGGCCGTCGAGCGGGGCTGGCTACCCGGCAGTTTTGCCTAGGCTGGCTTCGGCCGGGTGGGCCCGGGCTTCCTCGGCCCGATGCACTTCGATGCGCCGGTCGTGGAAGCGCTCGAGGCCGATGTGCTGGCTGATGGTGAGGACGGCCGCGTTGGGCAGTTCATGGTGCAGCATCTCCAGCACGCAGCCTTCGCCGCGGGAATCAAAGGCATTGGTGGCCTCATCCAGCAGTACCCAACCCGGCTGCTGAAGGAAGACCCGCGCCAAGCCGAGGCGCTGCTGGGCCCGCAGGGGCAGCACCCGGCTCCAGTCGTCGGATTCGTCGAGACGGGGCGCGATCCAGGCGATGCCCGCACACTCGAGGGCGCGATGGAGGGCGGCGCTGGCATAGTGGTCCGCGCCGTGGGGATAGCACAGGGCGGCTCGCAAGCTGCCCGCCGGCAGGAAGGGCTGTTGGGGGAGGAAGACGATTTCCTGGCCGTCGGGCAGGCGGATGTCCCCGCGCCCCCAGGGCCAGAGCCCCGCCACCGCCTTGAAAAGGCCGAGGGTCACCGAGGCGTCGCCGGTGATGAGCACCCGCTCGCCCCGCCGCACCCGCAGGTTGAAATCGGCCAGCAGCGTCGCCCCATGGGGGGTGACGAGGTGCAGGTGGCAGATTTCCAGCTCCGCCTTCGCCTGGGGCCCAACCCGGATCTGATCCGCTTCCCCCGCCTCGGCCCGTTCCATCTGGCGCAGGTCGTCGTGGAGGGTCACGACGCGGCCGGCGGACGCGCCCCAGTAGGCCAGCTCGCCGAGGTGATCCACCGGCCAGGAAAGGGACGAAGTCAGTTGCTGGAACGCCTGGGCCGCCTGCATCAGCACCCC
>JAEUNY010000091.1 GCA_016791005.1 Zoogloeaceae bacterium
TGATCTCCCGCATGGGCACCTGGATGTCCGCCCGGGACCCTTCCAGATAGACCTTGCGGGAATTGGGCAACGGCGCGATCGCCGCTTCGTCCACATGCGCGCTCGCAGCGCTGAATTTCTCGGGGGCGTTCATCGAGGGGGGTCTCCGGAGTTCGGGGCAAAGGATCGGTTTCTGGATGAAGGCATTAAGGCAACTTCCAGGCCACGGAAGCAGGGGATAGATCCCCCACGGGCCTTGCGAAAGTTGCCGAGGACGGCCCACGTTCTCCGATACATCTGTCGCGGAACAAGCTGTCTCAGATAGACATCTGTTCCACCCTGAACGGCCCAATTTCCCCAAAAAACGGAATGATTTTCCCCATTTCCCCCGCAAATCAGGGGTGGCATGGCCGGTGCAATGGGTCTCCGCGACGCATCCAGTGCGTGAGTGACCCGAGCGTCGAGCCAACACCTAAACCAAATCAATTTTCGGAGGAGATGATGAAGAAAAAGCAGACCAAACGCCTCACTGGCGGAGCCCCGGTGGCGCCCCGTACCATAGCATTGGGAGCCGCGACGGGCCTGTTGCTGACGCTGGGTTCCGGCGCCGCCCTGGCCGACACCCAGATCGCGGACATCAACGGAACCAAGCTGTCGATCTTCGGCATCATCGACGTGGGTTTCCTGTACCAGGGCAACACCGACAGCGGCGGCTCCAAGACTTCCATGGAAACCAGCGGCCTTCGTCAGACCGTGCTGGGCTTCAAGGCCGAGCGGGAGCTTGACCAGGGCCTGAAGGCGTTCTTCAACCTCGAATCGCACTTCGACACCAACAATGGCCAACTCCATGGCACGGGCGACGCGGAAGGCGCATCGGTCCCTCAGTGGCGGCGGCAGGCGAACCTGGGCTTGAGCGGCGATTGGGGTAGCGTAACCCTGGGACGTCAGTACGGCCCCGCCTTGTTGGCCCACATCGGCACCGAACCGCGGGCGTTCAAGGAGCAGTTCTCCAACCTCTACGCCTGGGCCTATAACCAATACGCCGCTACGGCGGGGGGGCCGGGCACGGAGCGCAACACAAATAACGACGTCGGCATTTTCTTCAGCAATGCGATTCAGTATCGCAACAACTTCGGCCCGGTGAGCCTGGGGGTCTTGTGGGCGCTGGGTGGCAAGCCCGACAGCACCAACGACAACAGCGCCTTCGCCATCGGTGCGGCCTATACCGGGCCGGTAACCGTGTCGGGGTCCTACCAGGTGATCAAGGACGAGGCGACAGGCCACAACAACGTCACTCACTGGGGTCTCGGGTTCGCGGTGCCCTTCGGCCCCTTCACCTTCAAGGCCAACTACCTGAACGCGGAGAACGATCTGCGCACGGGCCAAAACGTCTCCGATGTTGGAGCCCTCGGCGTGGGCGTGGATTGGAAATGGAACGCGCGCAATACCGCCACGCTGGCCTACTACCACAACAAGGATCGGAAGAACCGGGATGACGAAACCAAGAACGTCGTCCTGAGCAACGACTTCGCCTGGCGGCCGGATACCACCCTCTACGTCCAGGCCGCCTATGTGGATGCGGGCGATGCGGCCACCATCAAAACGAGCATCGTCGCAGCCGGGGTGCCGGCTGTGGGCGAGCGCACGACCCTGGTGAACGTCGGCCTGAATTTCACCTTCTGATCTTTCCCTGGTGGCCGGGGCCGGGCGGACTCTTCACCGCTTCGGCCCCGCTCGCCGCAGGACCGAGGAGGCGGGCATCGCCTCTGCAGTCCAGCGGGCCGGCCCACGCCTTCGGCGTTGGTGGGGACGCAGTGAGCAACCCCGTTCCTGGCTATGGAGAGGCCGCCCGTCAGGGCGAAGCGCTCATCGACCGCCTCTGCCCGCCTTGTCACAACAGCCGCGGTTACTGCCGAGTGCCCCCAGCGCGTCCGCAGTGCCTGCGCGCCGAAGCGCTGCGGGTGAGCCCCCCCAAGCAGGGGAAAAAAGCATGACGAGGCCGACCTCCAGTCCTGAGTCCGGTGAGAAGCCCAGATTTCCAATCCACCTCGCAGGAGACTCGGCATGGTGATACGACGGGCACTCGCCCTTTTTCTGACCGGGATGGCGGGCCTGGCCAATGCCGGTCCGCCCCTTCAGACCCTTTGGGAGACGCCCGCGGTGTTTCGCCAGCCTGAGTCGGCCCTCCCAAATCCGGGTCGAGGAAGGATATTTGTGTCCAACATTGATGGACGTCCCGACGAGAAGGATGGCAAGGGCTTCATTTCCTTGCTCGACCAGGACGGTGAGATTCGGCACCTGGAATGGGTGAGCGGGCTTAATGCGCCGAAGGGGATGGCACTGGTCGGGAATCGCCTTTTTGTCGCCGATATCGACGAACTGGTGGAGATCGACGTGAGGAAAGGCGTCGTGCTGCAGCGCCATTCCGCGTCCGGGGCCAAGTTCCTCAGCGATGTCTGCGCCGACTCGGCCGGGCGGATCTACGTGTCGGACATGTTCGCCAATCGCATCTATCGGCTGGATCGCGGACGGATGGTGACGTGGATGGAAAGTCCGGCCCTGGAGACGCCCAACGGCTTGGCGGTGGCCGAAGGGCGACTGTTCGTCGCGACTTGGGGAGTCATCGACCAGGAGGGCTTCGCCACCCGGGTCCCCGGGCGAGTCAAGGTCATCTCGCTGCGCACAAAAGCCATTGCCGACTTTGGAGGACTGACTCCGATCGGCAATCTCGACGGCATTGAGGTCAGCCCCGACGGCAGTGTGCTGGTGACCGACTGGATCAAGGGAGGGCTCCTCAGGGTGCGATCCGACGGCACCTCCGTCCAGCTCGACCCCCTTGCTCCCGGATCGGCCGATCTCGGTTATTTGCCCAAGGCCGGCGTTGTGTTGGTCCCGATGATGAAAGACAACCGCGTCCTCGCGCTCCGCATTCCCCACTGAACAGGCGGCGGGACCCGTCCCGTCCTGCTTGGCCTGCAGTCTACCGGCCGGCGCCTCCATCGCCGGCCGTTCCTATTTTGCCGAGCCGGGTGTTCCGCCGCTGGCTTCTATCCCCCAATCCCCATCGCGGGCCGACGACCGGACGGCTTTTCGTCGGTCTTGGACCGGCGTTGTCCCACTCAGCGGGGAATGAGACAGCTGTCGCGCCCTGTCTCATTGGTCGCAAGGAAAGTGCGACAGATGGCAATCGGCTTCGTGTCACAAGGTACTGATATTTCAGTGAAATACAGGTGGCACGGAACTCGCGGAAGGGTTGCGTGCGGCAGCGTGGAGGGGAGCATCACCCGGTTTGTCGCGGCACGTCGGGCTGCCACGGGCGGCCTCACCCAAAAATATTTCGGAGACATTCATGAGTTCAGTGCGACTTCAAATCACCAGGGGGGTTCTGGCGCTGTCGGGGGTGTTCGCCGTGGCACCGGCCTTCGCCCAATCTGGCCCTGGCTACGACGATCCCGACAACTGGCCCCAATACCACCGCAGCTTCAACGCCTGGCGATTCAGCCCGCTGAAGGACATCAACAAGGCCAATGTCAGCCAGCTGAAAGTAGCCTGGATCCACCAGCCGGGCAACATCACCCATGGCATCCAGGCCACCCCGATCGTGATCGATGGGGTCCTGTATTACATCTCCGCCAACAACAACGTGTGGGCGATGGACGCCGCCACGGGCAAGGCGCTGTGGCATTACGAGCCCAAGCTGGCCGCCGAGTCCAAGCAGGTGTTCTACGCCGCCGCCAGCCGGGGCGTCACCGTCGGGCGCGGCAAGGTCTTCATCGGCTCCCTGGATGGGCGTTTCATCGCCCTGGACCAGAAGACCGGCAAGGAAGTCTGGTCCACCAAGCTGACCGACCTCAAGACCGAGTACGGTGCCCTCTTTTCGGCGCCGCCCCAGTTGGCCGGCAACACGCTATTTGGCGGCACCACCGGGGGTGACCAGCCGATCCGGGGCAAGATCTACGCGGTGAACGCCGACACCGGCGAGCGCACCTGGACCTTCGATATTCCCCAGGCCGACCCCAAGAGCTGGCCCGGCGAGACCTACAAGACCGGCGGCGGCAGCGCCTGGATGCCCGGCACCTACGACCCGCGCACGGACACCATCTACATCGGAACCTCGAACGCCGCTCCCGACTACTTCAACCGGGATCGCAAGGGCGACAATAAGTGGACGGCGAGCCTCCTGGCCATCGATCCCAAGACCGGCAAGCTGAAATGGGCGCGTCAGGAAGTGCCTCATGATTCCTGGGACTTCGACGCCGCCTACGAGGCCTTGATGGTGAAGGACAAGGATGGCAAGGACGTCATCGTCCATCTGAACAAGGGTGGATTCGTCTTCGTCATGGACAAGGACAACGGCAAGCTCGCCAACGTCTGGCAATTTGCCGAGCACGTGAACTGGGTCAAGGGGATCGACCCCAAGACCGGGGCCCTGATCGATCCCATCTACCCCGAGGAAGGCAAGCGCAAACTCTTCTGCCCCAATCTTCTCGGGGCCCGCAGCTGGAACCATGGCGCCTACAACCCGGGCACCGGACTGTGGTATTCCCATGGCATGGAGGTGTGCAACGAAGTGGTGGCCGGTCGCGACGATCCCGCCAACCTCAAGCCGATCTCCGCCCTGTCTCTTGGAATTGAGGAGATCAAGCTCGTGCCGCCCCCGGGCGACAAGCCCCACGGCCGACTGGATGCGCGCGATCCCCTCACGGGCAAGGTCAAATGGAGCCTCCGCTACGAAATGCCGCCGCTTTCGAGCGTCCTCACCACCGCCGGCGGTCTGGTATTCACCGGCGACATGGAGGGGAACATCTATGGCTACGACGCCGATGATGGGAAGGAACTGTGGCGCTTCAGCGCCGGGTCCGGCTTGCGCGGGGGTCCCGTGAGCTATCGGGCCGGGGGCAAGCAGTACATTGTCGTCCCGACCGGCCTGGGCTCCCATGCACCCGGCTTCCTTGCTGGCGCTTATCCGCAGATCAAGGATCTCCCCGGTGGCGCAGCGCTGGTTGCCTTCACCCTCCCCTGAGTGCCCTGGGCGGACCGTCGTGGAATTACTCCCCGCGCGCGACGGTCCGCCGCGACTGGGATGTTCGATTGCCTGTCCTCCTTGCGGGCTTGCTACCCGCAATTGCTCCGTGGCCCTGGTGAGTCGGGACGCGGACACCCCCTGCCGGGCTGCCCGTTGGGCCTGCGCGGAGGGTGCAGCCCTGGGGCCGTCTCCGGATGGCACCAGGGCATTTTTTTGCCGCGGACCCTGGCCGGTCAGCTGAAATGAAAGGAAGTTTGCGATGCCGCTAAAAAAGTTTTCCCACCGCGCAGGGGGC
Source organism: Zoogloeaceae bacterium (assembly GCA_016791005.1). Classification (GTDB taxonomy): domain Bacteria; phylum Pseudomonadota; class Gammaproteobacteria; order Burkholderiales; family Rhodocyclaceae; genus JAEUNX01. Next base: position 5,301 of record JAEUNY010000091.1, read on the forward strand.
CTGTCCAGGATCTCCGCGTTGCCCATGATTGCCGCCGCCCTCTTGATAAGTTCCGCCGCCGCCCTGGCCGTGGCGCCGCCAGCGGGGGAAAGCAATCGCGGCGTTGCGGCCGGCAAGAGCCGTTTCGAAAAGCTCTGTGTGGCCTGTCACGGCCAGGATGGCGTGGGCGGCAAGGGGCCTTCGCTCCAGCGCACCGGCCTGGAAGAAGCGTTCATCCGCCAGCGGATCATTGAAGGCAAACATGGCGATCAGGCCATGCCGCCCTGGGGGACGGTGCTGAGCGCCGACGCCATCGAGGAACTGGTGGCCTACGTACGGTGGCTGGGAGAGCATAAGGGCGAGGCGGCCAAGGCGGCCGTCACGCCCTTTGCCCTGAACGATCCCGCCCGCATCGAGGCCGGACGCAAGCGCTTCAACAAGACCTGCGCGGGCTACTGCCATGGTTTCGAGGGCAAGGGGGGCCGGGCGCCGGATTTCAAGGGCCGTACCGACCTACCGATCCAGGTCGTCTTCGACACGATTACCCACGGTCGAACTGGGGCCGATGTGATGCCGCCCTGGGGCGGCGCCTTCTCAGACGAACAGATCTGGGAGCTGGTGGCCTACATTCAGTATCTCGGGACCCAGAAAGACGAGTGAGGCGGCGTCGGGTGCGGGCATTGGCCGGTACCCAATGCGGTCTCGGCTCAGCATTGCTCCCGCTGGTTGGGGGCCACGATATTGAAGCGCGCAAGTTTGCGGTAGAAGGTCGCCCGCGACATGCCCAGTTCCCGGGCCGATACCTTCACTTGCCAGCGATTGCGCCGGAGGGTCTCAACCATCGCCGCGCGCAGACGGGCCTCGCTGTCGGAGAGGGCAAGGGGGTCCTGGGTCTCACGGGGAGGTGGCGAGTAATGGCTCGCCGCCCCGGGCACGATCATGGGCCGCAGGCCGAGTGGACCCGTGTCCTCGGACCGACCCGCCAGGGGACGCGTAAAGAGATCGGGCGGAAAGTGTTCCGTGCGCAGGGCATTGCCATCGCAGATCGCGCAGGCGTAGCGCACGGCGTGGCGCAATTGACGGATGTTGCCAGGCCAGGGATGCAGCCTGAGAGACTCCAGCGCCGTGGAATCGACGCGCAGGCCTTCACGCCCCATGGCAGCGGCCTCTTCCCGCAGCACCTTCTCGATGACCTCGTCGATGTCGCTCCGCTCTCGCAGCGGGGGAAGCAGGAAGACTGCACCGTTGAGGCGATAGTAAAGGTCTTCGCGAAAGCGCCCCGCCCGGACCAGATCGGGCAAGTTCTGGTGGGTGGCGCAGACGATGTGCAACTTCACCGGGACCGGGCTCTCCGCCCCGAGCGCCAGCACTTCGCCCTCGGCCAGGACGCGGAGCAGGCGGCACTGCAGCTGGAGCGGCATGTCGCCGATCTCGTCGAGGAACAGGGTCCCCCCGTCAGCCTGGAGAATCTTGCCTCGCGCGCCCTTGGTCTTGGCGCCGGTGAATGCCCCCTCACGGTAGCCGAAGAGCTCGCTTTCGATCAGGTTTTCCGGGATCGCCGCGCAATTGAGGGCGACGAAGGCTTTGTCCCGCCGGTCACTGAAATCGTGCAGTGCCCGGGCGAAGGCTTCCTTGCCGGTGCCGGTCTCGCCGAGCAGCATCGCAGGAATGTCCCGATTGACGATCTTGAGGGCCCGCTCGACATTGCCGCGGACCCTTTCATCATTGAGGGCCAGGCGGCCGAAGCCGCGCAATGCCGCCATCTGTTCCACGGTCTCCGGTGCTCGTACCGGAGGATCTGCAGCCTGCCGGCTCCGACTGGCCGGGGAGCGCAGATTGGCGAAGATCCGCTCCCCCGAGTGGAGCAACCGCAGGGGAAAGGCCTGGCCGGGCCGGGCGTGGGCCGCCGTCAGGATGTCGTTGGCGGTGCATTCGAAAAGGTCATGAACGAACGAGGGCGTCACGCCGTCCTGGGAGAGCAATTCCAGCTTGGCCCGGCGGTTGCCGCCGACGATGCGGCCGTCGTCGTCGAAGGCCACCAGATAGTCGGTCTGGACCGAGAGGTATTCTGCAAGACGCCCACACTGGAGCACCCAGTAGGGCCGCAGGGTGTAGTAGGCGAAAGCATTTTCGATCTGCTGGGCCCGCTCAATCACCATGCGGAAGACCAAAAGCTGGCTGTCCCGCTGTTCCGGGGCACAGAGCGCCGAAGCGTCCAGCAGGGCGATGGGACGGTCGTCCAGGCCGAAGATGGGTGCCGCGCTGCAGCTGAACTTGATGTTGTGGGAGCGGAAATGCTCGTCGCGATGGACGAGGGTTGGCTGGCCGTCGATGAGGCCGGTGCCGACGCCGCAGGTTCCCTCATGCTCCTCCGACCAGCAGGTGCCAGCCCGAAACCCTTCCTCTTTGAAGTCCTTGTCCAGGTTGGGCACGGTGCGAAAGTCGATGGTCACGCCACTGGCGTCCGTAAGGAGGACGCAATAGTTGGCGCTGAGGATCTGGGCATGGAGACGATCGATGCCTTCCCGCGAGATCCGCATGAAGGCCTCAAGCCGATCGCGATGCTCCCGCAGCTCCGGCGCGGAGACCACGCGCGGCAAGTTTGTCCTTGCGGGATCCACCTGATGATTATTCAGGGAGCGCTGCCAGGACCTTGCCAGCCGGTCGGAAACGTTACTCTGGCCGAGGCGCCCGCCCCGCTCCACAACGTCCAGCACGCGTCCGACGTGGTGCACCACCGCTTGATGGCTTCTCATCTCTTCATCTCCTCCGTTCCGCAGTCCGTTTTGTCTGCGGAATCAGTTTCTTATTCACCGCTATCTTGCACTTTCAGCCTAAGGCCTCCTGTCGGCCGATGCAATGCGGACACGTGTCTCACGCTCTGCAACAGCTGTTCTGGGAAATTCAGCGGTAAGGGCTGGATTACCGAGACACCCTAGTCGGACATTCCCCCGCTCGGCACCCACAGGGCAGGCTTCGAGCAAAAAGGGATGGAGACAATTCCTTAATTAAAACAATTCATTGCGGGTCATCTATGAGCTTGGATGACGAGGCAAGGCGGTCGTCTGGCACGGCCCGTGCCCTGGTTCCTCCAAACCAAGCGAAGAGGCGATCTAGTCACAATGAATGCGCGGCCAGGAGAAATCATTGTCGGAGTAATCGCCAATCCGGCTTCCGGACGCGACATCCGCCGCCTCACGGCCAAGGCATCGGTGTTCCCGACAGCAGAAAAGGCCAACATGGTCCAGCGCCTGCTGGGACCCTTGGGACTCCTCGGGGTGGATCGGGTGCTGATGATGCCGGACACCACGGGGATTGCGGCCCAAATGCTGCGGGCCGTGCGCACCCACCACGCCCAGCACCTGCCCCCTTGGCCTGAGCTGGAGTTTCTCGACATTCCCATTACCGACGGCGCGGAAGACAGCGCCCGGGCGGCACGCCTCATGGTGGAGGCCGGCGTCCGGCTGATCGTCGTCCTGGGGGGGGACGGAACCCACCGGGTGGTGAGCGTCGCGGCGCCGGACATGCCCCTGGCCACCCTGTCCAGTGGCACCAACAACGTGTTTCCCGATCTGCGGGAGGCCACCGTGACAGGGCTTGCAGCGGCCCTCTTCGCCACTGGGCGGGTGGGCCGCGGGGTGGCGCTCCGGCGCAGCAAACGCCTGCGGGTGAGCATCGGGTCGCGGGTCGAAACCGCCCTGGTGGACGTCTGCGTGACCCGGATTCCCCACCTCGGCGCCCGGGCCGTGTGGGAAGCCGAGGCGATCACCGAGCTTTTTGTCAGCTTCGCCGAACCGGATGCCATCGGGCTGTCGGCGATCGCAGCGATGGTACAGCCCGTGGCCCGCTACACGCCGGAGGGGGTTCACGTCTGCTGTGACCCCGCCGCCGCGCGAGTCCTGGCCGCCCTGGCGCCGGGAGTCATCGTGCCGATCGGCATCGCCAGCAGCGAAACCATGATCGCCGGCCGGGACTATCCGCTGGCGTCGCGGCGGGGCTCCATCGCCCTCGACGGTGAGCGCGAGGTGGAGCTGGCGGGGGGTGAGGCGGTGTCGGTCCGTCTCGACCTGGAAGGCCCCTGGGTCCTCGACGTTCGGGCCACCCTGGCCGCCGCAGTGACCAACGGGGCCCTCGCACCGCGAACAGATGCCCGCCATCCGCCATGAGGCCGCGCGAAGGCGCAGTGAAACCCCGCGGGGCGGCCACCCGGCCGTCGCGCGGATACCGGTCAGTTTGACCTATTACCACCTGCAAGGAGAGCAATGTGAGTGAGACACTCAATCGTGAAAGCCTGCTCAAGGCCTACCGGACCATGCGCACCATCCGGGAGTTCGAAGAGCGAGTCCACATCGACTTCGCCACCGGCGAGATCCCGGGCTTCGTCCACCTTTACGCCGGCGAAGAGGCGTCGGCCACCGGCGTGTGCATGCACCTGACCGGTACTGACTACATCGCCAGCACCCACCGTGGCCACGGTCACTGCATCGCCAAGGGCGTGGATCCGGTGGGGATGATGGCGGAGATCTGGGGCAAGGCCACCGGCACCTGCAAGGGCAAGGGCGGCTCCATGCACATCGCCGACCTGTCCGTGGGGATGCTGGGTGCCAACGGCATCGTGGGCGGCGGTGGCCCGCTCATCTGCGGTACCGCCCTGGCCGGCAAGATCAAGGGCGACAAGTCGGTGGGCGTGTGCTTCTTCGGCGACGGGGCGTCCAACCAAGGCACCATCTTCGAGGCCATGAACCTGGCCACGGTGTGGAATCTGCCGGTGATCTTCCTGGCGGAGAACAACGGCTACGCCGAGGCCACCTCCTCCAAATACTCGGTCTCCTGCGACAACATCGCCGACCGCGCCTCCGCCTTCGGCATGCCCGGCGTGATCGTCGACGGCTTCGACTTCTTCGCCGTGTATGAAGCGGCGGGCGAAGCCATCGAGCGCGCCCGCAACGGCGGTGGCCCGACCCTGATGGAAGTGAAGGTGTCGCGCTACTACGGCCACTTCGAGGGCGATCAGCAGACCTACCGCGCCCCGGGCGAGGTGCAAAAGCTGCGGGAAACCAAGGATTGCCTGCTGCAGTTCCGCCGCCGCGTGACCGCCAACGGCGAGATCACCAATGAACAGCTCGATGCCATCGATGCCGAGGTGAAAGCCCTGATCGACGGCTCGGTGGTCAAGGCGAAGTCCGATCCCAAGCCGGCGGCGGCCGAGCTGATGACCGACGTATACGTGAGTTACTAACAGATTCCGAGGAGACGACAATGGCTAGAAAGATCAGTTACCAGCAGGCCATCAGTGAGGCCATGGACCAGGAGATGGCGCGCGACCAGACCGTCATCGTGATGGGGGAGGACGTAGCCGGCGGTGCCGGCACGCCCGGTGAGGAGGATGCCTGGGGCGGCGTGCTCGGCGTCACCAAGGGCCTGTTCCACAAGTACCCGGGGCGGGTGATCGACACACCGATCTCGGAATCGGGCTATGTCGGCGCCGCGGTCGGTGCGGCGTGCAACGGCTTGCGTCCGGTCGCCGAACTGATGTTCATCGACTTCATGGGCGTGTGCTTCGACCAGATCTTCAACCAGGCGGCCAAGTTCCGCTACATGTTCGGCGGCAAGGCCGAGACCCCGGTGGTGATCCGCGCCATGTACGGCGCCGGTTTCGCCGCTGCGGCCCAGCATTCCCAGTGTCTCTACAACATCTTCACCCACATTCCCGGACTGAAGGTGGTGGTGCCCTCCAACCCCTACGACGCCAAGGGTCTGCTGATCCAGTCCATCCGCGACAACGACCCGGTCATCTTCCTCGAACACAAAGTCCTCTACACCATGGAAGGTGAGGTGCCGGAAGAGAGCTACGCCATCCCCTTCGGTGAGGCCAACGTGCTGCGCGAGGGTGACGATGTGACCATCGTGGCCTTCGGCCGGATGGTGAACTTCGCCATGGAAGCGGCCGGCAACCTGCAGAAGAAGGGTATCCATTGCGATGTGATCGACCCGCGCACGACATCGCCGCTGGACGAGGACACCATCCTCGAGAGCGTCGAGAAGACCGGCCGCCTCGTGGTGGTGGACGAATCGCACCCGCGCTGCAGCATGGCCTCGGACATTGCTGGCCTCGTTGCCCAGAAGGCCTTCGGTGCCCTCAAGGCGCCCATCGAGCAGGTCACTGCGCCCCACGTGCCGGTGCCCTTCTCAGATTCCCTGGAAGTTCTTTACGTTCCCAGCGTGGCCCGCATCGAGGCCGCCGTTACTCGTGTCAAGGAGTACTCCTGATGTCTGCGATTCACACTCTCACCATGCCCAAATGGGGCCTTTCCATGCAGGAGGGCAAGGTCAACGGCTGGCTCAAGGGCACGGGTGATGCAATCGCCGTCGGCGACGAAATCCTGGAAGTGGAAAGTGAAAAGATTGCCGGCGCGGTGGAGGCGCCCGTCGCTGGCGTGCTCCGGCGCCAACTGGCTGCCGAAGGCGACGTGCTGCCGGTGGGCGGTTTGTTGGGCGTGGTCGCGGGGGCGGACGTGCCCGACGCCGAGATCGACGCCGCGGTGGAGGCCTTTCAGGCGAACTTCGTTCCACCGACCGGAGACGAGGAGGAGTCCGGACCGGCGCCGGAAAGGATCGAAATCGACGGCCGGCGGATCCGCTTTCTCAAGCGTGGCGAGGGCGGCACGCCCTTGATCCTGGTTCATGGCTTCGGCGGCGATCTCAACAACTGGCTCTTCAACCATGAAGCGCTGGCGTCGGAGCGAACGGTCTATGCCCTGGATCTTCCCGGCCACGGTGAATCGGCCAAGGAAGTCGGGAACGGAAGTTTGGAAACGCTGGCGAGCACCGTCCTCGGCCTCATGGACGCGCAGGGGGTCGAAGTCGCCCATCTGGCCGGCCACTCCATGGGCGGAGCAGTCTGCCTCAAGGTGGCGGACATGGCGCCCCAGCGCGTGGCGTCCCTGGTGCTGATTTGCAGCGCGGGCCTCGGATCCGAGATCAATGGCGCCTACATCGATGGCTTTGTCACCGCCCAGGACCGCCGCGCCCTCAAGCCGCTTCTGGCCCAGCTCTTTGCCGACAGCAGTCTCGTGACCCGTCAGCTGGTGGATGACATGCTGAAGTACAAGCGCCTGGAAGGCGTGGGCGAGGCCCTTGCCACCGTGGCCGCCGCCAACTTCGCCCAGGGCCGCCAGCGGGAGTCCCTGGCCCAGGTGCCCGCTGCCTTGGGGAAACCGGTGCTGGCCATCTGGGGGCAGGCGGACCAGATCATCCCGGCCGCCCATGCGCCGGCGGCAGCCGGGGCCATTCGGGTCGAGGTCCTCGCAGGTCAGGGCCATATGGTCCAGATGGAGGCGGCCAACGAAGTCAATCGCCTGATTGATCACTTCCTCGGCTGACCCTTTCAAGCGTGGCCCCGGCATGGACCGGGGCCAGGCCTTCCCCTAATACGGAGTGCGCCATGTCCTCTCCCTCTCCCGCCGTTTCCCTGCGTGGCAGCGACAAGCTTTCCCGCATTCCGGTCAAGGTGGACCGCGAGCTTGCATCGCCCCCCAAGCCCCCCTGGCTGCGGGCTCGAGATCCCGGCACGCCGACCGTCCTGGCCCTCCAGGGCATCCTCCGGGAGCAGCGCCTGCACACCGTGTGCGAAGAGGCCGCATGCCCCAATATTGGCGAATGCTTTGCCAGCGGCACGGCCACCTTCATGATCCTGGGCGCGCTATGCACCCGTCGCTGCCCCTTTTGCGATGTGGCCCACGGCCGCCCGTTACCCCCTGATCCTCAGGAGCCCGCCCATCTGGCGGCCACCGCCAAGGCCATGGGGCTGCGGTATGTGGTGGTGACCTCGGTCGATCGCGACGACCTAAGGGATGGTGGCGCCAGCCACTTTGCCGCCTGCATCACAGCCCTGCGGGAGGCCGTTCCGGGGATCACCATCGAGATCCTCACCCCCGATTTTCGCGGCCGCGAAGACGAGGCCCTGGCCCAGCTTGCCGCTGCACCGCCGGACGTCTTCAACCACAACATGGAAACCGTTGCCCGCCTGTATCGGGCCGTGCGGCCCGGTGCGGATTACCTTGGCTCGCTGGCCCTCCTGGCCCGGACGCGGGAGCGGCTGGCCCAGGTGCCCACCAAATCCGGCGTGATGCTCGGCCTGGGCGAAACCGAGTCCGAGTTGCTGGCCCTGTTCCGCGATCTGCGGGATCACGGCTGCGAAATTCTCACCCTGGGCCAGTATCTGCGACCCAGCGCTGACCACCTGCCCGTGCAGCGCTACGTGAGCCCGGCGGAGTTTGACGACCTGAGGGCGGTGGCGCTGGACATGGGGTTCGCCGAGGTGGCCGCCGGTCCCCTTGTCCGGTCCTCCTACCGTGCCGACCGGGTGGCGAAGGCTGCCCGGGCCCACCTGCAGGGGCGCTCATGAACCGCGTCCAGGTGAATGGCGAACTCCTGGAGATTCCCCGCGGCTGGCGGCTTTCCGACCTGCTGCTTGATCTCGGCCACGCCGGGCGGCGGGTGGCCGTGGAACGGAACGGCCAAATCGTCCCGCGCAGCGCCCACGACACAACCCCACTTCAGGACCAGGACCGCATCGAGATCGTAGCGGCGGTCGGCGGCGGCTAGCGCCGGGCCGCAAAGCCCAATCCCTCTCTTCGACGTGTCCCAAGGATTGCCATGTACTCCGACACCTTGTCCCTCTCCGCCGGCCTAGGCCCGGCCTGTTCAGATCCGCTGATCATCGGCCGGCGGGAATTCAACTCCCGCCTCTTGGTGGGGACCGGTAAATATCGGGACCTCGACCAGACGCGGATGGCGGTCGAAGCCAGCGGCGCCCAGATCGTCACCGTTGCCATCCGCCGCACGAACATCGGCCAGGACCCGAGCCAGCCCAATCTCCTGGAAGTAATACCGCCGGAGCGCTTCACGCTGCTGCCCAACACGGCCGGTTGCTACACGGCCGAAGATGCCGTGAGAACCTTGCGTCTCGGTCGGGAACTCTTGGGCGGCCACACCCTAGTCAAGCTGGAAGTGTTGGGCGACCCCCAGACGCTCTTCCCCAATATGCCGGAGACCCTCAAGGCCGCAGCAACCTTGGTGAAGGAGGGCTTCGAGGTGATGGTTTATTGTTCGGACGACCCGGTCCAGGCCCGGATGCTGGAGGAACTGGGTTGCGTAGCCATCATGCCCCTGGCTAGCCTGATCGGCTCCGGCATGGGCATTCTCAACCCATGGAACCTGGGGATCATCATCGACCGGGCCCGCATTCCGGTGATCGTGGATGCAGGCGTCGGCACCGCTTCCGACGCTACCATCGCCATGGAACTTGGCTGCGACGGAGTCCTGATGAATACCGCAATTGCGGCCGCAGGCGACCCCCTACGGATGGCCGACGCAATGGCGATGGCGGTGGCAGCCGGTCGGGAAGCCTTCCTTGCGGGCCGCATGCCGCGCAAGTCCTACACGGCATCGCCCAGCTCGCCTACGACCGGACTGATAAGCTGAATGTTTATTTCGACGGCAATGCTGAAATTCTGGGCAGCGAAAACCGCGTAAATACGAGTGCTCCTGTTACGATTCTAGTGCGCAAGAACAGGCGGTTTCTGAATATTCCTTTGTAAGGCTTTCAGAAACGCCGACCAACGCTTTGCAGTGCATACGGGCGCCTTGGGGCGCCCGTATGCACTGGTCTCTCGACACCGGCCCTATGGCGGACGATCAAATGGCCATCATCGATTCCGGCCGGCCGGAGATGGGTGCCATCCTGTTACCCAAAGACATCTGCGGATGAAATGTTCGCACTAGGTCGCACATTGAACCGCATGCCGAAGAGTCCATTTTGCACAGCCGCCAAGATTCACGCGGGTGACCGGCGAGGGGATCCGCGGCCGGATGGTGGCGAAGCTGCTGTCCCTCCACGACGCCCAATGCCCGCCGTAGATGGATTCCTGCCCCCGCGTCGGTCCACCCCATTCCACTCCAACTGTGCATGGTGCGCCCTCCTCTGCCGGGCGCTGCCTGGACTGCTGCTGACACTGCACGGGGCCAGTGCGATTGCAGCGGCTTTGGCGGGTGGCCCGATGGCCGGGCCCGCGACGGCCACACGCATCGGCGTGTGGTTGATGACCGACGGGCCCGCACAGGTCCAACTGGAATATTGGCCACAAGGGCGGCCAGAGGAAGCGCGGCGTAGCGCCCTCGTCGCCGTCCACCCGCAGCGGGGCCACACCGCGCGCATCGATCTGGACGACCTGCAGGCGGCCACCCGCTATGCCTACCACGTGCTGCTCGACGGGGCAGTAGTGAAACTCGGCGAATTGCCCGCCTTCACTACGGCCCCTGCGGATCCCGCCGCACCGCGGGATCTCCTCATCGCGACCGGCTCGTGCAGCTACGTGCCCGACCCCCCGTACGAGGTCACGCCGGAATCCGTTGGTGCCGGCTTCAAAATTTTCGATGCCCTGGCCGCGCGACACCCGGACTTGATGCTGTGGCTCGGAGACAGCATCTACTACCGCGACGAGGACCTGGCTTCCGCGGACCACGCCGCCGGGCGGATGCACCAGCGCTGGGCGACCACCCGCCGCTTGGCCCCGCTGCAACGGCTCCTGCGCACCGGTCAGCACGTCGCCATCTGGGACGACCACGACTACGGCCCAAATAACTCGAACCGCGAATTCGCGCTCAAGGCAACGGCGCTGACGCTGTTCCAGGACTACTGGGCCAACCCCAGTTACGGGCAACCCGGTGTGGCGGGCATCTTCACCCAGGTACCGCTGGGCGACGTCGAGTTGTTCCTGCTCGACGACCGCTACTACCGCGACGACGATGCCAGCGACGCCCCAGGGCGGACGATGCTCGGCACGGCGCAGCTCCAGTGGCTCAAGGGCGCGCTGCGAAAATCGCGCGCCACCTTCAAGCTGATTGCCAACGGCAGCCGCATGCTGACCGACCGCCCGTCGCCGGAAAACCGCGGCGGTGAGGGCTGGCACAACTTCCCCAGCGAGCGCGACGCTTTTCTCATGTGGTTGGCTACGGAACGCATCGACGGCGTGTTCTTCCTCTCCGGCGACATCCACTACACCCACCTGACCCGGCGGGAGCGCCTGGGCAGCTATCCGCTGACTGAACTGACCTGCTCTCCACTCACCTCCCGCGTGCATCCCCGCCCGTTCCCGGTGAGGGCAGTGCCCGGAACGCTGGTCACGCAGCGGAACTTCTGCACCCTGGAGTTTTCCGGTCCGGCCGGCGCACGGCGACTGCGCGTTGCCGCGTGGAACGCCGACGGGAAGCAACTTTGGCAGGAGGACTTCCCCGCCGCCGGGTTGCGTACGCCGTAAGGGCGCGGCCTGGGAAATCGACACCCACACGTGGCGCGGGCCAGCACACTAGGGCGTGTTCTCAATCAAGCCAGCCAAACGAAAGCGCAAGCCAGATGAATGAACGACAGAAAGAAAGAAGCAAGTTTGTCGTATCGCGTGGCGATGCGTCTGAATTGCTTGATGCGGTTGAAGAAACGCTCGATCAGGTTGCGATCCTTGTAGAGGTGCCGATCGAACTGGCGCGGGTTGAGGCGATTGGAGCGCGGCGGGATGACAGGCTCGCCGCCCTGGGTTACGATCAGGGCGGTGAAGGCATCCGAATCGTAGGCCTTGTCGGCGGTGATGTAGGCGGCCGCTTGATCCTTGATCAGGGCTGCCGCCTGCTCGATGTCGGCCCGTTGTCCGGCCGAGAGAATGACGCGCAGCGGGTTGCCC
>JAEUNY010000132.1 GCA_016791005.1 Zoogloeaceae bacterium
CGCGTAACCTCGTCGAGCGATTCTTCAATCGCCTCAAACAGTTCCGTCGCATCGCCACCCGATACGACAAACTCGCCAGTCGATTCAACGCATTCTTGCATCTGGCTTGTGCTTATATCTGGTTACTGTGAACGCGCTCTACTATCTGATTCTTCGTTCTGCGGCCCTTCGGAATACATCACTGGTTCAAGCTTGGATTCGATGTCTGATGAAATAGCCCAGAGTTCTTTGATGTACTTCTTGTAATTGTGATTGCCTTCCTCTTTCGGATAAGCGACTTCTGACGGTCCGTCGTAATTCATAGAAATTGTTGTGTTAGCCCACCCAGTTGTCAAAGAACGAACGCTCAATTCCAGCCTATCATGTGGCAAATCCCCGTCAAATTCATGCTATGTGGATAGTCTCTTTACCAAGTCACTTCTAGTCTCTTTTTTGGCTTCGTTTGAAGCCGATTCGTTATCATATCTACTCATTGGCCCTCCCCAACCCGTTGAACATCATAGAGAAAGTGCAAGAAGAACAAATACTTAAGCACACACCCGTTATGCAGCAATATCTGCGCCTGAAGGCGCAGTATCCGCAGCAGCTTCTTTTCTATCGCATGGGTGATTTCTACGAGCTCTTTTTCGAGGATGCGGAGCGGGCGGCCCGGCTGCTGGACATTACGCTGACCACCCGTGGGCAGTCGGCCGGAACGCCGATCAAGATGGCCGGCGTGCCCTTCCATGCGGTGGAGCAGTATCTCGCGCGGCTGGTCAAACTCGGCGAATCCGCGGTCATTTGCGAACAGATCGGCGACCCGGCCACCAGTAAAGGGCCGGTAGAGCGGGCCGTCGCCCGCATTGTGACCCCCGGGACTCTGACGGATGCCGCCCTCCTCGACGAGCGATCGGAAAGCCTGCTCCTGGCGCTCGACATCCACCGTGGCACCCTGGGCCTCGCCTGGCTAAATTTGGCGAATGGAGATTTCCGCGCTCTGGAATGCCCAGCGAGCGCCCTCGGCCTACATCTGGAACGACTCCGGCCGGCCGAGATCCTGCTTCCTGAAGATCTTCGCCTGCCCGGTCTGGAATCCGGAACGCTCCCGCTTCGGCGGCTGGCCAGTTGGCAATTTGACGCAGCCACCGGACGCAAACTGCTCAACCAGCATTTCGGCACCCACGATCTGGCCGGATTTGGCGCCGACCGGCTGGAGGTCGGCCTCTCCGCCGCCGCCGCCCTGTTTGACTATGCCCAGGCCACACAGCGCCAGGCCCTCGCCCACGTCACTCAGCTCAAGGTGGAGGAGGAGTCGGAATTCATCCGGCTCGACGCCGCAACCCGGCGCAACCTCGAACTCACTGAAACCCTCCGGGGTGAAGCGGCCCCGACCCTTCTGTCTTCCCTCGATCTCTGCGTGACCAGCATGGGTTCCCGGTGGCTCCGCCACGCTCTGCACCACCCCCTGCGGAATCGCGACGAAGTCCGCCAGCGCCTGGCGGCGGTAGCCGAATGGGTCGAGGATCACCCGGCCGTCAGCGTAGAAGCCTTCAGGACCGCCCTCAAGGGCATGGCAGACATCGAGCGCATCACCGCCCGCATTGCCCTCCGATCCGCCCGCCCCCGGGATCTCTCTGCCCTGCGGGATGGGCTGAGGCGCCTGCCGGTCATCGTCTCCCATCTGGCGGACAGCGAAGCTCCTCTTCTGCGGCAGATTCGATCGTCCAGCAGCCTGCCCCCCGACACCGTTGCGCTCCTCGAGCAAGCCATCGCCGAGGAGCCTGCGCCCGCGTTGCGCGACGGCGGGGTCATTGCGCAGGGCTTTGACGCCGACCTCGACGAATTGCGCGACATCCAAGCCAACTGCGGCGCTTTCTTGCTCGACCTGGAAACCCGGGAGCGAGCCCGCAGCGGCATCGCCAACCTCAAGGTGGAGTACAACAAGGTCCACGGCTTCTACATCGAGGTCAGCCGGGCCAATGCCGATCGGGTGCCGGACGACTTCCGTCGTCGCCAGACCCTGAAGAACGCCGAGCGCTACATCACACCGGAACTGAAAGCCTTCGAAGACAAAGCCCTTTCAGCCCAGGAGCGGGCCCTTGCGCGGGAAAAATGGCTGTTCGAGCAGATCCTCACCGCCCTCGCACCGGCAATTCCGTCCTTCCAGGCCCTGGCCCGCAGCCTGGCCCTGGCAGACGGCCTGGCGGCCTTCGCCGAACTCGCCCGTCGTCACGATTATGTCGCCCCGACCCTCACCGACGCTCCCGGCGTGGAGATCATTGGGGGCCGGCACCCGGTGGTGGAGCGCCAGGTCGAACATTTCATCGCCAACGCCTGCCAGCTGCAGACGACCCGACGGATGCTCCTCGTCACCGGCCCGAACATGGGGGGCAAGTCCACGTTCATGCGCCAGGTGGCGCTGATCGTTCTCCTCGCCCACACCGGCAGCTTCGTGCCGGCCCGGGAGGCCCGCATCGGCCCCGTCGATGCCATCTTCACCCGCATCGGCGCGTCGGACGACCTCGCCTCGGGGCGCTCGACCTTCATGGTGGAAATGACGGAAGCCGCCACCATCCTCAACAATGCCACCGAGCACAGTCTGGTCCTCATGGATGAGATCGGGCGGGGGACGTCGACCTTCGACGGCCTCGCCCTGGCGCTGGCCATCGCCCGGCACCTCCTGGAGCGGAACCGTTCCCTGACTCTTTTTGCCACCCATTATTTCGAGCTGACCCGCCTGGCCGCCGACTACCCGGAGTGTGCCAACGTCCATCTTGACGCCGTGGAACACGCCCACCGGATCGTTTTTCTCCATGCGGTGGAGGAGGGACCCGCGAGCCAGAGTTATGGAATCGAAGTAGCGGCCCTGGCCGGCATTCCGGCGAGCGTGGTGCGGGACGCCAAGCGCCGCCTGCGGGCCCTGGAGAATCGCGAGATCGCCGCCGGCCCGCAGGATGACCTCTTCGCCCACCTGCCCGACGAAGACGTTGCGCCGCCTCGTCATCCGGCTCTGACGGCCCTGGCCGCCCTTTCCCCCGACGATCTGAGTCCCCGGGAAGCCCTGGAACGCTTGTACGCGCTCAAGCGCCTGGTGGAGACGTGACCCGAATCCGCCATGCGCATCGTCGCCGATCCCCCCCACGGCTCCCCCCCTTCGCACTGCTCGCCATCCTGGTGGCCATGCTGATCCCCGGGCCGCCTTCCCAGGCCGTTGAGGAGCCCTTCACCTTCGCCCTGATGGGTGACACGCCCTACTCCCGCTTCGAGCGGGCCCACATGCCGACGCTCCTGGAACGGATGGCGAGCGCCGGTGCCCGTTTCATCCTCCACGTCGGAGACTTCAAATCGGGCCAGACGCCCTGCAGCGACGCGGTGTTCGAGGACCGTCTATCGCTTTTTGACCACCAGCCCCTGGCCTTCATCCTCACGCCGGGGGACAACGAATGGCTGGATTGCGGCCGCTCGAGCGCCGGGGGTTTCGATCCCCTGGACCGCCTCGCCTGGCTGCGGGCGCATTTCTTTCCCCCCGGGCGCTCCCTCGGCACCCATCCCCTGCCGGTGGTCAGCCAGGCTGGAGACCCCAGCCATGGCGCCTACCGCGAAAATCTGCGCTGGCGCGTGGGTCCGGTGCTCTTCGCCACCCTCAATGTTCCCGGGCCGGACAACAACTGGGGCGGAGGGACGAACCCGACCCCCGAGTACAGCGCTCGCCAGGCGGCGAATTCTGCTTGGCTCGCCAGCGCCTTCGAGATCGCCCGCCGTGAGGGCCTCGCCGCAGTGGTGGTGGCTTTTCAGGCGGACCCCGGCTTTGAAGACGCCGCCTCAGGCCGCCCGCAGCGGGGCTTCCGCGCTCTGCTGGACCAGTTGCGGGAGGAAGCGGAAAACTTTTCAGGGCAATTGGTGATCGCCCACGGCGACAGCCACATCCATCGCATCGACCACCCCCTGTTCGACCGCCAAGGCCGCCCATTGCCCCGGGTCACCCGGGTGGAAACCCACGGTTTTCCCTTCATGGGATGGGTGGAGGTGCGGGTCACCCCCGGTGCCACGCCGCTGTTCCGCTTTACCCCCCACCTCTACGCGCCGGGGGAGGGGCCGTCGCCATGAGCACGATCCATTTCGCCTTTGAAACCCGCCTCGCCGCCCTCGACAGCGAAATCGCCAAGCTCAAATATGTATGCAATCTTCAAGGGGATGACCAGACGGTGTTTGCCCAGCTCAGCGACTCCCTCAGCCACCCCGCAGCCCCGGGCCATGACCGCGCCTGCCAGAATCTGCGCGGACTCCTTTTCCTCAAGACCTTCATCCGCTACGACCAGCTCAAGGCCGCCGGAGCCTTGCCGGCCGACCAGCCGACCATCCCGCGCTGGTATTGACCGATGAGCATCCCCATCGACATCAGCGAGCGCCGTGGAGTGCGCTATCTGCACTTTGGCTCGGAATGGATCCAGGGTGCCATGCGCATCCGCCGCCCCGCCGATCTGGAGCTCGCCTACACCCGGGAGATGATGGCCGGGCTGCTCTTCCACGAGCCCCCCTGGCCCCGTTCCGCCCTGGTCATCGGCCTTGGTGCGGGCTCCCTGGTGAAGTTCCTTCGGCACCACCTGCCGGCCTGCCGTGTCCAGGTGGTGGAGATCGAACCCCGGGTACTGGCGGCGGCCCGGCAATTCTTCGCCCTTCCGGCGGAGGACGACCACCTTTCCATCGCCATCGGCGACGGCGCGGAATACGTGGTCGACCACGGGCGTCGCTTCGACTACATCCTGGTCGATGGCTACGACCGCCATGCCCGGGCCGGGACCCTCGATACCCTGCCCTTCTATCTCGCCTGTCGCCAACGCCTCACCGACCAGGGCCTCCTCGCGGTCAATCTCTTTGGCCGCAGCCGGGGCTACCACGCGAGCCTGGAGCGCCTAATCGCGGCCTTCGACGACCGCATGGTCGCTTTCCCCTCCTGCGACAGCGGGAACGTGGTGGCCTTCGGCGCGGCGGGGCATCCCCTCACCCACGACCTCGCGAGCCTGCGCCGGGCGTCTCAGGCGCTGAAGACCCGCACGGGGCTGGATCTGGCAGACACGGTGTCCCGCATCGAGGCGGCCGGGACCCTCCCCGGCGGACGGCTCGTCCTCTAGCCGGAATCGCCCCGGCCGCCGTCCCTCATGTATGATGCAGCGCTTAACCAGAAAAAAATATTGATCGATCCATGATTCGCAAGCTGCTGCGCCGGGTGTTCCGGCGCACTGCGTCCACCACCGTTCCCGAACCGGCGCTGGTGCCGGTTGCCCAGCACGGCATCACCCGGGAGCGCATCTCCCCCGCCGCCAACAAGGTTTGCACCACCCTGCAGGACGCCGGCTTCAAGGCCTACGTGGTCGGTGGTGCGGTGCGGGACCTGATCGCCGGGATCGTTCCCAAGGATTACGACGTCGCCACGGATGCCACCCCCGAGGAGGTCCGCGGCCTGTTTCGCCGTTCCCGCATCATCGGCCGGCGCTTCAAGATCGTCCATGTCATGAGCGGGCCGGAGACCATCGAGGTCTCGACCTTCCGCGCCCGCCAGGACGCCGACAGCCACGAGACCGACGAACACGGCCGGATCCTGCGGGACAACGTCTTCGGCAGCCAGGAGGAAGATGCCGGCCGGCGGGATTTCACCGTCAACGCCCTCTACTACGACCCGGTGTCGGAGACGGTGCTGGATTACCACCACGGGGTGGCCGACCTCCAGCAGAAGACCTTGCGCATGATCGGCGACCCCCGCGTGCGTTATCGCGAGGATCCGGTGCGGATGCTGCGAGCGGTACGCCTTGGGGCCAAGCTCGGACTCAGCATCGACCCCGCCGCCCGCCATCCCATCCGGGAAATGGCTTCGCTGCTCGAAAACGTCCCCCCGGCGCGGCTCTTCGACGAGATGCTGAAGCTGCTGCTCTCCGGCCACGCGGTGAATTGCCTCAAACAATTGCGGGAGGAAGGCCTGCACCACGGCCTCCTTCCTCTCCTGGATGTGATCCTGGAACAGCCCCTGGGCGAGCGTTTTGTCTGGCTCGCCCTGGAGAACACCGACCATCGGGTCCGCCAGGGCAAACCCGTCTCCCCCGGCTTCCTCTTTGCCACCCTGCTTTGGCACGAAGTCCTCGCCAACTGGGCTGCCCGGCGGGCAGAGGGGGAGCATGCCCACCCGGCCCTCTTCGCCGCCATGGATGAAGTCCTCGGCAGCCAGGCAGAAAAGCTCGCCATCACCCGCCGGATTGCGGGGGACATCAAGGAAATCTGGTCCCTCCAGCCACGCTTCGAGCGCCGGGTTGGCAAAGCCCCGTTCCGCCTCCTGGAGCAGCCGCGCTTTCGCGCCGCGTGGGATTTTCTTCTCCTGCGGGCGCAATCCGGCGAGGTGGGGCTCGACCTTCCGGCCTGGTGGGACCGTTTTGCCCATGGCGGTCACGACGAGCGGGAAAACCTCCTCAAGGAAGACGCCGGAGGCGGCAGCGCATCCACCCCCCGCCGCCGCCGCCGTAAATCGGGCTCCCGCGAGGAGAACGGGCGGGAAGTCGAGACCGCGCCCGCAGAATGACCCCCGGCCCGGCCCCGGTCCGGGCCTATGTGGCGCTGGGCGCCAACCTGGACGACCCCCTCGCTGCCGTCAATGCGGCCTTCCTTGATCTTGCCCACCTCCCCGATTGCACGTTGGTAGCGGAATCCGCCCGATACCGCACCGCCCCGGTGGGCGTTGGCCACCAGCCGGACTTCATCAATGCCGTGGCGGCCCTGGATACCTGGCTCGGGCCGGAAGAACTCCTCGCCACCCTCCTGGACCTCGAGGCCCGCCACGGGCGCATCCGCACCGCCCCCTTGGCCGCTCGAACCCTGGACCTGGACCTGCTCCTCTATGGCGCGGCCAAAATCCACACCCCCACCCTTCAATTGCCCCACCCGCGCATGCACCTGCGGGCCTTTGTGCTGGCCCCGCTGGCGGAGGTGGCCCCGGACCTCGTCCTCCCGGGCCACGGGCCGATCGCCGCGCTCCTGCCCTCGGTGGCCCACCAGGCCATCACCCGCCTATGAATCTGCCCATCTGGGTCCAGACCAGCCTGCTTTTGACCGCCTCCAACGTGTTCATGACCTTTGCCTGGTATGGCCACCTGAAAAACCTCCAGCACCGGACATGGCTGGTAGCGGCGGTCGTGAGCTGGGGAATTGCGCTCTTCGAATATCTGCTCCAGGTTCCGGCCAACCGGATCGGTGCCACCCACTTCGATCTGCCCCAGTTGAAAATCCTGCAGGAGGTCATCACCCTTACGGTATTCGTGCCGTTCGCCGTGCTTTACATGAATCAGCCCCTCAAGCTTGACTATCTCTGGGCTGCCCTGTGTATCCTCGGTGCCGTGTATTTCATTTTCCGGACCTGAAGGCCCCCCATGTTCGACAAGGCACGTTACATCGTCGTGGAAGGCCCCATCGGGGCCGGCAAAACCTCCCTCGCCCGGCGCCTGGCGGACTGTCTGCCGGCCCGCAGCCTGTTTGAACAACCCGAACAGAATTCCTTCCTCACCCGCTTCTACCAGAACATGGAGCGCTGGGCCCTGCCCACCCAGCTCAACTTCCTGTTCCAGCGCATCGACCAGTTGCGTACCTTGGCCTCGGAGGGCATGCCGGAGCGGCTCGTGTCCGATTTTTTGCTGGACAAGGATCCTCTCTTCGCCGCCCTCAACCTCCCGGCGGACGAGCTGGCGCTCTATGAGCGTCTCTTCGAGCGCCTGCGCCCACAGGATCTGCCCCAGCCGGACCTCGTCATCTACCTCCAGGCGAAGCCGGACACCCTCATGGAACGGGTGCGCAAGCGGGGCATCGACGCCGAGCGGAAAATCACCGAGGCCTACCTGGAACGGGTCGCCGAGCAATACGCCCGATTCTTTTATGCCTTCGACGCGGCGCCACTGTTCATCGTCGATGCCGAGGTCCTGAACCCGGTGGATGAGGACAAGGACTTCGACCTCCTCATGGACCGCCTGCGGGGCATGCGAAGCTACCGGGAGTTCTTCGGCTACGCCTGAGTGCCGGGCCTGCTGGCCACCCCGACCTCGCCGCGAGGCTTGCGTCCCGCCGCGCTTTGGTGAAGACTCCGCCTCCCCCACGCAACTCCCTGGAAGACCGCATGAGCTACCTGCAGAACGACAAGCCCATGACCCTCTTCGAACTGGGCAAGATGCGCGCCGCTGGCGCCAGGATCGCCATGCTCACCGCTTACGATGCGAGCTTTGCCGCCCTCCTCGATCGCTGTGGCGTGGATGTGATCCTGATCGGCGACTCCCTCGGTAACGTGTTGCAGGGGCAAAAATCGACTTTGCCCGTTACCCTCGACCACATGGTCTACCACACCGAGTGTGTCGCCCGGGGCAGCCAACGCGCCTTCATCGTCGCCGACATGCCCTTTGCGACGTACCAGGAGAATCCAGCCCAGGCGCTACGCAACGCCGCCCGCCTGATGGCGGCCGGAGCCCAGATGGTCAAGCTGGAGGGCGGCGCCTTCCTCGCCGACACCGTCCACTTCCTGGTGGAGCGGGGCATCCCGGTCTGCGCCCACATCGGGCTCACACCCCAATCGGTGCATCAGTTGGGCGGCTATCGGGTCCAGGGGAAAAGCGAGGAAAGCGCCGCCCGCCTCACCGCCGACGCCCTCGCTCTGGAGGCGGCCGGAGCGGCGATGGTGGTGCTGGAGATGGTGCCCGCCGCCCTGGCGGCCACCCTCACTGCCCGTCTTACCACCATGGCCACCATCGGCATCGGCGCCGGTGCCCAGTGCGATGGCCAGGTGCTGGTCCTCCACGACATGCTCGGGGTCTACCCCGGCCGCAAGGCCCGCTTCGTGCGCAACTTCATGGAGGACACCGCGAACATTGATGAGGCCGTCAAGGCCTACGTCGCGTCGGTCAAGGACGGCAGCTTTCCCGCCGCCGAACATTGCTACTGAGTTCCTCCCGAGCCACCCCATGCAGATCCACGACACCATCGAGAGCTTTCGCGCCGCCCGTCCCACGATGGGCCGTCTGGCCTTCGTACCCACCATGGGCAACCTCCACGACGGCCATATCGCCCTGATGACCCAAGCGGCCGGCCACGCCGACATCGTGGCGGCCAGCATCTTCGTGAATCGCCTGCAATTCGGCGTGGGCGAGGATTTTGACCGCTATCCCCGAACCTTTGCCGAGGATTGCCAGCGTCTCGAGGCCGCGGGCGTCCGGCACCTTTTCGCCCCCGACGAATCGGTGATCTACCCCGCGCCCCAGCGCTACCACGTTGCGCCACCGGCGGAGCAGACCGGCATTCTGGAAGGCGCCTGCCGTCCCGGCCATTTCAATGGCATGGCCACTGTCGTCCTGAAGCTGCTGCTGATTGTCCAGCCCGAAGTGGCCCTCTTCGGCAAAAAGGACTACCAGCAACTCATGGTGATCCGCAACATGGTGCGGGAACTCAATGTCCCGGTGGAAGTGGTTCCGGGCGAAACGGTGCGTGCAGCGGACGGCCTCGCCCTCTCTTCCCGTAACGGCTACCTCTCGACTACCGAACGGGCCGAGGCGCCTCGTCTTCACCGACTGCTCAACGGTATCCGTATAGCCCTGCAAGCGGGCGAGCGGGACATCCCCCGCCTTGAAATCGAAGCCCTGGAAGAGCTCGCGGCCCACGGCTGGCAACCGGATTACATCGCCGTGCGGCGGCGCAGCGATCTTCAGCCACCACAGGGTGACGATGCCTTGGTGGTGCTGGCTGCCGCCAAGCTCGGAGGCACCCGGCTCATCGATAATCTTGAGATCTGACGCCGCCCTTGCGCTATGCGGCGGTTCAAGCCAAAGTTATGCACCCGTGAAAAAATAACGGTCAGGAACCAGGATTCCTGGCCTTGTGCGTGCCATTGAAACCGGAGGGAATGAAGCAATGTCCATGAGCGTCAAACAGGTTCTCGATCAGAAGGGCAGCAAGGTCGTCGGCGTGCGCCCCACCAACACCGTGCTGGACGCCCTGGCGGCGATGGCAGAACATGATATTGGCGCCGTACTGGTGACCGAGGGCGATCGCCTGCTGGGCATCTTCACCGAGCGGGACTATGCCCGCAAAGTGATCCTCCACGGCCGCAGCTCCAAGGACACCCTGGTCAGCGATCTGATGACCCCGAACGTGTGCACCATCACGCCGTCCCACACCATGGACCAGGTGATGACGACCATGACCGAGAATCGCTTCCGCCATCTCCCGGTGGTGGATCACGGCAAGATCGCCGGCATCATCACCATCGGCGACGTGGTGAAAGCCGTGATCGCCATGCAGGAAGCCACCATCAACCAGCTTTCCAGCTATATCTCTGGCGACCTGGCCACCTGATTGATCCCTGGCCGGCGGCGCCCAGTCGCCGGCCCTCCCGCACCATCCCATGCATCTCGATCTCGCCGTCGCACCCCGTCGCGCGGCCGAAGCCGCCTTTTTTGACGATGGCGCGGGAGAGGGGGACGACGGTATTCCCCGGGTCCGCCTGGAAGACATCTCAGAATTGGCGCTGGCACAGCTTTCGGTCGTTCTGACCGGCGGCTACGAACCCCGCGCGGTACTGGACGCCGACCACCCGGACGACATCGTGAGCGAAGCCGACTCCCGCTTCGTCAAAGCCCTGGCGGCCCTGGATGGTGCCGGTCGGGACGCGCTCCTGCAACGCTGGCGAGCTGCGCTGGACCATATGGGCGCCCTCCCCGCGGAGCCCACCCGTCCGGCCACGGCCCTGGCGGTCCTGCACGAATTGGCTGGACTAGCGGCCCAACACCGCCACGCCCTGCTCTATACCCAGCACATCGACGGGGAAGACCCGGATCTCACTGCGGACTGAAGCTCCCCGCCGCCATAGGCGCTGCGGCCCTAGGCCATTGCGACCTGGCCGGATTGCTCCGGGGCGACTCCGGACCAGCGCACCACCACGGCCAGGCCATGCTCGCCCGCGCCATTTGGCAGGCCATCTTCCAGCGCTAAACACCCTCCGTGGACTTCCGCAATCCGCTCGGCGATGGACAGCCCCAATCCGCTGCCCTCGTGGCCCGCCCCAGCGCCCCGGGCAAAGCGCGCCCGCAGCTGCTCCCGCTCCGTCGCGGGGATGCCCGGCCCGTCGTCCCGCACGGCCAGCCAAACCCCCTCCGCATCCGACCCGGTAGCGACCTGGATCCGGCTTCCTGCCGGGGTATGGGCCAGGGCGTTCCCCACCAGGTTACGGAGCAAAATTGCGAGCCAGTCGCGCTGGCCCGCGACCTCCCCGGGTCCACCCTCAAACTCAATGTTTTGCGCGTTGGCCACCGCCGCGGGGGCCAACTCCGCGCAAACCGCTTCCGCCACATCGGCCAGGATCAGGGGGACGAATCCCGTCGGTGGAGCGGCTGGATCCAGCCGGGCCAGCGTCAGCAACTGCTCCACCAAGCGGGTCATCCGATCCACTCCGACGAGAACCTGGTCAAGCGCCCGATCCCGGGTGTCCGAAGCCTGGGTCCGCCGGGCGAGTTGGGCCTGCACCTTGAGGGCTGCCAGCGGCGTACGCAGTTCGTGGGCCGCGTCGGCGGTGAAGCGGCGTTCCTTGTCCAGGACCTCCGCCACCTGGGCAATCAGCTTGTCAATGGCGGCCACCAGCGGGTCCACCTCCGCCGGCAATCCATCCTGGTGGCCGAGGGGCTCCCGACGCCCGGGCACCAGGGCCGCCACCTGGGCTGCCACCCGACCCACGGGCGCGAGGGCCCGCCCGACCCCCCACCAAAGGCCCGCGGCAATTAGCGGCAGGCCAACCAGGATCGGCCAGGCGAGATGCCAGGCCAGGGCACCCGCCGCGCGATAACGCTCGCCATGATCCTGCCCGGTGATCACCCGATAGCCCTCGTGATCCACCACAAAAAAGCGCCAGATCCGGTCGCCGAAAGTCCGTTGGCTGAAGCCCGCCTCGTCGGCGAGAGCGGTCTCTGGGGCCGAGGGCGAACGAACCAGCAATGCACCGCCAGATGGCTCGCCCGGGCGGCCACGCCGGCTCGACGCATCATCGTCGTCTTCAAGGCGCAAAACCTGATACACCACAGGGAGGTCGTACCGCTCCCCGTGCTCGTCAAGCTCGTGAGCCACATGGCGGGCCTCGCCACCGGCCACGATGGCCGCCAAAGTCTCCGCAACCTGTCGCAACTGAGCGTCGAACAGGCGGTCGGCTTCGTCGTGAGCGCTACGAAACGCCAGCCCGGCGACCCCGGCCCACCCCAGGGCCATGACCGCCAACACCACCGCCAGGAGCCGGCGCCGCAGGGAATAGCGGCCCGTCACGCCCGCTCCACCATATAGCCGAGCCCGCGCACAGTACGGATCAGATCGGCCCCGAGCTTGCGCCGCAGATGATGGATGTGGACCTCCAAGGCGTTGCTCTCCACGGCGTCCCCCCAGGTGTAGAGCTGCTCCTCGAGGACCCGCCGGGTCAGCACCCGGCCGGCGTTCTCCAAAAGCAACTGCAGCAGATCGAACTCCCGCGGGGTCACCGTGACCGTCGCCCCGGCCTGGGTGAGGACCCGCCCGGCCGGATCCAGGCGCAAGTCCCCGTGTTCGATGATGACTTGAGCCCGGCCATGGGCCCGTCGTACCAGGGCCCTCAGCCGCGCCGCCACCTCATCCAGGTCAAAGGGCTTAACCACATAGTCGTCAGCGCCGAGGTCCAGCGCACCAATCTTGTCCGCCACCTGGTCCCGGGCGGTGAGAATCAAGACGGGGATCGGGTTGCCGGCCTGACGCAGACGGGAGAGGACACTCAGCCCATCCCGCCGGGGAAGCCCCAGATCGAGGATCAGGGCGGCAAACTGCTCGGCGGCCAGCGCGGCTTCGGCCGCCACGCCGTCCCGCACCCAATCGACGCCCAACCCGGCGTCCCGCAGACCGGCTGCCAGTCCGTCGCCGAGCAGGACGTCGTCCTCCACCAGCAGCACCCGCATGCCCCCTCCTATTTCGGGATCTTCACCCCGTGCTCGTTGAAGATACCCTGCTCGGCCTGGCGATGGCACGCCGAGCAGTTTGCCGGGCTGCCGATGGCGGCCCGACGCCAGACCGCATCGCCGATTTCGCGGTGCTCGCGCCGAAACCACGGGGTTTCCGTGATGCGCAAGGGCGGTTCGGTGCCGGCCTTGCCCCCTTCGCCACCCCGGGGCCCACCGGCCTCGGCGGCCAGGAAGCGGCCGATTTCGGCTGCCACGGCGGGCGGCAGGCTGGCGTTCTCACCAAAGTGTCGATCCAGTCCGGCCATGATGCGTGCCCAACTCTGGGCTGGAAGCATCGCCGGGGGATAGGGCACATGGCAACTGCCACACTCGGTCTTCCATGAAGCCGGCGCACCGACGGGCACCCGGCTGGCCCGCATGCCACCATGCTCCTCCCCGCGACCCTCGTCGTCTCCCCAGGACGGGCCCGTGGCGAACAATCCCACCGCCGCAATCACGGACCCTGCCACCACCAGCATGCCTTTAACACTATCTTTCATGATTCACCTTCCTAAGGTTTGACGCGGGTCAGCCAAGTGACGAAATCGCCCTTTTCCTCGGGGGTGCAAGCCCGCCCGAGGACATCCTGACAATTGCGGGAAAACCATTTCTCGGTCTTTGCCGGATCGGTGAACCGCGTGGGGGTCACGGCGCTGGCCATGGGTTCGATCGTCTTGCCGGCCCGGGTCCGACCCGGCTGACCCGGATCTTTGGTGTGGCAACTAAAGCAGCCGATCGCCGCACCCTGGGCACTAGTCCTTTCCTGGCGGTACAGGGCCTCGCCCCGCGCCGCGGAGAAGGCCGAGACCGGAATGCCAGCCTCCCGCGCCCAGCCCTGGAGCTGACCCTCGGGCCCGCCGGCAGCCCAACCCGTCAGACCCCAAACCATCAGGCCGCCCAGCACCGCCCCCTTAAGCCTGCCCATGCTCGGCCCCCTCGGAATCGTGGTACTGGCGGCCGGTCACCATGCTTTGGGCCACCCGCTCGCCCCGCCACTGGTGCACCACCAGGGCCGCCAAGTGGAGGGCAATGAAGCCCAGCATCAGGGCGAAGCCGAATTCGTGGGGCTCCTCGAAAAGATCACCCAGGCCCCGCGCGCCGCCCAGCACGCTGCTCAATGGGCCGGCCTGAAACTCGATCGCCGCCAGACCCAAGCCCGTGCCGACCATCAAGGCCATCACGGCATAGGCAGCGAGGTAGCCAAGGCTTGCGGCAGCATCGTGGCCGCGACGCGACGCTGGCCAACGCCCCTTCAGCATTCCGCGCCAGGCTGCGGGGTGCCAGAAATCGCGCCAGCGGGCGGCTTCCGGCCCGATCACGCCCCAAACCAGGCGGGCACCCAAGGCTGCCGCCATGACGTAACCGGCGAAGATATGGCTCTGCCACAACGCGTCCTCCAGGGGGCCGTCTTCGAAAAGTTCGGCCAACTGGCTGGTGGCAATCAGGGTCAGGATGGACCCGGCGAGGATCCAGTGCAGCCCGCGCAGTAGGGGATCGAACACCCGTGGCGAAGCAATTTTGGAGGTTTCCACAATCATCTCCCGTGGTTGATTACGGGAGTCAGTGTGGTCGGCCTAGCTTAAGGAAATCTTAGGGCGCTTAACGGGGCGCCTTGAACGGCGAGCTTGGTGGGAATCAGTTGGCCGCGCTATCGGTAGGGGTTGGCGCGAGGCCCTCCAGTTCAATGGACACGGCCCGCGCGAGGGACTCCAAGTGGGCCAGCTCCTCCGGCTCGAGATTCCGTGGCCGAGGGTCGATGAGACACAGGGTGCCGACGGCATGGCCGCTTCGGGTGATCAGCGGCGCGCCAGCATAAAATTGGATGTACGGCGGACCGACAACGAGCGGATTGTCGAAAAAACGCGCATCCTGGGTCGCATCCGCCACCACCAAAGCGCCGGAACCGAGAATCGCGTGGGCGCAAAAACTCACCTCCCGGGGCGTCTCCTGGGCGTCCAGGCCACAGGCGGACTTGAACCATTGGCGGTCCGCATCGACCAGGCTGACCAGCGCCACGGCCACCTGGAAACGGCTCTGACAGTAGGCGGTGACCAGGTCGAAACGCTCTTCCGGCTGGGTATCCAGGATCAGCAGATCCCGCAGAGCTAAAATTCGCTGCGCCTCATCCTGCGGAATCGGGGGTGCGATCATTGCATGACATTGACAATAATCCGGGGACGCCAGGCTATCTCAAGAAGGTTCACTTGGCCATTGTCCCGGCAGACGAGGACGGCCCCTGGCCCTCGCCCCCGGGGGGCTCAGCTCCGTAAAGCCTTCTCAATGATCTCGCGCACATCCCCGGACAACTCCGGAACCTCCAGGACCGCTTCCAGGTGGGGTAGGATCGCCTCCTGGAGCGCAGGACCGTAACGCCGCCAGTTTTCGAGGGCCCGGGCCATACGCGCCGCCACCTGGGGATTGTGACTGTTGAGCCGGATGACCTGATCCGCCCAAAAGGCGTACCCCGCGCCATCCGGGCGGTGGAATTCCCCCGGATTGGCCCGGAAGAAGGTGCCGAGCAGCGCATAGACCTTGTTCGGGTTAGTGAAGCTGAAGGCCGGATCTTCGGTCAGGGCCGCCACCCTTTCGAGCGCAGGCGGGACCTCGGGGGCCCAGCGCCAGGCACCGGCCTGCAGAGCGAACCACTTGTCGAGGACCAGGGCGTCCTTTTCAAATTCGGAATGGAAGATCGCCAAGGCCTGCTCCCGCACCGGCGCTCCGCTCTGCACCAGGGCGCTTAGGGCGCCGAAGCGGTCGGTCATGTTGCGGGCAGACTGGAACTGGCCCACCGCCCGATCGACCCCCTCCTCGATTCCCGCACCGCAAAGGTAGCGTAGGGCGAGGTTACGCAGTGCCCGTCGGCCGGCATCAGTGGGGTGGTAGCGGTAGGGTCCAGAGACCGTCAGGGCTTCATGACAGGCGAGCCATTCCTTAGCCAGGTGAGTCCCCAAGGCCTGGGTGAGTTGGATCAGGGCCGCACGAAGCGCGGCCGGGTCCGCCGGAGCCATCCGTTCCAGCAGGTAGGCCTCCCCGGGCAGCGCCAGGGCCTGGGCCCGGAATGCGGGATCCAGGTCCGCCTGGGTGAGTAGCGTCCGGCAAGCTGCGATCAAGCCCTCCGGAACCGCTTGCGCCCCGCCCGACGATGCCGCTTTGGCGAGGTCCAGGGCCACGCGCTCAAAGTAGCGCTGCGCGGCATCCCAGCGGTTGAAGGGATCGGCGTCGTGGGCGATGCGGAAGGCCAGACGTTCATCGGATTCCGCAAGCTCGAGAATGACCGGGGCGGAAAAACCCCGCAGGATCGAGGGCACCGGCTCTGCCTTCAGACCCGTGAAGGTGAAATGCGCTTCCTGCGAGGTCAATCGCAGAACCCGGGTCGTCCCGCTGGCACTGGCCTCCCCGACCAACTGTAGAGGCAAATCGACCCCGTCGGGCCCCATCAGACCGACGGCGACCGGGATGATCAGCGGAATCTTTTCTGCCTGGCCAGAGGTGGGGGGGGTGCGCTGCGTGAGGGTCAGGGTGTAGTTTCCAGTCGCCGCATCCCAAGCCCCGGCAGCCGCCAGCCGCGGCGTTCCCGCCTGGCTGTACCAGCCCATGAAGGCATCCAGATCGGCGCCGTTGGCCTCGCCCATGCACCCAACAAAATCGTCGCAGGTCACCGCCTGGCCGTCGTGGTAGCTGAAATAGAGGTCCATGCCGTTGCGGAACCCTTCCGGACCCAACAGGGTATGCAGCATGCGGATGACCTCGGCCCCTTTTTCATAGACCGTGGCAGTGTAGAAATTGTTGATTTCTTCGTAGCTGTCGGGTCGGATGGGGTGAGCCATGGGGCCCGCATCCTCGGGGAACTGAGCCGACCGGAGATTGCGCACGTTGTCGATGCGCACCACCGCGCGGGCCGAATCCGCCCCCGCCTCGCCGGCTGCCCGGGCCATCATGTCGGCGGAAAACTGCTGGTCGCGGAAGACCGTGAGCCCCTCCTTGAGGGTCAGCTGGAACCAGTCGCGGCAGGTGACCCGGTTACCCGTCCAGTTGTGGAAGTACTCGTGGGCCACCACGCTTTCGATATTTTCGAAGTCCGCATCCGTGGCCGTGCGGGGGTTGGCCAGCACGTACTTGGCGTTGAAGATGTTGAGGCCCTTGTTCTCCATCGCTCCCATGTTGAAGTCGGACACCGCGACGATCATGTAGCGGTCGAGATCAAGTTCGAGACCGAAGGTCTCCTCGTCCCAGCGCAGCGCCGCCACCAGTGAATCCATCGCGTGCTCGGTGCGGTCGAGGTTGCCTGCCTCCACCCACACCTGGAGCAGGACTTCACGGCCCGAACGGGTCTGCACCTTGCGATCAAGGGTCACCAGATCTGCCGCCACCAGGGCAAAAAGGTAGGAGGGCTTGGAAAAGGGGTCTTCCCAACGCGCGAAATGCCGACCGTCCGGCAGGTCCCCCTCGGCGACCAGATTGCCATTGGAGAGCAGCACCGGGCAGGCATTCTTGTCGGCCTCCAGGGTCACGGAGTAGCGCGCCATCACGTCCGGCCGATCAGGGAAATAGGTGATCCGCCGGAACCCCTCCGCCTCGCACTGGGTGAAGAATCCCCCACGGGAGGTGTAGAGACCCGACAGGGTGGTGTTGGCCGCAGGGTTGATGCGGGTGACGATCTCCACCACGCACCGATCGCCCGGGAGGGTAATCTCCAGGCCGGACTCCGTCTCCACCAGATCCGTGTCCGGGCAAGGAACCCCGTCTAAATTTACCGACACCCGTTCGAGGTCCTCGCCGAAAAGGACCAAGGGACCGGGCTCCGCGTCGTCATTGCGAAGGCAGGTCAGACGGCTTGCCACCTCAGTCCGCTCGGCGCCCAGATCGAAGTGCAGATCGACCTTGCTAACGGTCCAGGCCAGGGGACGGTAATCCCGTCGAAAGATGGTTTTGCCAAGCTCGGTGCGCATGGGAGAACTCCAAATTGGTGAAGCGGCTTACCGGGTTGAAATCAGGAGCACCACGCGGGTGCCGGCCAGCCGGTCATGAAGGAACTGACGCTCCGGATCGATGATCGCCCAGGCGAGGCCAAGTCCGCCAAACAGCACCGAGGGCCATGCGAGGGTGTAGCGCAGCCAGGCCTGGCGCAGGGTGATGGTCCCGCCTCCCTGCGTCTCGACCAGCCGCAGCTTCCAGGTCTGCATCGCCAGGGTCTGCCCGCCGCGCCGCCAGTACCAGACAAAATAGAGGCCAAGAACGAGGTAAATGTGGATCCAATCGACCCAGCCCGGTAAGGCAATCTGCCACACGACCCCCAAGATCAGATTGGGCACCATGAAGGTCAGGCCGAGCACCCCCAGGAGCAGGAGGGCCTCGTAGATCAGGGAGGCAAAACGGCGGCGCAGGGTCGCAAGCTCGGCCTGCTGGCGCGGGGACGGGGAAGACTGGGCGGGGCCGGCAGCGGCCGGCATGGGCGGGGACTGTCGCATGGTTCCTCTGCGCCAAACCCGCGCCGGATGAGTGCCCATCAGCGGAGGTGACCGCCCACAGGAATCCGCCCCGGAGGGCCCACCCACCAGCCTTGACCAATCAACGGGGGGCGGGTAATGTTGCGCGTTTCAGTTGGAAAAACAGGGCGAGTACGAATGATGCTGAGCGGAGCCGAAATTGTAGTGAGGTGTCTCCAGGAAGAAAAGGTCGAATATGTTTTCGGCTATCCCGGCGGCGCCGTACTCTTCCTGTACGACGAACTCTTCAAGCAGGACCAGATTCGCCACGTGCTGGTGCGCCACGAACAGGCCGCGGTCCATGCCGCCGACGGCTATGCCCGGTCCACGGAAAAGGTTGGCGTCGCCCTGGTGACCTCAGGCCCTGGCGCCACCAACGCCGTCACGGGAATCGCCACCGCCTATTGCGACTCCATCCCGGTGGTCATCATCAGCGGCCAGGTGCCGACGGCCGCCATCGGCCAGGATGCCTTCCAGGAAGTGGACACGGTGGGCATCACCCGCCCCTGCGTGAAGCACAATTTCCTGGTCAAGCGGGTCGAGGACATCGCCCCGACGATCAAAAAGGCCTTTTATCTGGCCGCGTCCGGACGACCCGGCCCGGTGCTGGTGGATATCCCCAAGGACATCACCGCCGCGAAATGCGAGTTCGACTATCCCAAGTCGATTTCCATGCGCTCCTACAACCCCGTCTCCAAGGGTCATCAGGGCCAGATCAAAAAGGCCGTTCAGCTTCTGATGGAAGCCAAGCGCCCGATGATCTATGCCGGTGGCGGCGTCGTGCTTGGCAATGCAGCAGAGCCATTGACCAAGCTCGCCAAACTGCTGGGCTTCCCCATCACCACCACCCTAATGGGCCTGGGGGGCTTTCCCGCCAGCGAACGGCAGTACCTTGGCATGCCCGGCATGCACGGTACCTTCGAAGCCAACATGTCGATGCACTTCTGCGACGTGCTGCTGGCCGTCGGATCGCGTTTTGATGATCGGGTGATCGGCAATCCCGCTCACTTCGCTGAGGAGCCCCGCAAGATCATCCACATCGACATCGATCCCTCCTCGATTTCCAAGCGGGTGAAGGTGGACGTGCCCATCGTGGGCAACGTCGCGGAAGTCCTGGAAGAGATGATTCGCGCCGTCGAGGCATCGACCCGCCGGCCGGAGGAAGACACGCTGGCAACCTGGTGGAAGCAGGTCGACGAGTGGCGCCGCAGGGATTGCCTGAAGTTCAAGCACGACGGCGACATCATCAAGCCCCAGTTTGTGGTCCAGAAGCTTTGGGAAGTGACCAACGGCGACGCCTTCGTCACCTCCGACGTCGGCCAGCACCAGATGTGGGCCGCCCAGTACTATCGCTTCGACAAGCCCCGCCGCTGGCTCAACTCTGGCGGTCTCGGCACCATGGGCGTCGGCCTGCCCTATGCCATGGGCGCCCAGCTTGCCCACCCGGGCAGCCCGGTGGCCTGCGTCACCGGCGAAGCTTCGATCCAGATGTGCATCCAGGAACTCTCCACCTGCAAGCAGTTCCGTCTGCCCATCAAGATCGTGAACCTCAACAACCGCTACCTGGGCATGGTGCGCCAGTGGCAGCAGATCTTCCATGGCGGCCGTTATTCAGAGTCCTACATGGATTCCCTGCCCGATTTCGCCAAGCTCGCCGAGGCCTATGGCCACGTCGGCCTGCGCGTCGACAAGGCCGGCGATGTGGAGGACGCCCTGCGGGAAGCCTTCCAGCGCAAGAACGATCTGGTCTTCCTGGATTTCCAGGTCGACCCCACGGAAAACGTTTATCCCATGGTCCAGGGCGGCAAGGGCCTCACCGAGATGATCCTCTCCGCCGAAGACCTGTAATCGCGACAGATCGCGGGGCGCGGCAACACCCAGGCCGCGCCTGCGTCGACGGGCCACCCGCCCGCCGGCGCCGGGAGGGCCGTCTGCCGGCCAGCTCCCAGCCGCGGCACCCGCCTCACCTCCTCCTCTCTCAGCTCGGACGCCCATGCGACACGTAATCTCCCTTTTGATCGAGAACGAATCCGGTGCCCTTTCGCGGGTCTCCGGCCTCTTCTCGGCCCGCGGCTACAACATCGAATCCCTCACCGTCGCTCCGACGGAGGACCCGTCCCTTTCCCGTATGACGATCGTGACCACCGGGTCAGACGAAATCGTCGAGCAGATCACCAAGCAGTTGAACAAGCTGGTGGACGTGGTCAAGGTGGTGGACATTTCCGAGTCCGCCCACATCGAGCGGGAACTGCTCCTCGTCAAAGTGCGGGCCACCGGCAAGGACCGGGAGGAGATCAAGCGGACCTCGGACATCTTCCGCGGCCACATCATCGATGTCACCGATGCCTCCTACGTCATCGAGCTGACCGGTACCCAAAACAAGCTGGATTCCTTTCTCGGTGCTCTGGACGCCAGCCTGATCCTCGAAACCGTTCGCTCCGGCATCTGCGGAATTGGCCGGGGAGACCGCGTATTGAAGGTGTGAGGCACGGCGCCACCGCCGCCACCGAAGTCCGCTTCGGACCTCCCACCGAGACCCCTCGCAAACGAAAGGAATGACATGAAAGTTTATTACGACAAGGACGCCGACCTGTCCCTCATCAAGGGCAAGCAGGTCACCATCGTCGGCTACGGCTCCCAGGGCCACGCCCACTCCCAGAACCTGACCGACTCCGGCGTGTCGGTGACCGTCGGCCTCCGGAAGGGCGGCGCTTCCTGGAAGAAGGCGGAAGGCGCTGGCCTCAAGGTCGCCGAAGTGGCCGATGCGGTGAAATCCGCCGACCTGGTGATGATTCTCCTCCCCGATGAGAGCCAGCCCGCCGTCTACTACAGTGAGATCGAACCGAACCTGAAGGAAGGCGCCACCCTCGCCTTCGCCCATGGATTCAACATTCATTACAACCAGATCGTGCCCCGCGCCGACCTGGACGTGATCATGGTCGCCCCCAAGGGCCCCGGCCACACCGTGCGCTCGACCTACAAGCAAGGCGGCGGCGTGCCCAGCCTGATCGCCGTGCATCAGGACAAGTCCGGCAAGGCCAAGGACATCGCGCTGTCCTACGCAGCGGCTAACGGCGGCACCAAGGGCGGCGTGATCGAGACCAACTTCCGTGAAGAAACCGAGACTGACCTCTTCGGCGAACAGGCCGTGTTGTGCGGTGGCTGCGTGGAACTGGTGAAGATGGGCTACGAAACCCTGACGGAAGCTGGCTACGCGCCGGAGATGGCCTACTTCGAGTGCCTCCACGAACTGAAGCTGATCGTGGATCTCATGTACGAAGGCGGCATCGCCAACATGAACTACTCCATCTCCAACAACGCCGAGTACGGCGAATACGTCACTGGCCCAGAAGTCATCAACGAGCAGTCCCGCGCCGCCATGCGCAATGCGTTGAAGCGCATCCAGTCCGGCGACTACGCCAAGCAGTTCATTCTGGAAGGTCGCACCAACTACCCGGCCATGACTGCCCGCCGCCGCCTGAACGCCGCCCACTCCATCGAGCAGGTTGGCGAAAAGCTGCGTGAGATGATGCCCTGGATCAAGGCCAACAAGCTGGTGGATCAGTCCAAGAACTGATACCCCTCAGCCCTGGGGCCGGAATGCTGCCGACGGCGGTCTTCCGGCCCTTTGCTTTTTTGGGCGGTCGCCCGCGAACGGCGTGGCGGCAGGCCGCTTCAGGTACAATCTCTCGCCTCCTTATGGGTGTGACGCACAATGGCCGACCTGCCGACCCGCAAGCCGTTGCCGCCACCGGACAAGCGCCGGCGCGGTATCTACATCCTTCCCAACCTGTTCACCACCGCCGCGCTCTTTGCCGGTTTCTACGCCATCGTCCAGGCGATGAACCTGAATTTCGAACAATCCGCCGTGGCGATCTTCATCGCTATGGTGCTCGATGGCCTGGATGGCCGGGTTGCCCGGCTCACCCGCACCCAAAGCGCTTTCGGCGCCGAATACGACTCCCTGTCCGACATGGTCTCCTTCGGCGTCGCACCGGCGCTGGTGGCCTATGAGTGGGCCCTGAAGGGCATGGGCAAGCTGGGCTGGATCGCCGCGTTCATCTATTGCGCCGGCGCCGCCTTGCGCCTCGCCCGCTTCAACACCAACATCGATATCGTCGACAAGCGCTTCTTCCAGGGCCTGCCCAGTCCAGCCGCCGCGGCCCTCATCGCCGGCATGGTGTGGGTCGCCATCGACAACGGCTTTGCGGGCGACGATCTGCGCTGGTTCGCCTGCTTCCTGACCATCTTCGCCGGCATCACCATGGTCAGCAATGTGATGTACTACAGCGGGAAGAGTATCAATCTGCGGCGCAGCGTTCCTTTCATCGTGGTGTTTGCGGTGGTCCTCGGCTTCGCGCTCATCTCCAGCTACCCCCCGGGAGTCCTGTTCGCGTTGTTCCTGGCCTACGCGGCCTCCGGCTACGTGTTGCTCGTCATCCGCCGCCTGCGACGCCAGCCTCCCCTGCCGCGAACCCCGGACCCGGAACCCGAGTCTGAATAATCATCCTGGGCGGGGGATCGCCCCCGACACACGCCTCATCAGGAGACCGTCATGAGCGATCAACTCATCATCTTCGACACCACCCTGCGGGACGGGGAACAAAGTCCGGGCGCGTCCATGACCCGGGAGGAAAAACTGCGCATCGCCCGTCAGCTTGAGCGGATGCGGGTGGACGTAATCGAAGCGGGTTTTGCGGCCGCCTCGAACGGGGATTTCGAATCCGTCCAGGCCATCGCCCAGGCGGTGCGCGAATCCACCATCTGCTCCTTGGCCCGGGCCAACGAAAACGACATCCGGCGCGCCGGCGAAGCCGTCACCCCCGCCGCTCGGGGCCGGATCCACACCTTCATCGCCACCAGCCCGATTCACATGGAGAAGAAACTGCGGATGCAGCCCGACCAGGTGGTGGAACAAGCGGTAAAGGCCATCCGCTGGGCCCGCCAGTTCACCGATGATGTGGAATTCTCGGCCGAAGACGCAGGCCGCTCGGAAATCGACTTTCTCTGCCGGATCTTCGAGGCCGTGATCGCCGCCGGGGCCAAGACCATCAACGTGCCGGACACCGTGGGCTACAACGTGCCGGAGCAGTTTGCCCATACTATCCGGACCCTGATCGAACGAATTCCCAATGCTGATCGCGTGGTGTGGTCGGTCCATTGCCACAACGACCTTGGCCTCGCCGTGGCGAACTCCCTGGCCGCCGTGATGGCCGGCGCGCGCCAGGTGGAGTGCACCGTGAATGGTCTGGGGGAACGGGCCGGCAATGCGTCGCTGGAGGAAGTGGTCATGGCGGTGCGCACCCGCCGGGACATCTTCGGTTGCGACACCCGCATCGACACCACTCAGATCGTTCCGGCCTCCAAACTCGTGTCCGGCATCACCGGCTTCCCCGTCCAGCCGAACAAAGCCATCGTCGGCGCCAACGCCTTTGCCCATGAATCGGGCATCCACCAGGACGGCGTGCTGAAGCATCGCGAAACCTACGAAATCATGCGTGCCGAGGATGTGGGCTGGACGGCCAACAAACTGGTGCTTGGCAAGCATTCCGGGCGCAACGCCTTCCGCTCCCGCCTGCAGGAATTGGGCATCGTGATCGGCTCGGAAGAGCAACTCAACCACGCTTTCACCCGCTTCAAGGCCCTGGCCGACAAGAAGCATGAAATCTTCGACGAAGATCTTCAGGCCCTGGTGTCCGACGAGACCTCGCCCCATGAGCTGGAGCATTTCCGCCTGCTTGCGTCCCGCTTCCACAGCGAGACCGGCGAAATTCCCCAGGCAGCCCTGACCCTGGCGATTGGCGGCGAAGAAAAGAGCGCCGCTTCAAGCGGCTCCGGGCCGGTGGACGCAGCCTTCCGTGCCATCGAACAACTGGCCGAGAGTGGCACCGAGTTGCTCCTCTACTCAGTGAACGCCATCACCACCGGCACCGATGCCCAGGGAGAGGTCACCGTGCGGCTGGCCAAGGATGGCAAAGTGGTGAATGGCCAGGGGGCCGATACGGACATCATCGTGGCCTCGGCCAAAGCCTATCTGAACGCCTTGAACAAGCTCCACACCAAGTTCGACAAGCTGAATCCCCAACTCTGAGGAGGGGACGAAGTGTGCCCGATCAGGCCGCCGTCCCCTGGCGGGACGGCGCAGTCTGCCGGGCATAGAGCATCGCGCTCATGAAGAACATGACGGCCAGTCCAATTTCCAACCCCGCGAGATAGGACCCGGGCCGGGGGTCATTGAGGCGGAGCACCCCTTCGATGACATACAGCAGGATCAGCATGCAGGCCCACTGAAAGGTGTAGCGCCTGCCCCGCAGGATGCCGAACAGGGCGGCCATCAGCGGGAGCACCTTGAGGGTCATCCACGACCCGCCCGGGCGCAGCGGGGCAATCCAGACCTCCCAGGCGACACCCAGGACAATCAGGGCCAGGAGGCTCACGCTGGCCAGGAGGTTCAACATGCGCACCGAAGGCATCGTCACATCCCCTCCGACGACAGCCGACGGGCCACTTCGGCAAGACGGCGACCCTGGGCCATCGCCAGCATCCGCTCGTCCTCCGTCAGCCCCGAATCACCATCCGGCCCGGCGACGTGGCTCGCGCCATAGGGCGTTCCGCCGGAACGGGTTGCGGTCACCGCGGGGTGAGTGTAGGGCAGCCCAAGAACCAGCATGCCGTGATGGAGGAGCGGGATCATCATGGAAAGCAGCGTGGATTCCTGGCCCCCGTGCATCGACGCGGTGGAGGTGAAGACGCAGGCCGGCTTTCCCGCCAGGGTGCCGTTGTGCCACTCCAGGCCCGTCCCGTCGAGAAAATACTTCATCGGAGCGGCCATGTTGCCAAAGCGGGTCGGGCTTCCGAGGGCGAGACCCACGCACTCGGCGAGATCGCGGGCCTCGACGTAGGGCGAACCCGCTGCCGGAACCTCGGGTTCCACAGCCTCGCACACCGTCGACACCTTGGGAACCGTGCGCAAACGCGCCAACATGCCGGGGACGGACTCAATCCCCAGGGCGATCTGCTCGGCCAGGGCCCGCACGGAACCTCGGTGGCTGTAATAAAGGACCAGGATCTCTTTCATGGCGGTCGCGGTTGATAGAATCCGGCATTATACCGAGGCCCCGCCGCGAACCCGGAGCACGCTCCACCCCCAGGTATGTGGTTTCAAGAACTCCGCCGCTTTCTTAGCCTTCTCGTCGAGCGCTTCGCTGCCCATCGTTGCTCCCAGGTCGCGAGCAGCCTAGCCTTCACCACCCTCCTCTCCCTCGTGCCGCTGGTCACGGTGGCCATCGTGGTGTTCGGTCGCTCGCCGGTCCTGGACAGCCTGGGGGACGACCTGCGTCAGTTCCTGATCCAGAATCTGCTTCCAGAAAAAGCCGGCCGAATCATCGCCACTTACGCGCTGCAGTTTTCGCTGAAGGCCGCCAATCTGACCGTCATCGGTAGCGTGCTCCTGGCTTTTGGCGCCCTCACCCTGATCGTGACCATCGACCGGGCCTTCAATCACATCTGGGGCGTACATCAGCACCGCCCCTGGCGCATCCGGCTCCCCCTCTACTGGATCACGGTCACCCTCGGGCCCCTGATCCTTGCCGGAGTCGTGGCGGCGAGCAGCTTCGTCCTAACCGCCTCCATCGATCTGGTTGGCGACACCGCCTGGCTACGCAGCACAGCGCTCCACAGCGCCCCTTATCTCCTGATGATTCTCTTCTTCAGCTTCCTGTATCGGGCCATCCCGAACAGGTTCGTCGAGGCCGCCCATGCCCTGGCGGGCGGTGTGGTTGCGACCCTGCTCATCCTGCTCGTTCAAAAGGTGCTGGCGGCCTTCATCGCCGGATTCACCAGCTTTACCCTGATTTACGGGACTTTTGCGGCTCTGCCGATCTTCCTGCTCTGGCTGTATTTCCTGTGGGTCGCCATCCTGACGGGGGCTCTGGTGGCCTCCACCCTGCCGGTCTTCGCCGATGCCCGGCGCATGCTTCCCCCGTTTCCGGGGGACCGGGCCTATGCGGCAATCAAAATGCTCTGCCGCCTCGCCGAGGGCCAGGATGCGGGCCAGACGGTCACGACCGACCGCTTGCACCGTGCCGCCCGTCTCGGGACTAGCGAGAGCGAAGGCCTGCTGGAAGCCATGCAGTCCTTAGGGTGGATTGCCCGCAGCGAGACGGGCCAATGGCTGCTTACCGTCTCGGCGGAGCGCCTGACCGTGGCCGATGTCCTCAAACACCTGATCCTGACCCCCCGCCTGCCGCCAGAATTGGCCGGGGAACCTCTGACTCCAGACCTGATGGACATCTATGCACGCTGCCTGGCGAACGCCGCGGTGCCCATCGCGGACCTGATCAGCCGCTCCACGGCCAGCGCTCACTCCGGAATCGGATCCAGTTCAAACTGAAATAACTCGCTGTTGGCAGTCCGGATTTCCACGCTGACCAACAAGCCCTGGCCCACGTAGAGGGGGGAACCGTCCCGCACAAACACGAATCGCCGGCCAACGCTGGTGCCCGCCGGGACCAGCATGCCGGACAAGCCCCGCATGCCCACCCGCGGCGAGAGCATCAAGCCTGGCAGCATCTCCCGGGTCTCGCCGCCCCGGAAGCCGAGCCGAACCGGCGTCGCGCCATCGGCCACCACCTGCAGCCCGAGTTCGATGCGCGCCGGATCTTCCGCCCGAATCCAGCGAACGATGCACACGGTCCACCCAACCGCTTCGGTCAAGCGAACGGCCACGACCATCCCCGCCGCCAAACACGAGGGCTCCTTCTGCTGCCCGAGGATCGCATAACCGCCGATGCTCTCATTGACCACCACCCACTCTTCCATTTGGGCGTCGCTGGCCCCCAATCCCCCACGCAGGCATTCCCAGATCGCGGACAAGCCGAAGCACACTGTGACGGGCTGCTGCTGCCAGCGGCGGGGCCGCTCCCGCAAGGGCGCGGCCGACCAATACCGGGCCACACGGTCCAGCACCGCCATGGCATCCCCGACGGTCAAACCCTCCGGCAACGCGGCACCCACGGTGAGGGCCGTCACCGCATCGAACACGTCGGTGACCTCTTCCTCCGGAATCTCCTGCAGGCGCGCCAAGCCTTCCGCCGCCCGGGCCGCGAGGGGCCGCGCATCCATCTTCAATACTCCATCGACGACCGGCGGCGGCCGACGGGTGATCGCGACGGGGGGCACGTCCTGCGCGCCATCGATCCAGAACCCTTCTCCGGGCTCATCGTGCAAGGGCGCAAGGCACAACTCGGATGCGTGACGATCGAGAAATTCCACGAGCCACTGAATCTCCCGCGGCGATAGGCCCTCTGGCTGCACGACGGCCAGGGCCAACAAACTCTTGTAAGCGGTATCCGCCGGCCGCTCCAGATCTTCGGCATCGGCAGCGTCAGAGACCGGCCCAGGCCCGCGTGCCAGGGCATGGGCGGTCGCCCAAAAATTGAACGGCGGAGACAGCCCCCCCATCGCGCTCAGGACTCCCGCAACCTGGGCCATCGACATTCCCAAAGCCCGCGGGAGAGCCCGTCCAGATGCATTGTCCGCAAGGCGGCATTCGGCCAATTGCCCTTTTCTGGCCAGCCTTTGGCTTACTTGCGCCAGACGCACCGCGGAATCGACCACCATCCCGAGCCAGCTCCGCAAGTCTTCCGGCAACGGAAGCCGGGCCTCCAGGAGCGCTCCCCGAAGGCGCCCATCCACATCCAAGACACGATCGCAGAACAGGCCCAGAAGCTCCACCGATACCCCCTCGGACGACGGGGCATCCTGAAACACCTCGGCATGCACCCAAATGGCCCGGGCCTCATCACCGAGTTCGCCCGCGGGATCGACGCGAAGCCAATGCTCAAGGGCAGACCGGTTCGAGATCGAGGCTTCCATGGCAGGTCAGAATTCCGGAGAGTCGACGGGATGGGGAATAGCAGGGCTATTTTATTCGGCCAATGGCTTCCTGTCGCCCGTCGGGATTGCCCACGACCATTCCGCCCGCCGACCCCCGGCCAGTAAAATGGAGTTTTTTGCGGCGGATCATGACTGCGATGCCCTATCTTTCCACCAAATCCATCCCGGTCTCCGACCGACTCATCGTCGCCCTGGATCTCCCGGACCCCGAGCACGCCCAGCAATTCGTCACTCGCCTTGGCGACGCAGCGACCTTCTACAAGATCGGCCTCGAGCTTTTCATGTCTCCTGGCTATTTCCGCCTGCTCGACTGGCTCGTCGCTCAGGAGAAGAAGGTCTTTGTGGACCTCAAGTTCTTTGACGTCCCCGAAACCGTCCGATCGGCTATCCGCGCCTTGTCGCAAACTGGCGCCACACTGGCCACGATTCATGGCAATCAGGCCATCATGGAAGCGGCGGTGCGGGACAAGGGAGATTTGAAGGTCCTGGCCGTCACCGCCCTGACCAGCCTTGACCGAGGGGATCTGCAGGACCTCGGTTTCCAATGTGATGTGCCCCAACTGGTCCTCTCCCGTGCCCGTCGTGCCCTGGAGGCGGGCGTGGACGGCATCGTCTCCTCGGGCCTCGAAGCCCCCATGATCCGAAAGGAACTGGGTCCGCGATTGCTGGTCGTCACCCCAGGCATTCGCCCGGTGGAAAACAAGCCGACCGACGATCAAAAACGAACGGTCGATGTGCCCGAGGCGTTCTCCAACGGCGCCGATTACATCGTGGTCGGCCGCCCTATCCGCCAGGCCGCGGATCCCCGCCAGGCGGCCCTCGCCATCCAGCGCACGATCGCCGAACTCTTTGGAGCCGGCTAGGTGGAATCTGCTGGGCCCGAGCTTGGCCGGGCGGCGCACTGGCTTCCTTCAACAGCACGGGGAATTCTTGTTGTCTCCTTATTCCTCAGCTAGAATGACGCGTTTAGCTCTTTCCATTTCGGAACTTTGCCATGCTCGTCATTCGCCTTGCCCGCAGCGGCGCCAAGAAGCGCCCCTTTTACAACATCGTCGCCGCCGATTCCCGTAATCGTCGGGACGGGCGCTTCATCGAGCGCGTCGGGTTCTTCAACCCCGTTGCCTCGGCCAATGAAAAGGGCTTGGTGGTCAATGCAGAGCGCGTCGCCTATTGGCAGCAGAACGGCGCCCAGTTGTCGCCCACCGTCGCTCGCTTGGTCAAGCAGGCCGCCAAGGCCGCCTGAGCCCCGCGCGGCCCATGATCGTCCTGGGGCGGATTGTCGCCCCATACGGTGTCCAGGGCTGGGTTCGAATCCATCCCTTCGGGGACGACCCCCTCTCCTGGAAAACGATGGGCCAATGGTGGGTGTCGCCGGACGACACCGAAACGGCGGACGCTTGGCGCCCTATCGCCCTGCGCCAGTGCCGGATGCACGGACAGACCTTGCTGGCAGCTTTCGCCGACGTAGTGGACCGGAACGGGGCCGAAGCCCTGCAAGGCTTGTATGTCGGCGCCCCCCGGGAGGCCCTGCCCGCCACGGCGCCGGATGAGTTTTACTGGGCGGATCTGATCGGGTTGGCGGTTGTCAACCGTGCCGGAGAAGCCCTGGGCGAAGTGAAGAGCCTGCTCTCCACTGGTGCCCACGATGTACTGGAAGTGCGGGATGGCGAGAAGGAACACCTGATCCCCTTCGTTGCGGCCTACGTCGACACGGTGGATCAGGAGGCAAAATTGATTCGCGTCGATTGGCAGAAGGATTGGTGAATCCGGTGGCCCCCGTCGCGCCCCGACGCTTCGACGTGGTGACGTTGTTCCCGGAGATGTTTTCCGCGCTCACCGGGGCCGGGATTACCCGTCGGGCCCTGGAAAGAAAGCTCTACGACATCCAGCTGTGGAATCCGCGGGATTTCGTGGATACCCCCTACCGGACGGTGGATGACCGCCCCTATGGCGGGGGCCCCGGGATGGTGATGATGGCGGCACCGCTGGAGGCGGCCATCGAAGCGGCGCGTAGCGCGCAGGAAGCCGCCCTGGGCTGCAGTGGCCGGGTAATCTACCTGTCCCCTCAGGGTCGCCGCCTGGACCACGAGTGGATTCTTGCCATGGGCCAGGAACCCGCCGCGATCCTGTTGTGCGGACGGTATGAAGGGGTCGACCAGCGACTGATCGATCGCTGCGTGGATGAGGAAATTTCCCTCGGAGACTTTGTGCTTTCGGGGGGCGAGTTACCGGCGATGGTGCTGATGGATGCCCTCATCCGCCAGATGCCGGGTGCCTTGAATGACGAAGATTCGGCGGCGGAGGATTCCTTTGCCGATGGTCTCCTGGACTGCCCGCACTACACGCGGCCGGAGATTCATCATGGAGTGCGGGTCCCGGAGGTTCTGCTCTCCGGGAACCATGCCGAGATACGGAAATGGCGCCTCATGAAGGCGCTGGAAGCGACCCGGGAAAAGCGCCCCGACCTGCTTGCAGGTCGGGCCTTGACCCGGGAGGAATCGCGTCTGCTGGACACGCTTCAGCAGGCAGATGGTGAGGCAACCGAGCCCTAGGGTCTCGAGTCATCTCAAAAAAAGGACGTGTATCAGGTGGCGACCTGCTCTGCACGACAAGGCCACTGGCCAACGTTTTGACATGCAAACAGGAGTTTACGCATGAATCTGATTCAGCAACTCGAGCAGGAAGAAATTTCCCGCCTCTCGGCCGGCAAGACCATTCCCGATTTCGCCCCCGGCGACACCGTGGTGGTTCAAGTGAAGGTCAAGGAAGGCAACCGGGAGCGTCTCCAGGCCTATGAAGGCGTGGTGATCGCCAAGCGCAATCGTGGCTTGAATTCCTCCTTCATCGTTCGCAAGATTTCTTCCGGCGAAGGCGTCGAGCGGACCTTCCAGGTCTACTCCCCGCTGGTTGCCAGCGTCGAAATCAAGCGCCGTGGTGACGTGCGCCGGGCCAAGTTGTATTACCTGCGCAACCGCTCTGGCAAATCCGCCCGGATCAAGGAAAAGCTGGAACACAAGTCTGCCGGTCGTAAGCAGCAGAACGGCTGATCCCCTACCCAGGGCGATCCCCGCAAAGAAAGGCCCCGACAGGGGCCTTTTCTTTTGACTACGTAGTCGGGATTCGCGATCTGAAGCGGACTAGCGGCGCTCCACCCAGAACAGCATGCCTGCTGCGGCAAGAAGGAAGACCCCGCTGGGCATCAGCGCTGCGACCAAGGGTGGCCAGCTGTTGATCACGCCCAGATTGGAGGCAAGCCCATTGAGGAGGTGAAAACCGATCCCGATCATCACGCCGGCGAAAACCTTGACGCTCACTCCTCCCATCCGGTCGTGGGTGTAGGCGAAGGGCAGCGCCAATCCGATCATCACGAGAGCTGCAAAGGGATAAACCAGCTTTTTCCAGAGCGCAATCTCATAGCGTCCGGCCTTCTGACGGTTTTCGGCAAGATGGCGCGAATAGGTATAGAGCGTTGTGACCGACATCCGCTCCGGCACGACCATCAGGACGCTCAGCACCTCGGGCGTGAGGTCCGACCGCCACTGGAATTCCGGGAGGGTGCGGACAGAGGTGCCCTTGGGCCCGAAGAGCGTCTGGGCCACGTTGGTCAGACGCCACCCCTCCTCCGGCCCGACATATTCGCCCCGCTTGGCTTCACCGATCGACTTCATCCCCTGCTGGTCGTCGAATTCGTAGATACGGACGTTCTCCATCACCTGGTCGGCGGTCAGGGTCCGAACATTGATGAACAGCGTTCCATCCTTGACCCACAGGCCCGAGCGGAGATCCTGGGAGACCGTACTTTGTGTCGCCTGGAGGCGGAACTGCTGGGCCGCCCGCTCGGCAGGAGGCGCGATGAACTCCCCCATGACGAAGGTGAGGACGACGAACACGCACCCGATCAGCGCCAGAACTCTGAGCATCCGCCCGGTGGACAGGCCGGACACCCGCATCACCGTGAGCTCCGAATGACGGGCGAGGGTCGTCAAGGCGTAAAGCGTACCGATCAGCACGGCGATGGGTAGCAGCTCGTAAATCCGCCCCGGCACCAGGAGCATCACATAGATGAACGCGTGGTGCAGTTCGTATCCGCGTTTTCCGACGCTGTCCAGTTCATTGACCAGATCGAAGAACGCAAACAACCCCAAGAAGGCCAGGAGGACCATGGCCGTTGCGCCGTAGATCTCCCGCGCAAGGTGGCGAACGACGATATTCATGCCGCGCGACGACGCCAGAAGCGATACACCGACAGGCGGCGATAAAACAGCGCGAGCATCACCAGC
Organism: Zoogloeaceae bacterium; assembly: GCA_016791005.1. GTDB lineage: Bacteria > Pseudomonadota > Gammaproteobacteria > Burkholderiales > Rhodocyclaceae > JAEUNX01. Next base: position 32,665 of record JAEUNY010000132.1, read on the forward strand.
CCCATCAGGATATGGGGTGCCCACAGGGCGGTCCGGAATCCGAGTTGCCCCCGTCCGACCCAGGCCTGACAGACGCTGATCGCGTTGGTGTAAATCAGATAGACCAATATCGCCAAAATAAGGTTATGGGTGCGCCCTGCCCGAGGATTGACGAAGGACAAAGGAATCGCGAGCAGCGCGAGCACCAGGGCGGCGATGGGCACCCCAAACCGATAGACCATTTCGGCTCGGTTAGACGGCGTGGGGCGAGCCAGCAGTTCCTGGAGGGTCAGAGTCCGGGGTTGGGTGGGCGCGCCGGCCACCGCAGCCTCCTGCAGCCGAATGGCGTACTCCTTGAATTCCAGCACCCGGTATTCCGGATTGCCCGGCACCCCCTCATAGCGCCGGCCGTTCTCCAGCACCACGAAGCGATCACCATTGGCCTCGGTGCGGGTGAAACCCTCTTTGGCCACCGTCACCCCCAAGCGGCCATCCTGCACGGAACTGACGAAGACATTTTTGACCCGACCGGAGAGGTCGGCTCCGACTTCGACGAAGAACACCCGCTCGGCGTTCGCCGACTCGCGGAACACCCCGGGTGCCACCCGCGCCGCGTCGTCCTGGTTATTGACCCGCTCCTTGTACTCGGAGCTCTTCAACTGAGCCCAAGGCGCGAGGAAAAGGGTAATGCCGGCGATGACACCCACCGCCGGCAGGGCAAACTGGAGGACCGGACGAATCCACGCCGTAAGGGGGACCCCGGAGGCAAACCACACCACCATCTCGGAATCCCGATAGCAGCGGGTCAGGGACAACAGCACTGCAATAAATACGGTGAGGGACAGGACGATGGGCAGTTGCGCCAGGGACCCAAAGCCAATGAGCGCCAATACGGCGTCCGACGGCAAGCGCCCCCCCGCCGCCTGACCAAGAAGCCGAATCAGGACGACAGTGACCAAAATCGCAAAGAGCGCGACGAACACTGCGACCGCGGTATTGGCAAATTCTCGCTGGGCGGCCCGCAGGAAGATCATGTCGTGTCGGTGATTTCGCTCGGAGGGGGCGTTTTGACGACCTAGGGAGGACGGGCCATAATCGCCCGGATGACCTAATGACGCCTCTTTTGAAGGAGTGACGGGTGGAATTTACCATAAAGACCGGGGCCCCAGAAAAGCTCAAGACTTCCTGCCTGGTGGTGGGGGTGCTGGACGGAGAACGACTCGCCCCGCCCGCTGCCGACCTCGACAAGGCTACCGGTGGCGCTCTGGCTTCCATTCTGGCGACCGGTGACCTCGGCGCCAAGGCAGGGGCCACGCTGCTTGTCCACAACATCCCCGGGGTGGCGGCCCCCCGCTTGCTCCTGGTCAGCCTCGGCAAAGCCGACGCCCTGGGTGAAAAAGCCTATCGGGATGCGTTGTCGGGCGCCGCCAAGGCCTTGGCGAGCGGCCGAGCCGAGGACGCCGGGGTCTGCCTCGTCGATGTCGAGGTGCCCGGCCGCAGCCCGGCCTGGAACATCCAGACCGCCACCCGCCTGCTCGCCGATGCCACCTACCGGTTCCAGGCCCCTGGGGTCGGTCAGAAGGAGGCCGACAAACCCCCTGGCGCCCGGGAGGTCACCCTTCTGACTCGCCACAAGGTCAGCGCCCGCCTGGAAACCGCCGTGCGACGCGGTCAAGCTGTGGCCGAGGGCATGGCCCTCGCGAAGGACCTCGGAAACCTGCCGGCCAATGTGTGCACGCCCACCTATCTGGCCGACACTGCCCGCAAATTGAGCAAGGAGTTCAAGCTCAAGGTCGAAGTCCTCGAACGGGAGGACGCCGAAAAGCTCGCCATGGGCTCCTTCCTCTCCGTTGCGCAAGGCGCTCACGAGCCGCCAAAGTTCATCGTCGTCCACTACAAGGGGGCCAAGGGCAAGAGCCCCCCAGTGGTCCTGGTCGGCAAGGGCATCACCTTTGACACCGGCGGTATCTCCATCAAGCCCGCCGCCGAGATGGACGAGATGAAGTACGACATGTGCGGCGCCGCCAGCGTACTGGGCACCCTGAAGGCCGTCGCCCGCATGGCGCTCCCGATCAACGTGGTGGGCATCGTCCCCGCCACCGAAAACATGCCCGGCGGAGGCGCAACGCGCCCAGGGGACGTGGTCACTTCCATGTCCGGCCAGACTATCGAGATCCTCAATACCGACGCCGAGGGCCGCTTGGTGCTGTGCGACGCCCTGACCTACGCCGAGCGCTTCAAGCCGGCCTGCGTGATCGACATTGCCACCCTCACGGGCGCCTGCGTGGTGGCCCTGGGCAAGATCCCCAGCGGGCTCCTCGCCAATGACGACGCCCTGGCGGCCGAATTGGTGGCACGGGGCACGGAATCCGGCGACCGGGTCTGGCAGATGCCGCTGTGGGAAGAATATCAGGAATTGCTGAAGAGCAATTTCGCCGACATGGCCAACATCGGCGGACGCTACGCGGGCACCATCACCGCGGCGTGCTTCCTCGCCCGCTACACCAAGGCCTACAAATGGGCCCACCTCGACATTGCCGGCACGGCCTGGGTGTCTGGGGACGCCAAGGGCGCGACCGGCCGCCCGGTGCCGCTTTTGTCCGAATTCCTGATCGCCCGCAGTGACGCCGCGGCGGACTGAGCGCCCCTTGACGGACGTCCATTTCTACCACGACGCGGAGGACCGGGTGGCCGCCGCCTGCCATTTCGCCGCCAAGGCCTGGAAAGCAGGACGCCAAGTGGCGGTTGCCGCCGCGGACCCGGCCGAGCGTCAGCGGATCGATCAGTGGTTATGGACCGCGGATCCCCTTGCCTTCATTCCCCATGTGGCCAGCAGTTCCCCGCTCGCCGCCCAAACCCCGATCCAACTCGGTGCCCCTGGCGATGTCTGGCCCCATGGCGACGTGCTGATCCACCTCGGCCAGGACGTTCCGGCGGAAGCCGATCACTTTGCCATGGTGGTGGAAGTCGTCGGCCGCAGCGAGGATGAACGCATCCCGGCCCGCCAGCGCTGGCGGGCCTATCAGGCCGCGGGCCACCGCCTGAGCGCCCACGGCCTTGGAACCCGGGACTGACATGACCGATCCGCACCGCTCTCTGGACGACGATCCGCTGCCGGAAGAGATCGAGACCGCCGACGCCCTCCTCGATCAGGCCGACGCACTGCTCCAGCGTCATCGCGGCGCTGGACGCATCATCACGGCCCTGGGCGATGACCTCAATTCCGAGGATCTCCCCCTGCTGACCGAAGTGGTCGAGGATCTGCCACCGCCCCGGGCGGTGTGCACTCCCCACCCCGATGGGGCCATCGAAGCGACCCGTACCCCCCCGGAATCTGCCCATCGAGTGTCCCTCGACGACCTCGAGGCCTGGCTTGCGGAGGCCCTGCCACCCATCCTCGCCGAGGAAATCGAATCCCTCACCCATCGGCTGCAATCCCGCCTCCTTGCCGCCCTGTCCACCCGCTTCGCCCAGGAAGACGACCCGACGGGTCACGACCAGCCGACGTCCTGACACCCCGGTGCCCGATTGGCTCCGAGGTATCCGCTATAATTGTTACTTTTTTTGTCACCGCCTCTGATGATGGAACTCGCCAAGAGCTTCGAACCGGCGGACATCGAACGGCGCTGGTACCCCGAGTGGGAAACCCGCGGCTACTTCGATGCCGGCCTCGACCAGAACAAGACCGACGCCTTCTGCATCCTGCTGCCGCCGCCCAATGTGACCGGCACCTTGCACATGGGTCACGGCTTCAACCAGACCATCATGGATGCCCTTACCCGCTTCCACCGCATGCGGGGCGACAACACCCTGTGGCAACCGGGTACCGACCACGCCGGCATCGCCACCCAGATCGTCGTTGAGCGCCAGCTGGACGCCCAGGGGATTTCCCGCCACGACCTCGGGAGGGAGCGCTTCCTGGAAAAAGTGTGGGAGTGGAAGGCCTACTCTGGCGGCACCATCACCGGCCAGATGCGTCGGCTGGGCACCAGCCCGGACTGGAAGCGCGAGCGCTTCACCATGGACGCCGGCCTGTCCAAGGTGGTGACGGAAACCTTCGTGCACCTCTTCCGCGAGGGCCTGATCTACCGCGGCAAACGCCTGGTGAACTGGGATCCCAAGTTGGGCACGGCGGTCTCCGACCTCGAAGTGGTATCCGAGGAAGAGGACGGCTTTCTGTGGCACATCCTCTATCCCTTCTCCGGCGGGCCGATTGGCGGGCTCGCGGGCCTGACCGTGGCCACCACCCGTCCGGAAACCCT
>JAEUNY010000151.1 GCA_016791005.1 Zoogloeaceae bacterium
GACACGGCCTGCTCGGCGACGGTCTCGGCCAGGGGCAGCAGGCGCTTCATGTCATACGGCTTCTGAAAGATCATCGGCTGCTTGCCGGTGCGCAGCGCCAGGTCGATGGCGTCGTAGTCCCGGTACGGCGAGCCAATATCCTTGGTGATCTCGGCCGCCAGCAGGCGCAGCACATCGGACATGCCGCGGTTGAAGGAGTAGCTCTGCTTCTGCACGAGGCGCATTCCCCGGGCCACCAGCCAGTCGAAGGTACGCGAGCCCGGGTCGATGATCAGGCTCTGCTCGTTGCCGATGATCGCCATCTTCTGGTGCTCGGAGGCGAAGTGCACCAGCGCCCCCTGGGGCTGCGCCACGGCCAGGGCCTTACCGACCGTCACAGCCTTGCCGCCGCCGACGTCGTGCCGGCCGATCATGGCCTTTTCCAGCGCCGCTTTCTTGACCGCAAAGAGCGCCACCGGCAGACCCACCACGAGGAGATCGATGTGGCTCACCTTCATCATGGAGAGCGCCCCCCTGAGCAACGCCATGTACTCCGGCGTCTCGGTGTATTCATCGTGCAGTTGTTTGGCGCGAAACGTATCGGCAGCGAGGCTCACGTCCGGCCCGACCTCGTAGAACAGCGGACCGATGGGGATGCACACGGTCTTCTTACGTTCACTGGCCGGCCACGACGGCGAGTCGTCGCTCGACGGATAGGCAACCGACGGGAAGCTGGCGCAGCGGATGTCGGCTCCCGCTGCGGCCGTGACGAACTTGGTATTGCCGGATCCGACATCCACCGCTCTGACGATCATTTCCATGACGAGGCTCCGAAGCAGGGTTGAGGGCGATCAGCATCGACAGGGCGACCTGATCCCGCCACACGGAATCCCCACTCAATGAGCGCGATTTCGGCATCGGGCCCGGCCCGCTGTCAGCGGAGCGGCGATGCACGGACAATTCGGTGACACCTGAAAGCGCCATCCCCCGGCGGGGCGGCGTGTGTGTCACTACGCTCTCATTCGAACCGCGGGTATCAACCCCGTGCGCCGAACGATGCTGGGGGTACCCCCCAGCGCGGGACAGCCCCTGAGTAGTCCCGGTCGGCCCCAGAGGCCAAAGATTTGCTCGTCAAGGGCAGGCCGCGCCTAGTTGTCGCCTTCGCCCGAAAAATAAGCGACCCTCAGACCCCGATTTCAAGTGCCACCCGCAAGCCCCCGAATTCGGTGGGCGTGCGGGGGCCGGCCGTTGACGGCATAGATGGGGAGGAGTCCACTGAGGGCTCCCGTGGCCTCCTGGCCAGCTCCATCGCGGAGCACAAGGCGTTGCGGTCGTTACCCGCCCTTCAAGCGCCCCGACCTGTCGAGTCGGGGCGGGTATGGCCTTCAAGGCCTCGCCCCCGAGGACTTTCATCTCGTAGTGCCTGCGCCGGCTTGCCAGCAGTTGTCCGCTGGGCGTTCCCTCGAGGACGCGCCGATGCCTTGAGCAAATGGTCCGGACGGCACCCGATGCCGCCCCGCTGTTCCCGTCATCCTTCGAGCCTGCGCATCCTGCGCCGCACACGGCCGTGTTTGCCCCTCATGGGCTCCCCGTGTGTCTTCGCTCGTGAACCTCGCACCGCCCTGGACTTTCGGTCAGGGGCGGGACCCATGCAGGTGGATGACGCTACGAATCGAGGACTGATCCACCGAAAGCACCCGGCTCGACCGGCGTGCCGATGTCGTCCCGTGCCCCAGAGGCACGGCGGCATCCCCAAGCCCGCGAGCGCAGAAATGCGTGAGTGGGACGGATCACCGTTTCATTTTTAAGACCGACCGAGCCGATGCCTGCGCTTGCACATGGGCCATCGGCAAATCCTTGGGTAGGTGCAGCGCCGTCCGTGGTCACGCGCTGCACTGAACTGCTGCAACCACGGGGGGGGCCAGACGCCGGAATCCGTCTCGCCCGCCATGCCGGGATTCCATCCATTGTTGTGCTGTGCACCGCCGGGACGGCCGCACGGCGTTCATTCGAAGGAAAGCCATGTCCACTGCCAATCCCACGCCATCCACCCGTCGCCGCGTTCAAGGCACCGCCGGGCTGGGCCGCGCCACCCCGCTGCAGCCCGCTCGCGATCAGGCCCAGGCCAATCTGCCGCCTGCGACCATCCTCGCCCGCTACAAGCCGGGGGCGGCCGACCCCATGAAGGTGCTTGAGGTGCTGCTCGGACTCTTCAACAGCTTGCACACTTCGATCGACAAGACGGTCTCGCACAAGACCCGGCAGGAGCGCGCCGACTTCCTGCGCCGCTTCTTCCGCGACCTCAAAACGAAGGCCGGCTTCAAGACCCTGCCGGACCCGCGCAACCTCGGCGAACGGCACATCCGGGCGATGGTGAAGATCTGGCAGGCGGAGAGGCTCGCGCCGGCCACCATTCAGACCTATCTCAGCTTCCTGCGCGGCTTGGCGATGTGGCTGGGCAAGCCCGGTTTCATCCGCAAACCGGCCGATTACGGGCTGAGTACCGAGGAATACCAGCGGCACGAGTATGCCCAGCGCGACAAGAGCTGGTCGGGCCAAGGTGTCGACATCAATGCGCTGGTCGAGCAGGTCTGCGCCTACGACCGTTATGTCGGCGCCTCGCTGCGGCTGATCCAGGCCTTCGGGTTGCGACGCAAGGAATCGGTGATGATCCGGCCACACCGTTGTGTCGTGCCCTTCGAGGCCACCGGCCTGTCGCCCGACGAGCGGCGGGCGGACCATTACGTGCGGATCAAGGAGGGCAGCAAAGGCGGACGGCTGCGGTTTGTCGCGCTGGACAGTGCAGCCGGCCGGGCCGCCCTCGACTACGCCCGTGCCGTGGCGGAAGGCGAGGACGCGCATCTGGGTGACCCTCGGCATGACTTGAAGCGCAACCTGCGCCGTTTCGACTATGTGATGGAGAAGTTCGGCATCACGTCGAACGAGCGCGGAATCACCGCCCATGGGCTGCGCCACGAGGCGCTGATCAAGCGCTTCGGCGACGAGGCGGATGGGGAAGCGCCGCCGGTACGCGGCGGCGGTCCCCTGCCCCCGGACGTGGATCGCGCCGCTCGTCAGGCGGTCGCGGAAATGGCCGGGCACAGGCGGGCCAGGGCGTCCTGTGCGTATTTAGGCGGAATCAGGACTCAGCGAGGGCTGTCTGTTGCCTTCCCCGGCTCAACGCCCGAGTCGAAGCGCGACGGCGATGACGGGGCAACCGTGTCGGAATAAGAGGTTGGGCAAGTTTGCCGGGCGGCGACGTGCCGCCCAGCATTGCCTCGGGGATGTCTCACGCCATAAGGGCCGGCTCGCCGGGCGCCATGCTCGTGTTGTCGAGTGCCTTTTCGGTCCGCTCCGCTTCGGCAGTGCGGATGCGCAGGCAGGCGGGCAGCCACCCCGTCCCCGCCAGCGTCTGCTCCGCCCCCGTCACCACCGCATCCTTCTTGAGTGGAGCCAATGGGCTGGCGGCATTGGGGTCGACAGCCTCGCTGACGACTTCGAGGATGCGCGCCTTGGAGACATGGTTGAAGTACGAGGGACCGGTGGCCGTCCACCACTTGCTCATGTCCAACCCCAAGGCCCGGGCCAGCGCCTCATTGCTCTGCTTGTCGGGCTCGCTGCCGTAGATACCGGTGACGGTTACTGCCACGACGAAGGTCAGCAGGCGCAGTACCGTCGCCTGGTCCTGGGCGAGGAGCCACGGGAAGATGTCCTCCCGTTTCTTCGGTAGCCGCCCGGCCCAGGCGGTACGCTCAGCCTGGAGCTTCGACCAGGCGGCGCTGGCTTCCAGGTCCTCGGCGGCGGATCGCAGTTCGGATTGGCTATCGGTCGCGGTGATGGCAAAGACGTTTTCCGAGCGGCAATAGTAGAGATCGTTGCCCCGGAAAATCTTCTGCGCGAGATGCGCGGTGATCGCAGCCAGTGCCACGTCGGGACGCTCGATCAATTCCGCCTGAACGGCGGCGACGCGGTGGGCGGTGAGGCTGCGCACAAGTCTTTCCGAATGGACCGGGCGGGTCTTGGCCGACGGTAGCGACAAGAGCGCAGCGTCGGTGCCGTTTCCCGTGGCTTGGCGGGCGGCCTGGGCCATGTCGCTGCGGTCGTCGGGCCGGATCAGGCCGAATTTCACGGCGGCAGCACCATTGTGGCCGACATGGACGACGCAGCCGGCCTGGGCCATCAAGTCGGCCGGCCACACGCTGAGCGCATCGTCGAGCGCCTTGCATTGTTCCTCCAGACCCTCGGCTTCGCCTTCGAGCCGGTAGAAGGCGTCCTCGTCGCCGTCTTCGTCGGCAAGCGTTTCCATCTGCGCGTGCAGCGCCGCGATGCGACGATCCAGATCCTCCATGGCAGCCACTTCCTGGGCATCCGGCTGGCGCTTCGTTTGGCGCAGTTCGCCATATTTCACGTACTCGTCGAAGGCATAGCGCACCCGGACATCGACCCATTTCCAGCCTTCGGCCGCGATCTGCCTTGCCAGCTCTTGCAACCTGTCGGTCGCCAGCTTTTCCAGCAAGGCCGCATCGAGCAGGTAGGCCTTGTTGTCGTCGTCGCTGAACAGGTCGCGGCGCAGGGCGCCGCCTGCGTTCTCGTAGGCCTCGAGGGTCACGTACTTGGCGACGGGGTCGCGGTCGGACTCGATCTCGCCCTGGATCAGCAGTTGGCGCAGGTAATCGGGACGCCGGTTCCACGACGGCAGCGCGGCCCAGGTCTGCTCCTGCTTGTGGTGATCGTCGACCGAGGCCAGCACCATCAGGCAGTCCAGCCCGATCTGGTCCTCGCGGAACGCCGCCATCAACTTGGGCGAGACGGTAGCGAGCTTCATGCGGCGCTTGACCACCAAGGGCGTGACGCCGAAGGCGGCGGCCACGTCCTCGACCGACTTGCCCTGCCCTATCAGCCTGGCGAAGGCCGCGAACTCGTCGGCTGGGTGCATGGGGATATGAAAGCAGTTCTCCGCCAGGCTGGCGATTAGCGCCTTGTCGGCCGGCACGATCAGCACGGGCACCGGGTAATTCTCGGCGAGGTCGCCGCTCCCCACCAGCAGCGTCAGCGCTTCGAGCCGCCGTCCGCCCGCGCAGACCTCACAGCGGCCGCGCGCGCCCTCGACGGCGATCAGGTTCTGCAACACGCCGCATTCCTTGATCGAGGCCGCCAGCTCGGCGACGCTCATCTTCGGGGTGCTGCCACCGGCACGCGCCTGATAGGCCTTCGAGAGGACCAGTTTGTCGAATGCAACGAAGGTACGGGGCGACGCTTCGATGATGGCGTCGATTTCGGCTTTCGTGAATTTCATGACGAGGGCTCCTGAACGGGTGAAGGCGCATGCCGAGGGGCATGGCCATGGGTTCAGAATCTCATCCGAATGCCGCTCATCAAGCCTCTGGGCGCCGCCGTCAGAACAGATGCGTGACATTTGGCGGAAGCCACTTCGGGGAGTGATGGCTTGTTTCCGGCTGGCAAGGGGCACCCTGTTGTTGTATTTGGCATTTAATTGCTTTTGATGAAAGCATTGCATCCATGGTCAGACCAACCCCTGCAACGTCATCACAACGCATCCCCGCTGATGTTCGGCTGGTCGCGGCCGTATCCCGTTTGATCGATATCCATCAGTCCCGCGCTACCGGCCTAGCGGCAGGCGCGCCGGATGTACCTGATACGGCTGGACCGAACCTCTTTCTTGCCCTTTCCGCATTGCGGGCACTTGGCAACCTGGAGCTAACCCAGGGCCAAACGCTGGTGTCCGTGAAAACGCTGCTCGAGGAAATCCGCCTTGAGTATCCCGAAGCCACTGAGGAGGCTTTGACGTTCTGTCTTGAGTCGCTCTCCCAATCCCGGGAGATCCGGTATGGGACTACCGATGACGATGGAACTGTTCGCTACGCCAGGACGAGCGACACGACGGCGCTGGTGAATTTCGATGCCAGCCTTCGGCAAACAGCCCTGACCGAAAACGGCCGCCTTCTGCTGAGAGTCTCCTCGCTCAAAGAAAGCTGGCTTTATAGCGACATTGATGCCGAGAGGATCATCAAGGCCATCGAGCGAGGCCAGTTCGAGGACATCCCGAGGTTTTGCCGGGAAATGGTGCTGGACCTTGCCGCCAAGGCTCGCCAGATCTCGGACGTGGTCGAACGCCCTGCCCTGGCCGACCTGCGGGAGCTACTTATAGTCGAAGGAGCAAGGATCAGCGCCATCCTACAGGACAGCACGGCGATCGTTCAAAAGGCCATGGCGGCACTGTTCGCCCCCGGCACGATTGACACCTTTGAGCTTTGGCGGGCCACGCGAGGCGTGAGCTTTGGTCTGGGCAATCTCCAGGCCGAGTTGGAGATCGTCTTGCAAAGCACCGAAAAGCTCTCCAGGCGATTCATCCAGTTCCTGGATGGGGCCCAACGCATCCAGTCGGTCAGGGCGCCCACCATGCGCTTTCTGGACATCGTGGCCAGTTTGCACCGTAGCCAGGCCGGCACTGCGAACCAACTCGATGCCCTGCTCTCCGACATCCTGCCGTGGGGTACCGCGATAAGGGTGTTCTCCCCGGACATGCTGGCGGGCGAAGTGCGTCTGGCCGATCTCCTGGCCAAGACCGACGAAATCCCTGTAGATGGGGAGTTCGACACCGTCCACGGACTGGAAGACCCCGTAGAACGAATGCATCAGTTTCTGCATCGCAATGCCGACAAGATCGTTACTGCAACCAGAAGAGCCCCCATGTCGCTGTCGAAACTGCTGGCGATGGAGGGATTTGAATTGCTGGAAGGGGAGAGCCTGTCCGACTTCGTCGGTTTGTACACGTTCCCGGAAGTGCTTGCAGAGAACGGCGCCAGGTTGATCATCGGATATCGGCCGGTTTTGATCGAGTGCGGAAATGACGAGGCCGTGCTGGTAACCAGCGACCCCGTTCTTATGATCGAGGACACTGCTCAATGACGCCGGCTGACCAAGGATTTGTATTCGGATATTTGCTTCGGTACCGCGAAATCGCCACTCGACCAGTCGGGCGCGACATGCGCCGGGACGAAGCCAAGGTGGCGCGGATCCTCGCCGACTGCTCGCCAGCGCAATTGGACGATTTCGATGAATTCCTCAGCGGCCAGGGCCTGAAACTGCGTGTCCTGGACGGTCTGGCGGACCTGTCGATTCCGCCGACGGCGGGCCGGCCCAGCACCTTTTATGTCCTGGCTCGCCGGTTTGGTGAGGACGCGGCGCCGTTCATCGACACCCGAGCTTTCCTCAATGCCTTCAGGGATCGTCGGCATGAGAAGGGAGTTCCCGCGGAAGAGCGCAATGACCGCAGGAAAGCCCCTGCTCTTTTTTGGGCGGCTCGGTTTTGGCTCACTCTGCAGTTCTACTTCTACGACCGAATCGACCGGCCTGTAGGCAATCTATACGCCTGGCGCGACGCCCTGGTGCGCGAGAGCGACTTCATTGAGCTCATCAAGGAGGGCGTTGAAACCCTAGGCAATCAGGGGCGCCCCGAGGGCGAAAGCGGAATTCTCTGGGACACCTACTGGAATGAACGAAACACTATTCCGACGCGAACTATCCAGTTCCTCAACCACCTGAAGGAATTCGGAATGATCGAGGAGACCGATGAGGATCGCGTCTATCGCCAGTCCCTTGTTGCCGCCGTGGATATGGAGACCATCGCCGAGCACTCGCTGCGCTACCTGATGCCGGCCGAATCCGACGCCATGATGCGCCAGACACGCGCCTTGTTGAGCGGTTATCCGGTGGATGACGAACAGCAGGGCTCTTACGAGGAAGGAGCGGACCATGCCGCTGATTCACCAAATTGAAATCGCCAGCATTCTGAACCACCGTCGCATCAGCCCGTGGCGTCCTGACTGGCGCTACCAGCGATTTCTGCTGGGCGGCCTACATACAGCCATGAACATCCCCAACGGGCGGGGAAAGAGCACCATGGTCGCCGTGATCCTTGGCATGCTGGCCTGGCACCCGAAGTGCCTGAAGGAGGTGCGGACGAACCATTGCGCGCCACCGGACTATCCCTTCTTCACTCATATCAGGATCGAGATCACCAACCGCAACGTCGAGCAGAAGGATCTTCTGGTCGATCTCACCGGCCCCAATGACGGGGAACGGATGGTCTTCGGGATTTACGGCAATGCCGGCGAGAATAACGAATTCAAGTTCTACGCCTATCGTGGCACCTTCGACGACTGCCCGATCGGACGGCGTCATGGAAACCGGGTAAGCCTGGTTGGCAACGATGAATTCCTGAGCACCCTGCAACGCCAGGAGGGCCGTTTTCCATCCTCCCGCAAGGAGGAACAGGTTGGCGAGTGGAGACGTTTTGTGGCCGAACACTTCGACATGTCCTCCATTCAGCAGCAGCTCAAGTACCAGCTTGAAAAAGGCGCCGAAGGATCGAGCCACTACTTCGAGGTGAAGGCCAAGGGGCAGAACTACAGCGCCGAGCTGTTCTACAAGCATCTCGCCCCAGAGCTCCTGACGGACGTCATGGGCGGTCTGGGCGAAGAAGATGAGAAAGGTATCGAAGACACCATCCATGAAAAAGCCAGGGGTGTGATTCTCGCCAACCGGCGGACGCGTCAGACCGCGACCGAACTGGAAGCAGCCAAGGAGGTCCTCGATGTCTTCGAAAGCCTCAACGGTTTCGGCATCAGGATGGCAGATGCCCTGCAGGAAGTCGGAAAGCATAAGGAAGCCCTCTCTCTAGAGATGGCAGCCCTCAGTCAGGTCCTCGAAATCAACCCCGTTGTTGGTATTCCCAGGCCCCCGGCGCCGGAGCATCCGGCCTTTTATGGCCACTTCGTACTGCAAGACGGGGCCTGGTGGCTGACCGATCGCGGGATTGGAGCGATTGCGGGGGACGAAGCAAAGCGAATCAACGAGCGAGCGGACCGCAACCGGATCTCGTCTCAACCCATCAAGGCATCTCAACTCATTGATTTTGCTTGCGACCTTTCTCCGCATTATTCCAGTGGCAACACTCCGGGACAACGCGGGCGCCTCTATTCAACAACCGCTGCGGCGGACCTGATTCGGGCGTCAAACTCCTTCGCTCCGCCCTGGACGAAAGAGACTGCACTGGCAGCAGTCGATGCAGGATTCAAGTGGGCCATCGAGATTGCTGACACCAACCCGGTTCGGCTACGCATCAACGAGATCGATCAGACGGTCGGTTCAAAGCGCCGAGCCCTCAAGGATAGGCAGGACGCTTCCACGAAACACCGCGAGCAGCTTGCATTGCGAGAAGCGGAGAAACTCCAGTTGGAAGCCGGTCAAGGTGCCTGGAATCGGATGGTTGCGAGCGGTCTTTTTGCGGATGAAGAACTTCGAAATCCGAAAGCAACGGGCAGCGAGGCCGCCAGGATCAATGAAGAGGCAACCCAGGCCAAGGTGGCTCATCTGGTGAAGATTGAGCGTCTCAAGCCTCTCCAGGAGAAGCTTCAGGCATTTCAGTCCGAGCAAGGCGACGCAGCACTGCCTGGCGCAGTTGCCGACATCTTTGAGGCGCACCAAAGGGATGCGAAGGCTGCATACGAGAAGATCACCAGTCAGCTGAAAGATGCTCGCCAGCTTGTTCCGGGGCTGAGGGCGGCGGAGAAAAGCACCAGGGAGCGCAGTGAACAACTGGAGCGGAAGCTCTCGAGCATCGAGAACGAGGAAGGTCCGGCTTCGGCGTTTAAAGCGTTTTTCGAGGGCGAACTTCCTTCCGACAACCTGATCAAGCAGGTCAAGGACGATCTAGCAAAGGCGACGCAGGCCCAGCAGGAGGCCTCCATAGCCCTTGCCGGCCTTCAAAAGGGCCTGGACGCAATCGAGCACTTCCGGGCCGCCTACCCGGACCAAGAGCCCGGATCCTGGCTGGAGCAGCGGACCAAGCAGCGTGACTGGTGGAACAGCGAGCTCACGCGCCTCAAGGGGGAGCGGGCCGAGGCTCAGCGCAAGCGCTTTGAGCTCGAGACTTCCCCCGTTGCCGCGGGCATGGTTGCCCGTCAGGTCATGGATGTGGCCGGTGCCGGCGCCCGCCCCCTCCACGAAGTCGTTGCCGCTCTGAATCTTCCCCGTGATCGGCAGGAAGCCGTTCTCACACTGTTCTCCGCCCTCCTCTTCTCGCCGGTGTTTGCAGCAGAAGATGACGCCGTTGCCGCGGCCCGCAAGCTCGCCGACGAGCATATCGAGGCGCCGGTCTTCGTGGAGGATACGCTGGCTGAATTCTGCCGCGGGCAGTCGATTTCCTACGCCGACGGAATTGCCCGATCCTGGATGCTGGGCGTGCGAACTCGCCCTGTGGACTGTCTGATCGACCCAGAGCTGGTTAACCGAGAGAAGGCGGCGCTTGATGAGCACCTGGCGACCCTCGATGCAGCGATCCAGACCGCAGGGAACACCATTGCCGAGCTGGACCCCACGGGCGAACCTGCACTGCTCGCATCACGGGCCAAGGAGGCGTTGGATGAGGCTGTCCCCGAAAAGGTCAGCGCGCTGCACACCAAGCTTGCCAGCATTGACGGGGAGCTGCCGCGATTGCAGCTTCGTGCCTCCGAAGAGGCCATTGCATCGATTCGATCGGCACTTCGATTGGCCGCCCTCCTCGACGATAAGTCAGTGGATGAGTGGAGAGCGCTTGCCCAGTCCACAAAGGACACTGCTGAATTGGCCCAGGGGAAGCTCCAAGTCCAGGAGGACCTGGTCGATAAATTGCAGGAAGACCAAGCCCCCTTCGGAGAGGCCTGCAACCTCGCAAATCTGAATGCGCTGAAGGTGCCGGATTTGAGGACCCTGCAGGCCTACGTGGACTCACCCGATGCCGGACCGCAATTCATGGCCGCGCATGCGGTCATCGGAACGCGTCTTGAACAGGCAGCTGAACAAGCCCGTCGCCGTGCAGATTTTGATTTCGATGCGGCCAACGGCTTCGTGATCGCCGGCGGTGCCGAAAAGCTGACCATTACCCTCGCAGCAATTACGCTGCACGTGAGCGAGATTGAGATCCTGGGCTCCGAAATCGTTCAATTGAATGATGGAATCACATCACTAGGTGATGAGAAGGCTGGCCTCTCAGCCCCCAGCTATCAGCTGGATACTGCCGTTATCAAGTTCCGTCAGGCCCTGAATGACTTGAAGGCGATCGTGCCCGACCCCGTGCCCATGACGAACGAGCAATTGGAGATGAA
>JAEUNY010000002.1 GCA_016791005.1 Zoogloeaceae bacterium
CAGCGACCGCATGAGCGAGAACACCCTCAACGCTGCCCTCAAGCGCATGGGCTACGAGGACCGCCTGACCGGTCACGGCATCCGCGCGACGATCTCGACGGCGCTCAACGAGCTGGGCTATCCGAAAGTGTGGGTGGACGCCCAGCTCTCGCATGCTGACCCCAATCGCATCAGCGCCACCTACAACCTTGCCGAATACGTCGAGCAGCGCCGCGTGATGATGCAGGATTGGGCCGACCGCCTGGACCTCTTCGAGCAAAACCAGGTGCAGGTCGCCAGCATGCACCTGACCATCCACCTGCAAGGCCTTCCGACGATCGCCGGGCAGCAGACCACCCCGCTGCCGACTCCCGGCCAACACGCACCCATCCTGCTGGTGGCGCCCACCGAGCAGGGCATGCCGACGGTGGCACCGGCGACGCAGCGCCTGTCGGCCGTGGCGATGCCCGAGTACACGCAGCCGAAGCTCTCCGAGCTGCAGCGCGAGCGCCTGAAGCTGCTGGAAATCTTCGAGGGGCCGGACAACCTGGTGGTGGCCGACTACGCCAGGCTGGCCGGCAAGTCGCGCCGCTGGATCACCTACGAGGTCCAGGCCTGTTGGCGGCCATCCGAAATTGACCCAGTTAGCTGGGTACTTTGCATCGAAATTTGACCCATCTTTGATTGACTACCCTGCTGTGGTTTAGGCGGGGGAATGAGGAGTGATCAAAGTGGGCATGTTGGCCAAGATCAGGCGGATGCATTTCCGCGACCGCCTGCCGTTGCGCGAGATTGCGCGGCAAACCGGGCTTTCCCGAAACACCATCCGCACCTGGCTACGCAAGCAGGACGCGATCGAGCCACAGTACAAACAGCGCCAGGCCAAGAGCGTCGTCGACCCTTGGGCGGAGCAACTCGGTCAGTGGCTCAAGACTGATACCCATCGCCCGAAACGGGATCGTCGCACCGCGCGGGCGATGTTCGAGGCGATCCGCTCGCAAGGCTATCCGGGCAGCTACAACCGGGTGTGCGCCTTCGTCAAACGCTGGCGTATCGGGGAGTCTGGCAAGCCCGGCCCGGCTTACGTGCCACTTTCCTTTGCGCTGGGCGAAGCCTTCCAGTTCGACTGGAGCACCGAGTACGCCTTCGTCGGTGGCCTGCGCCGCAAGCTTGATGTCGCGCATACCAAGCTGTGCGCCAGCCGCGCCTTCTGGCTCACCGCCTACCCAGCCCAAAGCCACGAGATGCTGTTCGATGCGCACGCCCGGGCCTTCGCCGCTTTCGGCGGCGTGCCCCGGCGCGGCATCTACGACAACATGAAGACCGCAGTCGACCGGGTCGGTCGCGGCAAGGAGCGCGACATCAATCCGCGCTTCTTCGCGATGTGTGGGCACTACCTGTTCGAGCCCGAGTTCTGCAATGTGGCCTCGGGCTGGGAGAAAGGGCGAGTCGAGAAGAACGTCCAGGATCGACGCCGGCAGAACTGGCAGCACGCGGGCGAGCGCCGCTGGAAAGATCTGGGTGAGCTCAATGCCTGGCTCGATGAGCAGTGTCGGCAGGCATGGCGGGACATGGCCAACCCCGAGTGGCCCGCCTTAACGATCGCCGAACTGCTGCAGGACGAATTGATGCAGATGCTGCCCAATCCGCAGCCCTTCGACGGCTATGTGGAGAAGCCGGTCCGGGTCACCAGCACGGCACTTATCCACTTCCAGCGCAATCGCTACAGCGTCCCGGCCGACTACGTCCACGCGGTGCTGAGCCTACGGATTTACCCGAGCGAACTGCGGCTGGTTGCCGACGGTGAGGAAGTGGCCCGGCATGCACGCAGCTTCGAGCGCGACCAGACCTTCTATGACTTCACCCACTACATCGGCGTCATCGAGCGAAAGCCCGGGGCGCTCAGAAACGGTGCCCCATTTACGCAAATGCCCGAACCGCTGCTGAGGCTACAGCGTCATCTGCTTAAGCAGACCGGTGGCGATCGGGTCATGGCCGATGTGCTGGGCGCCATTCCGCGCCACGGCCTGGAAGCGGTCCAGGTTGCCGTCGAACTGGCCCTGGAATCGGGGCGCCCCAGCGGCGAGCATGTGCTCAACGTACTGGCCCGGCTCAAGGCCGGTATCCCGCCGAGCACGCCGGTCAAGACGGCTCTTTCCCTCAACGAGGAGCCCAGTTCGGATGTGCACCGCTACGACCGCCTGCGCGAGGAGGCCCGTCATGTCGATTGAACTGATCGGGCAGCTCAAGGCCTTGAAGCTGCACGGCATGGCGCAGTGCTGGCCGGAACTCCTCGCCAAGGCACGCCACAGCGACCTGCCCCCCAAGCAATGGATGGGCGAGCTATTGGCTGCGGAAACCGCCGAGCGCGAAGTACGCTCGATCGCCTACCAGATGACCGCGGCGAAGTTTCCGGCGCACCGTGATCTGGCCGGATTCGACTTCGCGCAGGCCAAGGTTGATGAAACCCTGGTGCGACGGCTGCATGGCGGGGAGTTCATCGCCGCTGCCCATAACGTGGTGATGATCGGCGGGCCGGGCACCGGCAAGACCCATCTGGCCAGCGCCATCGGCATCGAGGCCGTTCGGCACCTGGGAAAGCGAGTACGGTTCTTCTCGACGGTCGAGCTGGTCAATGCCCTGGAACAGGAGAAGACCAATGGCAAGGCGGGGCAACTGGCCTATCGGCTGCTCTACATGGACCTGGTAATCCTTGACGAGTTGGGCTACCTGCCGTTCAGTCAGGCCGGCGGTGCCTTACTGTTCCATCGGCTCTCCAAGCTCTACGAACACACTAGCGTGATGGTCACGACGAACCTGTCGTTTGCCGAGTGGGGCAGCGTATTTGGTGACGCGAAGATGACCACCGCGCTGCTCGACCGCCTCACCCACCACTGCAACATCGTGGAAACGGGCAACGAGTCCTGGCGCTTCAAGACGAGTACGGCCCGGCTGCAGCCGGGCCGTACTCGAACCCGAAAACCTCAAGGAGACACGACAACCGAAACCAACTCCGCGTAGCTATACTGCGCGCATAAACCGGTGGGTCAGTTTTAGATGAAATCCCCGGGTCAGTTCTGCTTGGAAATCAACACTCCCGGCGTTCGCTTGACGTGCCAACCCTCTGCGAGGGCGAATTCGATCAGGGCGCGCAATCGCTTGTGGCCGCGCGCCAGTTCATGCGCGCTCGCCATGGCGGACTCCCCTGAAATCATTGGGCTTGCCCGTCACCAGCGCGAAGCGATCGCGCCAAATCGGGAAAAGCTCTCCCGCCAAGGCGCTCATGGTCACCAATGCCGCCGGCGCCACCCGCCCGAGAGGTTGTCGGTATTCGACACGGTGCACCGGCAGGCCCTTCGTTGAAGCACGCGGATAGGCCTCGATGGCAGGAACGTCCGTGTCCAGGACATGCATGCCGACTTGGCCCGCGAACACTTCGCGCAATGCCTGTTGGATCAACTTCGCATTCGACGAAACCGGATGCACGCGGTTGATCAGCAGATGCAACGGAGGGGGCTCGATACCAAGGCGCCGGTATGGGGAGATGTCCTCGATCAACTGCAGGGTGCCGCGACGCAGTTCGCGCGCAGCCAGGATTTCCGGGGTCACGGGCGAAAGCGCCACATCGGAAGCGAGTACTGCCATTTCCAGCAGCACGCTTCGCGCACCTTGGGTATCGATCAGTACCAGGCCATATTGCTGAGCCAGGGCGGGCAAGAGGTGGCGCAGCCGCAGCCGCCCATCCGGAGCGTGGAGGAGCAGCGTGTTCAGTTCACCACGATCGTCATTGGACAGCACCAGGTCCAGGCCGGTGATGGTGGTCCGCGACACTAACTGCTCCAGGCGCTGCTCATTGAATGCCAACAACTCGTAGATGCCACCAGGGGCTCGGTGCGCCAACTCGTAGTAGGACGACAACGTGGGCTGTACGTCGAGGTCGAGCAGCAGCACGCGCAATCCGGCGTCGGCAACCAGGCCGCCCAGATTCGCGGCGGTGGTTGTCTTGCCGACACCGCCCTTCGTGGAAATGATGGATATGACCTGCATCAGACTCTCCTCGTAGGTGTTCTGTGAATCCGTGGGAGAGCCGGTCACACCCGGTTCTTGAGGCGTTCGCTGATCCAGAGGTCTACCTCGGTCGAATCCCAGCCGACCGCACGGACCCCAAGACGCAGTGCCTGTGGGAACTCGCCCTTCTTCATCAGGCTGTAGATGTGGGCGCGCTTGAAACCAGACTTGGCTTCGACTTCGTCGAGCCGCAGGATGCGGCGCTCGCCCGGCAGCAATGCAGGCGGTTGCGACATGATGGTCACTCCTTAACGCTCGGTGGCGCTCGTTGGCGTGACCCTCATTAAATAGACCTCACTGCCGAAAGCCATTGCAAATGCAATTTCCGGGACTGCACATACAAGCTTGCAAGTCGTAACGCGACAGGAACATCGCGTCCGCAGCGTGGCGGCCCGCCTCTCTGCAGACCTAGGCGGTCAAGCTGCGCATTCTTCGGCGAGCCTGGGCGAACTTGCCATTCAGCGTGCGCTCGGTGATCCCCATGATGCCGTCGTGATGCGCGATCAGCGCACTGACGATGGCTTCCTGTGTCTTGAAGCACGAGTAAGGAGTGCCGGCTGGCGACTGGCCCAGCATCAGATCAAGAATGCCGCCGATGATGTGCTGGTAGGTGGACTCTGCTCGATTCGTGATCGAGTACTCGTTGCATGCCGGCGTCACTTCGATCTGTTTCGACAATACGTGATGCTGCTCCTGCAGCATCTCAAGCTGGCGCCGGCACTGTTTCAGCTCTGCCTTCAATGCCTTCCGCTCCACCAGCATCGCTTGCCCTGTTTCCAAGGTGATGATGGGGTGTGCGATGCGCTCGCGGCGGCTGAAGAGAAAGGCTGGTCGCTGCTCAGGGTATTGATCCCGCATCCAGCGCTTGAGGTCGACGTGCCTGATGGTGAGGTCGGGAAAATCCCAGAGCGCCTTGTCGTTCTGCGTGATGCCATTGCAGCCGTATGGGAGTTCGCCGTTGAAGATGGCATCGTAGATGCGCTCGGTGCATAGGCGTAGCTCGGTCCATCCCGGGAAATCGAGCGTCATGGGCAAATGCCTCGGCCACGAGATCAAGCGCAGAATTTCTTTCTTGTGTTTGAGCAGGCCTGCCCAGCGTATGGCTGCTTCGATCGGTCGATAATAGACCTTGGACACAGGTGGACTGTCGTGCATGCATCCCTCTCCCTACAAGGAATATCTACATCAAAAGCTCCCCAAGGCCAGGACGTTCCTCCTGGCGTTAGCAACGGCGAAAGCGTCAATGTCCAGGCTCGTTCGCACGCAGCGAGCACGTCGCCCCGGTCGGACCATCACGGAGGACCGTCTATGTGCGATGATGGATTCGCTCTTGACTGCGTCGGCGGTGCTGGCGGGATTACCAGCAACAAAATCGAGACATGCCATTCGCGTAAATGCGTGAGCGTTGTTGTTTCGTCTGAGCGGTGCAAGACCCGTTCTGCATCAGCTGTGCTGCCTCGGGTCTATCTACGTGTTCCCCCCGAGTTCGCCGATCGCCACCATGTACCTGATTCAGCTACGTTGCGCGAGTCCATGGGTGTGCTTAGACCTGTGGGAAATGCTGTCAGACTAAAACGGACGCAGGCGCTTCGGGGAGGACGGCGCCTACAGCGCATCCCAAAGCACGGGGGTGGCCTTGGCGGAAGCGGCCCCCAGGCGTGCAAGCAACGCCTGTTTCTGAGGCCACTCCCCAGAGAAACGGCATTCGACCTGCCAACGTGCTCAGCCACGCTGCGCTGTTCGATCAGGCCTGCGAAGTAGGCCGCGTCGACAGCGGATAACGAGTGTCCCGGCACGATCACCTGGTTGATGTCGCTTAGGGTCTGCGCGATCTCGGCAGATTTTGCCTAAAATAACATGCGCTACGCAGCGTAACGCTTAGCATAATGGGCATAAAATGCGCTCTTGGCTTGCCATGCCGTATTGTATCGCCTATTATTTTGGGCATTGAACTGTGAAATGCCGACTTAGATGAGCAGATTCGAGACCCCGATGCATGTCGCCGAGCAAGTGATCCAGCTCGGCCACCGAATCCGGATCGCCCGCATCCGGCGCGGCTGGTCCGTAGCGGATCTGGCGAACAAGGCGGGCATCAACCGCAATACCCTGACTGCGCTGGAACTGGGCAAGCCCGGCACGGCCGTCGGGGTGTGCTTCACGGTGCTATGGGCCTTGGGACTGGATCGGACGCTGGACGGCGTCGCCGATCCAGATGCCGATTTGCACGGCAAGGCGCTCGAAGCAGCTCGGCGCCCCAGCCGAGCCGGCAAGCCACGCAAGGCTGGCGACGACTATGACTTCTGAGCGCGAGGCCTACGTCTACATCCAGCTTCCCGGCAGCCTGGAGACCGTTCCGGCGGCGCTGCTGCGCGTGCAGACCTTGCCGGACGGCATCCAGATCGGGCGATTCCGCTACGGCGATCGCTATCTTGCGCGGCCCGAGGCGGTGGCACTCGATCCGTTCCGGCTGCCCCTGGCCAAGCAAGTGTTCGAATTCACGCAGCTCAAGGGTATCCCCGGTGCAGTGCGCGATGCGGCGCCCGATGCCTGGGGCCGGCGCGTGATCGAAAACAAGCTGGAACGCAGCCCCGCCGATCTCCAGGAGATCGACTACTTGCTCCACGGCCCCCAGGACGGGGCGGGATATCTCAGCTTTGGGCTGAAGGTCGAGCCGCCTGCACCCAAGCGTCACTACAACCGAACGCATCAACTCGATGAGCTGATTGCCGCGGCGCAGGCCATCGAGGAAGGCAAGCACGTCGCCGCGTATTTGCTCGAACAGCTCGATCCCGGCACCAGCATGGGCGGCGCGCGGCCGAAGGCCACGATCGAAGACGGGCAGAGCCTCTGGCTCGGAAAGTTCCCCGCCAAGGATGACCGTTTCAATCTCCAGCGGGTCGAGTTTGCCTCGCTGGACCTGGCCAAGCGGTGCGGTCTGAACGTCACCCAGGCGCGGCTGCAGTCGGTCGGCCACGGCGACGTGTTGATGCTGCAGCGTTTCGACCGGGAGTACGCCGAGGGTGGCTATCTGCGCTTCGGCCTGGTCAGCGGCCTGACCGTACTCGACTGCGGCGATAGCCATGTGGACAGGGATCGCTGGTCCTACCCGTTGCTGGCCGACAATCTGCGGCGGTGGTCCGACAAGCCCGAAGCCGATTGTGCTGAGCTGTTCCGCAGGATGGTCTTCAACGCGGCCGTGACCAACAACGACGACCACCCACGCAACCATGCCTTGCTGCGCCGACAGAAAGGGTGGCGGCTTTCACCGGCCTACGACTTGGTGCCCGCGCCCGTGGTCAGCATCGAACGACGCGATCTCGCGTTGACCGTGGGGAGCTACGGCCGCACAGCCAGCATCTACAACCTGCTGTCCCAGGCGGGGCGGTTCGGTCTGTCCGCGGAAGAGGCGCGCCGGGAGATCGACAACATCGTCGCCATCGTCCGGCAATGGAGAGAGAGTTTCTTCGCCTGTGGTGTGTCCGCGCAAGACGTCGAGCACATCGCACCCGCAATCCTGCCGGAATGCTTTTTCATTGAAAGGCAGCCGGATGCCTGAACCAATGTCCATGCTCGTCGCCTTGGCACTCACCTTGGTAGCTGTGGGTGGACGTCAGAGGATCTTGGCAGACGGCCTTGCTTGCCGAGGGGAAGAGGGCGGTACATAATATGGTGTTATCCCATTGGGAAAACAGAAAGAATCTGTTTTTTGTCAATGGGTTGGGTGTTGTGTTCTGTTTTCTTCACCCGCTCCATCCCCTGCAGCATCCTCATTCCATTCCCCTCCTGTATTGTCGACGTTCATATTTTCGTTGCCGGGATGCACCGCGTCGTCAGGAAATCGTGGATTTGTGCCGCGACCCAGGCGGGCTGCTCCTGGGGCAGCAGGTGGCCCGCGCGGTCATGGGTGCGGTGGGCCGCGTTGGGCAGGGCGGCGGCGAGGGCTGCCATGTGGGCCGGCGTCGATACGCGATCCTCTACGCCGCTCAGGCACAGGATGGGCATCTTCATTCGGGCCAGGTGCGGGCGCAGATCGAAGTCGGTGAGGGCAGTGACTGCCTGCCGATAGGTCTCAGGTGAAATGGCGGCCATCACGGCCACAGCCTGGGCGATCGTTTCTGGCGTGGCGCTCTCGGCAACCAGAGTGGGGATCAGCCGCTCCGCGGCCCCTCGCATGCCGGTGGGCGTGTCGATGCCGGCCAGGCGGCGGGTGAGGAACTCCTCCCGGGCCGCGCCCCGCAATTGAAACGCGGGGACGGTGCACAGGAGGATCATGGCCGCCGGAGGGTGGGACCACTGGGCCGCGCAGGTGAGGGCGAGCATGCCTCCCATGCTGTGTCCCACCAGGACCACCGGCCCAGTCTCGGGACGGAGTTCGTCCTCCAGGAGGGCGGCAAGCCGGGACAGACTGTAGGGGTGGGCGATGGGTTGGCCATCGTATCCGGGGGCCGACCAGGTTTGACTTGGCCAGCCGGTCTCGGTCAGGCGCTCCAGCACGGGCCCGAAGCTGGCTCGGCCGCCGCTGACGCCGTGGAGAAAAATGGGCTTCAGGTGTCGGCCAGCCGGCGATAGGCGCCGCTGAAAAAGAGCAGCGGGTCGCGGTCGAAGCGGTCGAAGCGCACCACTTCGCTCACGAAGATGAGGTGATCGCCGCCCGGGTGGCGCTGGACGTTGCGACACTCGAACCGTGCGCAGCAGCCCAGGAGCAGCGGGGTCCCGTCGATGCCCGATTCGTAGGCCACCCCGACGAATTTGTCGGCATCACGGCTGGCAAAGCGCTGCGAGAGCCACTGCTGATCATCGGCCAGGATATTGACGGCGTAATGGTCGCAGGCTTCGAGGGCAGGGCGCACGGGCAGATGGCTGGCCAGGCTCCACAGCACAAGCGGGGGGTCGAGGGAGACGGAGTTGAAGGAATTCACCGTCAGCCCGACTTCGACGCCGTCCGCCGTCCGGGTGGTGACGACCGCCACGCCGGTGGCGAAGGTGCCCAGGGCGTTGCGGAACGACCGCTTGTCGAAGGCGCTCTCGATGTGGTGGCTCATGCCTCTCCCTGGGGGGCGACGCCGCCCGGGGACGCCCGCGTTATGGTTGAATGTGGCTGGCCATTATCCATCGACTTTCGCAGCCCGGTCGAGCCTCCATGCCTGCCTTTGCCGCCGCCCCCCTCGAGCCCCCCCTGTCCGACCCCGCGAATTTCGCGACCCGGCTTCTCGCCTGGCATCGCATCGCGGGCCGTCACGACCTGCCCTGGCAAGGCGGGTGTGACCCGTATCGCATCTGGCTCTCGGAGATCATGCTGCAGCAGACCCAGGTGGATACGGTGATTCCCTATTACCAACGGTTTCTTGACCGCTGCCCGGATCTGGCCAGTTTGGCCGCGGCCCCGGTGGAGGACGTCCTGGGGCTGTGGAGCGGGTTGGGCTACTACGCCCGGGCGCGCAACCTCCATCGCTGCGCCCAGGTCCTGGTGGCGGAGCATGGCGGGCGGTTTCCCCAGGCGCCCGAAGCGCTGGCTGGCCTGCCCGGGATCGGGCGATCCACGGCCGCCGCCATCGCAGCCTTCGCCTTCGGTGTCCGGGCGGCCATTCTCGACGGCAACGTCAAGCGCGTGCTGTGCCGGGTGTTTGGCATCGAGGGCGATCCAGGGCATCGGGCGGTGGAGATGCGCCTGTGGAGGCTGGCCGAATCGCTTCTGCCGGCCTCCGAGATTGGGTCGTACATTCAGGCCCAGATGGACCTGGGGGCCACGCTTTGCACCCGGGGCCTGCCTGCCTGTGGCCGCTGCCCGCTCGCCGAGATTTGCGTGGCCCGTCGGGAGGGCCTGCAGGCGAGCCTGCCCACGCCGCGGGCGCGCAAGCTGCGGCCGCGGCGGTCCAGTCGGGTGGCGGTGCTCTGCCACGCCGGCGCCGTGTTGCTCCAACGGCGGCCTCTCGTCGGGCTGTGGGGCGGGCTCCTGACCCTGCCGGAGATTCCCGCCGACGAACTGTCGGTTACCTGGGCGGCCCGGACGCTGGGCCTGTCGGTGAGCCCGGGGCCGCAGCTGCCGCCGGTGGATCACGCCTTCACCCACTTTCAACTCCAGATTCTCCCGGAATTGCTCAGCCTCACCGCCCAATTGCCGCAGCCCGGCGTCCCGCCGGGTGGGGAGTTTGCCTGGCAGCCTCTGGCGGATCTGGGTCCGGCGGCCTTGCCAGCCCCGGTGCGGCGCATCCTGAAAAATTTGCCCGGGCGGGCCTAAACCACTGGGGGTGCAAGGTCCGGCGGTGTGCCGGCCTCGATCATCGCGGTGAGGAGGGCGTGGTTCGCGTCCTGGCCGGCTTGGCGCAGGGCCTGAGCCTGGGGCGTGAAGAAGTGATGGTTTTGCAGGAAGCGGGACTGCGAGCGCAGCCAGTCTTGCCAGGGCACCGCGTGGCCCAAGGCCGCCTGCTCGCGCCACAGGGCGGTGCTGGTGAGGAGGAAGTCGTCGCGGCCGAGTACGTCGAGATCGGCATCCGCCATCAGCGCTTCCAGGGCAGAGGTCGGGGTCTGGGGCATGCGGGTGGCCATGATGATCCCGGCCACCACGCCGATGGCTGCGTCATCGAACCCGAAACTCGGCAGGATGGCTGCCATTTCATTGACGCTGAGGATCTCGTGGCCGTGGAAGGTGTGGATGTAGCCGAGATCGTGGAAGGCGGCGCCGACTTCCAGGAGATGGAGCGGCATCCCCGTCACTCCGGCCAAAGCCGCCAGGCGGCGCGCGGCGGGGAGGACGTCGCCCTCGGTATGCCAGGGGGTGTGATAGCTCAGAGTGGTGGGCAGCTCGCGATGCAGGCGGGCCAGGGCGTGGGCGATCGCGCCGGCATGGTCGGGTTCGTGGCGGAGCGGGGAGGTTTCCATCGTGCCGACCTTTTCCCTTTCAGGCCGCCTACTTGGCGGTCATGGTGATCGTGCCCGGCTCGTCCTCTGGCAATTCGCCGGACAGGATGCGCCGCACATGGGCGAGGACAAAGCCCGTGGGTCCATCGTCGGGGAAGCGCTGGGCCAGGGCCTCCAGGGCAGCCGCGGTTTGGGCCAGATCGCCGGATTCAAAGGACGCCATCGCCTCGCCAAAGGCGCTGCACAGGGCGATCTGTTCGGTGCTGGCTTCTTCTCGTGGCGAGAGGATTTCCGTGATGGCCAGGGCCAGGGTCTTGCCAACGAAACGATAGCGTCCAAGTGGCCGGCAGAGGAGGGTGGCCGCGGCGGCTTCGGCGACCTCGGCGGTGGCCAGGATGCGGGTGCCGAGGTGCTTGTTCAATCCCTCGATGCGGGAGGCGGTGTTCGCACAGTCCCCCACGATGCTGTAGACGAAATGCCCGCCGCCACCGGCGTGTCCCACATACACCTCGCCTGCCGCCAGCCCCACCCGCAGGGTACCGGCCAATCCCCGCGCGGCGTTGAAATGCTGGATGACCCGGCTGGCTTCCAGGGCGGCCAGGGCCGGCTTGATGCGCACTGCCGGATCGTCCCGTTGGCCGGTCCAGGCGCACATGATGGCGTCGGCGCGGAACTCGGTGACTTCGACATCGTGGCGCTTGAGGGCCTGGGCGAGGGCGTCGAAATAGGCGTTGAGGAAGGTGGCCAGTTCGCCCGGCTTCATCCGTTCAGCGATGGTGGAAAAACCGGCCATGTCGGTGGCGAGGCAGGTGCCGAAGGTGACCCGATTGACCCGCTCCGGGTCCGGCGCCTCGCCTAGGAGATTCTGCGAGACCTGCTCCGGCACATAGACCCGGATGGCGTCGCTGATGGTGCGGACGCGGCGGCGCTGGCGGCCATACTGGCTGAACAGGCCAATGAAGAGCGCGAGGGGAAACTGCAGCAGCAGGGGCGTCGCCAGGGGCCACCATTGGTGGGCCTGGGCGAAGGCGTAGGTGACCCCCCAGCTATAGGCCCCGGCGAGAGCAAAGACCAGCGGCACGCCCCACATGGCCTGGGCGAGATAGGCGACGGCGCCAATGACGAAGCCGAATCCGGCCAGGACGGCCAGGAGGGCCCCGGCCCCGGGGGGAGTGATGGTTTCGTCGTGAAGCAGATTGGCGAAGGCCGTGGCGGCAATCTCGACGCCACTCAGATCCACGCCGTCCTCCCGCGTGAACACGGTGTAGAAGCGGTCCGGCTGGCCGGGGTCGTAGAGGTCCGAATAACCGACGAATACCACCTTGCCCCGCACGTCGAGGGCGGCTTCCGGCACGTTGGGATCGGGACCCTTGAGGAAGGCGTGGTAGGGAATGGTGGCCATCGCGCCGGGGGGGCCGTAGTAATTCAGATAGCGCTGGTTGGTGCCGGAGTAGAGGGCCCGTTGGATGGCCGCAAGCGGGGAGTCCGTGTCCTCTGGGTGCCGGGGCGAGACGAGGTCGGGCTGCGCGGCCCACCGGCGGCGCAGGTCTACCATCGCGGTGCGCAGGGCGGCCGCCGAGTCCAGGCGGGCGAAATCTGGCACCTGTCCCCCAGGCTCGCTGCGGACGGATTGGGCGATGAAAAGCTGCAGGGCGACCACGGGCAGAGTCGGGGTGTCCTGGGCGCTGGTCTTGAAGGTCCAGAATTGATCGACGGCGGCTTCGAGCTTGGGCAGGGGGAACGGTGCCAGCCCCCGGGCGCTCGCGGCGATGATCGGCATGGGGGGCTCGACTTCCTCGATCCAGATCAGACCCTGGTGGCGCCCGCTTGCATCCTCGATGGGCTGCACACGTCCGTTGAGGTGTTCGAAGAGCACCACCCGGCCCGCCCGGCGGACGGAATCAGCGAAGGCCGCGTCTTCTGCCGCGTCCCGGGGGCGGCGAAAATCCATGTCGAATACGATGACCGCTGCGCCCCGGCGGACGAGTTCGTCCACCAAACGGCCGTGGGTCGAGCGGGGCCAGTCCCGGGGCAGGTCCGGAAGGCCGAGCCGCCCTCCGGTGCGGCCGTCGATGGCGACCACGGCGACCTCCGGTGGGGCGGGACGCACGCCCCTGAGGTGGAATAGGGAAGCCAGGCCGACCCGGGTCTCGAACGCGGTGTAGGTGGGGGTCAGGGCGAAGAGGGCGCCCGCCAGGGCCACCGCTCCGCTGATGAGGAGTCCCCGGGACACCCGCTTCATGGCAGGCCGATTCCGGGACCGGTAGGCCTGCTCGACCCAGGCCCGCCTGGGGGATCGCCACATCGAAGGATGGCCGCCCGGGTCGAACACCGTGCCCACGCCTCCACGCCCTCGCTGGCGCAGAGAGGAAGAGATGCCTCAGTCTGGAGGGTCATGCCGGAGCCTACCGGAGTGGCCGTCCGGCGTGCCTTTCGCGGCGATTAGTATAAGTAGCAAGTCTTTTTGCCGCCCACGGTAGTGCAATAGTACGGATCTTTGTTGATCTCAATGGTGGTAGTGACTTCCTTGGGCGCTTCGTTGTGGGTCGGGCCCGGGCAGGACCCTTTTGTGCCCTCCGGGAGGTTAGGATCACATTCCACTAGGGCTTCATGATTGCAAACGCAGCACTTGTCGCCGGTCTGCATGCCGAAGAAGGGCTGGTTGAGTTCGATGCTGCAGATCAGGACCGGGGCCCCCCCATCGCAAGTGATGCCTTGGAGATCGAGCGACATCTTGTCGCTACATGATGGGGTAAGGGCCTTGATGGGCTCGGGTGGTGTTGGAACCGTGTTGCCCAGGCCGTAACACAAGCTGAATCCTGAAATGGGTAGCGTGGTGTTGTTCGGGCCCGGGATCGTCATGTTGGTGTCTGCCGAGACACCGCCGGAGGGGTAAATGATCACGGACACGGCGGAGCCGGATTTGAGCACCGCGTAATCAATCGGGGTGTTCGTTTTGGGGTCGAATTTCAGGGTTTTGCCATCCGCACTCATGGTGTAGGTGACCACCTCGGGCAGGCTGTCGCCATCGGTGGACAGATCCGTTCCCGAGATCGTGACGGGCGTACCAAGGATGGGAGAATTGACCGACATGCTTAACACCAGCTTGTTGGAGGCGTAGTCGCTGCAGGTCTTGTTGCCCTCGGCGGGGAAGATGGTGACGGATTTCTCTGATGCCCAGGCGGCGCTACCAACCAGGCTGGTGACGAGGACGAGCAGGAGGCTGAGGTTTTTCTTTTTGCTTGGCATGGTGAAACTCCCGTAAAGAACTGGTGGTGCGAAGGCGTGGTGGGCCCGAGGGTCAAAAACTCAGCGTCACACGGAACTGCACGGTCCGTGTCGGAAAGTAGGGTCCGGCAGAGGGCTCGTCGCGAAACTCGCGGTAGCTGTCATCCTGGTAGCGGAACTGGGTGTCGAATAGGTTGAGCACGGCGAGGCTGGCGCTGGCCCGGCCGCCGGCCAGACGGTAGCCCACGAGCGCGTCGGTCACGGTGAAGGTTTCTTCTCCGGACGCCTTGAAGGCATCAACGGAGCGGCGAACCCGCTGGCGAACCGCCGTCACCTTGGCCCCGGCGAAAAAGCCGGAGGGATGGAAGTAGCGCAGACTCACGGGCAGGCTCACGGTATCCACCTTGGTCGGTAGCTCAGGATCGAGGGAGCCGAGGCCTCGGTAGCGGTCGTAGCTCAGATCGGCCCGCAGCGCGAGGCGCTCGGTGGGGGTCCACAGGGCGAAGAGACGGTGGAACTGCTCATGGCGGTCCTCCCGCTGCCAAACACCTGCCGTTCCGTCGAAAATCGGTTCTTCCATTTGACGGGCGCTGATTTCGATGCCGCCCGCCAGGGACGGGCTGGCGCGCCAGTCGGCCGCGCCGGCGTAGCGCCAGGACTTGGTGCCACTGATGTCGTCGAAGAACTGGTTGAACCCGGCCACCTGAGTGGGTTCGATGGTGCGATGGGCGGCGAGGGCCGGCTTGACGGCCTTGAAGGCCGCGGCGCGCAACTGCAAGCCAGGCAGGGCCTGCCAGCGCACGCCGAGCTTGGGGTTCAGGCTATGAACGTGGAGTTCGCTTTCCTCGTACTGGTCGCCGCTCAGGCCGACGGTGAGTTGCGTCGCCTGGGTCGGTTGGAGATTCAGATAGGCATAGGCGCGCGGCTGGCGGAATTCGGTTTTTGACCGGCCCCCTTGCTCGTCCGCGAAGGGCGGGTAGGGCGTAACGGCGACCAGGCTGCCGTTTTCACGGCGATCGGTGGCGATATAGGCGCCACCGGCCACCAGATTGGCCCGCTCCCATTGGTGGATCACCTGGGCCTCGGTTTGATTGCCGACGTCGCGCTGGCGGACTCGGGTGGTGAAGCTGAACGGTCCAAAGGCCTCGAACTGGTCGAGGGTTTCGTGGCGCTCGACGTGCAGGTAGGACAGCAGGAAATGGGTGCTGGGGGCGGGGGAATAGCGCAGGCCGACGCGGGCCAGATCCTGCTCGCGGCGAATGGTCTTGTCGGCGATGAAGTCTTCCGGGTCGAAGTTGAAGGCCAGATCGCCTTCCTTCGATTCGCGGTGGCGCAGTTCCACCTGCAGCGCCAGGCGCGGATCCACCGCCCATTGCCCGAACACGTTGTAGACCTGATGATTCAACGCGTTGTTGGGGCGCCAGCCATCGGTGTCATAGGCGAAGGCCCCTGCGGCCAGTGACCAGGGGCCAAACTGGCCCGCCGCCAGGGCTTCGCCGCCCAGGGTGGAGTGATTCCCTCCCCAGGTCGTGAGGGCGCCGTGGATCTGGTTGCGCTGAAACAGCGCGTTGAACTCATTGAAGCCGGCGCTGGCCGGGCCTCCGGCAGCGGGGAGGTTCAGATTGGCCTCGCCGCTACTGGCCTGGATCGGGTTGAGGTTCACCTCCTGCAGCAACTGGGACTGGAGCAGTTCGCTGACCCGGGAAATCTCCCGTCGGCGGACCTCCTGATAACTGTCGGCGAGGAAGCGGTGGGCGGCGGCGTTGGCCGGGTCCAGGGCCAGGGAGGCGGAAGCCGTCTCCATCGCCAGGGGTTCGAAGCCGAGGTCGCTGTAAGCCCGGGCCTGACTGGCGCCCCGGGCGGCCTGATCCTGGTCGAGGAGCTGGCGGCTGCGATAGACGGCACGGTTGTCATTGCGTCGGCGGGATTCTTCCAGCGCCGTTACCGCCTCCACCGGGCGATTCTGCCCCTGCAGCATCAGGCCCTCGTAAAACCAGGGGGTGGGATCGTTGGGATCCAACTCCCGGGCGATGGCGTACTGTTCGGCGTCCAGGGGCGCGCGACCCTCGGCCCCGTAGGCCTTGCCCAGGTAGGCGCGCAGGAGCGCGTTGGAGCCGTCGAGGCCGGCGGCGGTCTCGATCTCGCCCCGCCCCGTGGCGACGTTCCCCTCGCTGATCAGGGTCAGGCCAAGGCCGAAATGCCCCAGCGGTTCGGCGGAATCCGCAGCGATGGCGCGCTGGAAGGCGGCGCGGGCCTCCGCCGTCTGGTGGGCCGCGAGGGCAGCGAACCCGCGCACGAGCTGGGCCCGGGGCAGGCCGGGGGCGAGGGCTTCGGCGCGCTGGGCTGCTGCGAGGGCCTCGCCCCGCTCACCCCGCATGAGGGCCAGTTCCCCCAGCCGCGCCCATACAAGGGCCTGGTCGGGGAAATGGGCTGCGGCGGTCTTGAGGGTGGCGTAGGCTGCGTCGATCTCGAATTCCGCCTGCTGGACGTAGGAAAGCGCCAGCGCGGTGGCCGGGGTGTCCTTCAGATTCGCGGCCCGGGTGGCCAGGGCGCGGGCCGTCTCCTGGTCGTTCTGGACAATCGCGATTACCGCGCGCAAGGCCAGGGCCTGGGCGGCGGCCGGATCGGATTCCGCAATCGGCTCCAGCAAGCGGCGGGCGGCATTGGCCTGGCCGACCTGGAGACGCTCGGCGGCTTCCCGCACCGCGGGGGACGCCCCGGCCGCGTCCGCACTCGCGAGGACCGGTGGGTAGTACAAGGCCCAATGAGCCTCATTGCGGGGATGGATGTTGATTTGCTGTCGGGGCGCCAGGCCGGATACCGCGGTGGCCGTGTGGCCCGCTGGCACCGGCACCTGGCCGTGCTCGTTGGCGGCGACGACCGTGCCTTCCATCACCGTGAGGCGGGTGCCGCCCTCTTCGACCCGCAGCACGAACTCCGTGCCTTCGATGGAGCCATTGAGGTAGGGAGTATTGACGGTCAGGACCCGGGGCTTGCGGCTAAAGGACTGCAGCGCCCCCTTGACGAGCTCGATCCAGGAGCGCTCCTGCTGATTGACGCCGGCGATGTCGATGAGGCGCAGGGCGGAGTTCTCGCCGACGCACAGCACGGCGTTATTGACCAGCGATACTGACGCCCGGCTGCGGGGGCCGACCCGGATCGTGTCCCCCTCGCACAGGGCCTGGTCGAGGGTGCCCGACTGCCAATCGGCGTAGCCACCGCGGCCCACTTCCACTTGGCCCTGGACCGCGACAAAACGCCCGGCGAGCTTGGGGCAGGACTCGGCGGAGAGGGCGGGGGTGCTCCCGGCCATCAGCAGGCCGCCAACAATCAGGAACCTCGGGATTTTTGTCATTTGGCGGGGCTCCGGGTGGCAGGGAATAGGAAGGGGGTCAGCCTAGGATCTGGAGTTGCTTGGCCTCGGCGCTGAGGCGGCGAGCCAGCTCCCGGGCAAGATTGCCCATCAGCTTCGGTTTGAGATCCGCGTCGATGTCGGCGAAGGCGAGTTCCATGCATTCCACCGCGGCCACTGCGCGGGCCGCGGTGGAGCGGCCCTGCCCGGTGGCGAGGGCGAATTCTCCGAAAGACATACCGGCGCACACCGTCACCAGCCGTCGTTCCTGGCGTTGGCCAGTTCGCACGACCAGATCGACGTGTCCGCGCAGAACGAAGAACAGGGACGTGGCCGCGTCGCCAGACTGGAAAATGTGCTCGCCGGGTTGGAAACTCAGGCGGCGCGTCACCTGCTGCAGCCGCGCCATTTCGGCGGGCGAAAGGTCCTGGCACAGGTACTGGTCGCGCAACACATCGTCCGGCTCGGGGGCGCTGCTTGGGGGTTCGCGCCCGAGGAGCTGATCCTCGCAAAACTCCAGCGCCCGGTCGGTGTCTTCAAACTCAAACACCCGTTCCAGTCCGCAGGTCCGGGCGCCCCGGGCGATGGCGCGCCGGAAGGCATATTTGTCTTCAGTCCCGGTGAGGAGAAGGTGCTTGCCGCTTGCGGCGAAGCGGGCGAGGAGATCCGTGAAGAGGTGGATCGAGGCCGCGGCAATGTCCACCACGCGGTGGAAATCGAGGATGAGGAAATCGGTGTCGTCCCATTGGCTTGCAATGCTACGGATCAGGGAGTCGGTGGAGGCGAACATCAGCTCGCCTTGCAACTCATAGACCTGGATGCGGTGGCCGCCCCGGGCCAGGGCTTCCCGGTCGCCACTGAGCCGCTGGCGCCGGGAATGAATGCACGCACCATCATAGTGCACCCTGACGACCGACGCGGAGGTGGCGCGCACGACTTTGAGGAGGTGTACGCCAATGTCCCGCGACAACTCTTCGCACACCCGGACGCCGCGGAAGCTGTTGCCCTTGCGGTCCAGCAGCGGGGAGAACACCCCCAGGCCGAACTGGCCCGGCAGCACGGCCATGATGCCGCCCCCCACGCCGCTCTTGGCCGGCATGCCGACGCTGTAGACCCAGTTGCCCGAGTAGTCGTACATGCCGCAGGTGGTCATCACGCTGAGCATCTTGTCCACGTACTGGCTCTGCTGGGCGCACACCGAGGTGATGGGGTTCACGCCGTTGTTGGCCAGGGTGGCGCCCATCAGGGCCAGATCCCGGGCGGTGACGCGGATCGAACACTGGCGGAAGTAGAGGTCCACGACCTCCTCGGGGAACTCTTCGATGATGTTGGCATTGCGCAGCAGGTGGGCGATGGCGCGGTTGCGATGGCCGGTGTCGCGCTCCGAGCAATAGACCTCCTCGTCCACGGTGACCGGGTGGCCGACGAATTTTTCGAAGCGCTGCAAGATGCGGGCGAGTTTGTCGGGCCAGCTCTTGCCCTCGATCAGCCCCGTCGTGGCGATGGCCCCGGCGTTGATCATCGGGTTGAAGGGGCGGCCGGTGTCCTTTTCCAGACTGATGGAATTGAAGGCCTCGCCGGACGGCTCGACGCCAACTTTGGCCAGCACCGCTTCGACCCCCCGGTCCTCCAGAGCGAGGCCGTAGGTGATGGCCTTGGAAATCGACTGGATGGTGAATTCCTGGTGGCTGTCTCCAACCTGGTACACGTGCCCGTCCACCGTGACCAGGGCGATGGCGAACCAGTTGGGGTCCGCCCGGGAGAGTTCTGGAATGTAGCTGGCAACCTCACCGTCCCGGATGTCCGACAGACGCTGGTGAAGCGCTTCGAGGTAGGCTTGTATCGGAAGGGCGTGCAAAAGGGCGGTCATGGGATGCGCGTCGGCCGGAAAAATCGCGCACCAAACAATGCACTAGGCGTGCCACAGCCGTATAGGCTGACTAAATCATTGAATTACATTCAGATATAACGATTAAGCGGCCGCGTGTGGGGGCATCCATGCACCGTATCGAAACATTTCACGGCCAATGTAGGCGGAATTCCTACCTCTCATGGTGCATCAATCCCACCAAAGGGGATCAGTCGGCGGGGGGTAGGACTCCGCGCTGGCGCAGAAAGCGCTGGATGATCTCCAGGCGGCTCGTCCAGTCGGTAAGTTCCAGGAGGGCCTGTTTGGCGTCCAAAGGAATGGGCAGGATTTCCGCCAAACGAGCACCGGCCCAGGCCGCATCGTCGAAATGGTAGGGCGCTGGCAGCGCATCCGGATGGTCGGTGACGAGGCGCCGCAGCAGGGCGACCAGGTCAGCCTGTCCGGCCGGGACAGGAACCGACGGCGGGTCCTCCAGCCAGCGGACCGTGCCGGTGAGGAGGCCGTTGCCTTCTACGGCGTGGTCCACCACAGAAAAGCGTCGTTCTCCCCGCACCACGATCTGGAGCACGCCGGGTTGCTCGGCATCGCAGTGTTCGATCCGGGCCTCGGTGCCTACCAGCCGGGGGAGGGCAGGCGCGCCCACCTCGCCCCCGGCCGCGATCAGGCAGATCCCGAAGGCGGTGTGGTTGCGAAGCGCCGCGCTGACCATGTCCATGTAGCGGGCCTCGAAGATCCGCAAGGGCAGGCGCCCGCCCGGGAAGAGCACCGCATGGAGCGGGAAGAGGGGCAGGAAGGCCGGGTCCGCCAAGGTCTGGGACTCAAACCGGCTCGGAGGGAACCTGGGCCTCCGGCAAGCGGGAGACGAGGACCTTGTCCACCCGGGTGCGGTCCATGTCCACCACTTCGAAACGCCAGCCGATGGATTCGAAGAAATCGGCGGGAGCAGGGATGCGGCCCAGGGTGTGCATGACGAAGCCGCCCAGGGTGTTGAACTCGTTGTCGTCCTCGTCCGGCAGGTCGTCGTCGATGTCCAGCACCGACTTGAGGCGCTCGATCGAAACGCCGCCGTCGATCAGCCAGGACCCGTCTTCCCGCTGCACGAACTCCTGCTCCTCGGGGGTGGCCGGGATGTCGATCTCACCCACGATGGCGGTGAGGACGTCGGTCAGGGTCACCAGGCCCTGCAATTCACCATACTCGTCCACGATGAGGGCGAACTGGGTGCGGCTCTGGCGGAAGTTTTCCAGCAACTGGGTGGTGGTCACGGTCTCCGGAACGTAGAGCGGGGGCTTGAGGGCCAGTTCCACGTCGGCGGCGCCAAGCGAAGTGCCGGAGATCGCCTGCTTGAGCAGGTCGCCGGTTTGGAGGATGCCCACCACGTTGTCGATGCCGTCCCGGCAGACCACCACGCGGTGGTAGGGGCTCTCCGCCACGCGCTGGCAGATCTCCGCTTCCTCATCGTCCAGGTCGAGGGCATACATGTCCTTGCGGGGCGTCATGATGGCGCGGATGCGCTGTTCGTCCAGGCGCAGGACGTTGGAGACAATCTCCTGCTCGCTTTCGTGGAACACGCCGGCTTCCGCGCCTTGCTCCATCAGAACCTTGATTTCCTCGTCGGTCACCGGGGGCTCGTCCTTGCGCTTGGCCCCCACCACCCGGAGCAGCACGTCGCTGGAGGAGGACAGCAGCCACACCAAGGGCTTGCCCAGGCGCGAGAGCCACATCATCGGCCGCGCCACCAGGGATGCGATGCCTTCCGGTGCCAGGAGCCCGAGGCGCTTGGGCACCAACTCCCCCACCACCACGGAAAAATAGGTGAGGCCGATCACCACCACGGTCAGGGCGATGGCCTTGGCGTAGGTCTCCAGGCCCGGCATCTGGGCCAGCCACTCGCCCAGGGGGTCGGCCAGGGTGCGCTCGCCCACCGCGCCGCTCAGAATGCCCACGGTGGTGATGCCGACCTGGATGGTCGACAAGAAATGGGAGGGTTCCTGGTGCAGGTTGAGGGCGGCTTCCGCCCCGGGAGAGCCGTTTTCGGCGAGGTTCTGCAGGCGTGTTTTGCGCGCCGAGACCACGGCGATTTCAGACATGGCGAACACGCCATTGAGGAGGATCAAAAGCAATATCAGGACTATGTCCATGGGGGGGAGCCGCCCATCAACCCTTGAATGCGGGCGCGGCTCAGGTATGGCAAATGGCCGGAGTATAGCCGGTTGAAAGCTTTCCCCAAAATCAAGGGCTTGGCCGCGCTACTGCGGGCGCCGGCCAGTGGGGGCCGGAAATCCCCCTAGTCGGGACGGTCGGTCAGGCCGTTTCGCTGGCGTTGCCGTCGTCCCCAGGGGCTTCTCCCCAGCGCGCCATCAGGCGGTGGGGGACGCCAAGCTGGTCGAGAATGCGGGCGACAACGAAGTCCACCAGGTCGCCGACGCTGCCCGGGTGATGATAGAAGCCGGGGTTGGCCGGCAGGATGCACACGCCTGCGCGAGCGAGCTTGAGCATGTTTTCCAGATGCAGCGTCGAGAAGGGGGTCTCCCGCGGCACGATCACGAGCTTGCGCCCCTCCTTGATCACCACGTCGGCGGCGCGCTCGATGAGGTTCTGGGCCAGTCCCGCCGCAATGGCCGCCAGGCTGCCCATCGAGCATGGGCACACCACCATGGCGTCCGGCGGATTCGAGCCGGAGGCTGGCGGCGCGAACCACTCCTCCCGTCCGAAAACCCGCAACTGCCCGGGCGTGGCGGCGAAGCGGGCGCTCAATTCCGCCTCCACCTCAGCGGGGCGGCCGGGGAGGGCCCACTCCATCTCCTGCCGCGCCACGACCTGGGCGACCTGGGAATAGAGCAGCCAGACCCGACAGCCCGCAGCGAGCAGGCACTCGACCAGGCGCAGGCCGTAGGCCATGCCGGAGGCGCCGGTGAGGGCGACGGTGATGGTTTTGGCGGACATCGGGACACTCCTCGCAGCCGGTGAGCCGGCGTTCAAGGTTAACCCAGGCCGCGAGCCAACTCGCGCGGCACTGCAGCATTTCGGGCCTTGCCGTAGAATGGCAAACCATTTTCATGGGCGGTCCATTCCGCCCTGCCTCGCTGGATCGCAACAATGAACCTTGGCCAAGCCATACAGACCTGTTTTTCCAAATACGCGGATTTCAATGGCCGCGCCACCCGATCCGAATATTGGTGGTGGACCCTCTTCGTGGTGCTTGCCTCCGCCGCCGCCAGCACCATCGGCGACAAGGTAGGCGCCCTCTTTTCCCTGGCGACTCTGCTGCCCAGCCTCGCGGTTTGCGCCCGTCGCCTCCACGACACCGACCGCAGTGGCTGGTGGCAACTCCTGATGCTGGTTCCCATCATCGGCTGGATCGTCATCCTGTTCTGGTGCATCCAGGTCGGCAAGGAGCCCAACCGCTACGGTTGAGCCTGGGCCTTCAGCCGGTTCCGCCGGCCGGGGCGCGGCACGCGGCGGCGTATTCCGCTGCCAGCCGATCCACCAGATCCGCCACCGGTGGGATGTCGTGGATGGTAGCCACGCCGTGCCCGGCGCTCCAGATATCCCGCCAGGCCTTGGCTTCATCGGCAATCGATTTCAGTTCCCCTTTTCCTTCCCGGGCGGTGAGAGTTTCCCGTCGGTAGCCGGCGTGCTCCAGGCTGGGGGCGAGAAAGTTGGCATTGGTGCCGGAGATCGCGTCGGTATAGACCACGTCGCCGGCCTGGCAGGCCACCAGCATGGCTTTGTACTCCGGTGCCGCCAGCGACTCCTGGGTGGCGATGAAGCGGGTGCCCAGATAGGCCAGGTCCGCCCCCAACACCTCGGCCGCCCGGATGCTGGCGCCGTCGGAGATCGCTCCAGCCAGGACCAGCAGGCCGTCCCAGAACTCGCGAATCTCCCGGATCAGGCTGAAGGGGTTCTGGGTCCCGGCGTGGCCCCCCGCGCCCGCCGCCACCGCGATGATGCCGTCCACCCCGGCGGCGGCGGCCTTGCGGGCATGGTAGGCGTGGATGATGTCGGAGAACACCAGTCCGCCGTAGCCATGCACCGCCCGCACCACCTCCCCCGGGTGCCCCAGACTGGTGATCACCAGCGGGACTTGGTGGCGCACCACGATCTCCAGATCCTCGGCGAGCCGGTGGTTGGTGGGGTGGAGGATCAGATTCACGCCGTGGGGTGCGCAGGGCAGGTCCGGATGGCGAGCGCGGAACTCGGCCAGGGCGGCGTCGATTTCGGCCAGCCAGTCTTCCAGTTGTGCGGCCGGGCGGGCATTGAGGGCGGGAAAAGTGCCCGCGACTCCAGCCTGACAGGTGGCGATGACCAGTTCGGGGCCGGAAACCAGGAACATCGGCGCGGCAATGGCGGGCACGCGGAATCGGCCGGCCAGGCTGGGAGGGAGGGACATGATGGCTCCTGGCAATCGGGGGTTCCCCCGGATGGGGCAATCTAACATCGCCCCGGGATGGGCATTTCCTAATATTTTGAGATCTTTACGGCACGGGTCTTGCTGGAGCCGGGTCGGGGTTTCCGGCTAGAATCCGCGCGGCATACCCCTGGGGGGGTCTGCCTCGGACTCATGCGCCGGTCGGCCGAGTGCGTGGAGTGTGGCAATTGACAAGGAGTGCAGCATGAGTTTCATGACGGAGTTCAAAGAGTTCGCCCTCAAGGGGAACGTGGTCGACCTGGCGGTCGGTGTGATCATCGGCGGTGCCTTCCAGAAGATCGTCGATTCCATGGTGAAGGACGTGGTCATGCCGATCCTCGGCAAGCTGGTCGGCGGCGTGGATTTCAAACACCTTTATCTGAATCTGGGCGACAAGACCTACGAAACCTTGGAGGCGGCCGAAAAGGCCGGCGCGCCCCTGGTGAAGTACGGTGCCTTCATCAACACCACCATCGATTTCGTCATCATCGCCATGGCCATCTTCGTGGCCATCAAGGCCATGAACAAGTTGAAGCGCGCCGAGGAGCCCGCCCCGGCCCCGGCGGCACCCCCGCCGGAGCCCGAAGATCTGAAGGTCCTGAAGGAAATCCGCGACGCCATCAAGGCGCGCTGATCTCCGCCCTCCGGCGGCGGGCGCGTCAGCGCTGGCCGTCGGCCACGAAGGGATTTGAGCGGCGCTCCTCGCCGAAGGTGGAGAGGGGTCCGTGGCCCGGGATGAAGGTCACGTCCGAGCCCAGGGGCCATAGCTTGCCGCGGATCGAGCGGATCAGGGTCTGGAAATCTCCACGGGGAAAGTCCGTCCGGCCGATCGAACCGGCGAAGAGCACATCCCCCACGATCGCGAGCTTCGCCTTGCGATGGAAGAAGATCACATGCCCCGGGGTGTGCCCCGGCGTGTGATAGACCTCCAGGGTTTCGCCCCCCACCTGGACGGTGTCGCCGTCCTTCAGCCAGCGGTCAGGCTCGAAGCCTTCCACCTTCGGAAAGCCAAAGCGCTGGCTCTGCTGGGCCAGGGCGTCGATCCAGAAGCGCTCCTCCTCCTCCGGCCCCTCGATGGGGATGCCGAGGCGCTTGGCCAGCTCCGCCGTGCCGCCGGCGTGGTCGATGTGGCCGTGGGTGAGGAGAATCTTTTCGAGCTCCACTCTCTCCTCCTTCGCGGCCTCGAGGATGCGGTCGATGTCGCCCCCCGGGTCCACCACCGCGCCCTTGCGGGTGGACGGATTCCAAAGGATCGAGCAGTTCTGGGCGAAGGGGGCGACGGGCACCACGCGAAATTCAATCATGAGTCCAACCTAAAGCACATTTGAGCCAGCGGGGCCGCGTGCTGCACTGCCCCATCCCGTCGCCATCCTACCCGAAAGCGCGATTTTCCAGCGGCGCCCGCCCGCCCGGCGGATCGGCGATAATGGCTTCATCCCGGCGCGTTCCGGGCCTGGATCGTCTGGAGATCAACCCTCATGCCCGCCTCTTCCGGGCGCCTCATCTGGCGCTTTGGCTTGTTTCTCGTGCCCGCCATCCTTTTCGCCCTGCTGGCAGCCTACACCTGGGTGGTGCTCCAATGGTCCTATTCCGAGGGCGAACGGGCGGGCTACGTGCAGAAGTTTTCGCGCAAGGGCTGGTTCTGCAAGACCTGGGAGGGCCAGCTTGCCCTGGTGGCGATCCCCGGCAGCATGCCGGAGATCTTCCATTTCACCGCCCGGGACGAAGCCATCGCCGCCCGCATCAATGGCCTCATGGGGCGCCGCGTGGCGCTCACCTACCAGCAGCATGTCGGCATTCCCTCCACCTGCTTTGGCGAGACCGGCTACTTCGTGGTTGATGTGAAGGCCATCGAATAATGGCCAACCGCTGGCTGATGGTGGCCCTCCTGGCCGGGCTCACCTCCATCGGCCCGTTCTCCATCGACACCTACCTGCCGGCCTTCCACGCCATCGAGGCGGATCTCGGCGCCTCCTACCTGCGGGTCCAGCAGACCCTGGCTCTTTACATGGCCGCCTTCGCCTTCATGACCCTCTGGCACGGCGCCCTGTCCGACAGCTACGGCCGCCGCCGGGTCATCATGGTGGGCATGGCGGTCTACGGGCTGGCGTCCCTGCTCTGCGCCGCCGCTCCGTCCATCGAATGGCTGTGGGTTGGGCGCATCCTCCAGGGCTTCTCCGCCGGGGCTGGCATGGTGGTCGGCCGGGCGGTGATCCGGGACCTCTTCGAAGGGCCCCAGGCCCAGCGCCTGATGTCCCAGGTCATGACCCTCTTCGCCCTCGCCCCGGCCATCGCCCCGATGGTCGGCGGCCTGATCCTCGCCGTGGCCGGTTGGCGGGCCATCTTCGTCTTTCTCGCGCTGCTGGCGGCGTTGCTGATTTTTGCCGTGTATCGCCATCTGCCGGAAACCCTGCCGCCGGACCGCCGCCATTCGCTGCATCCCCGCGTCCTGTTCCGGGGCTTTCACGGCGTGTTTTCCCATAGCGGATTCGTCCTGCTGGCGGTGGCCCTGGCCTGCAACTTCAATGGCTTTTTCATCTACGTCCTGGCGGCGCCCAAGTTCGTCATGGGGCACCTGGGGTTGTCGGAGCAGGGCTTCATCTGGCTCTTCGGCCCCACCGTGCTGGGCATGATGTCCGGCGCCACCGTCTCCGGCCGGGTGGCGGGGCGTTGGAGCCCCCGCCGCAGCGTGCTGACCGGCTTCGCCATCATGCTCACCTCGGTGGCGGTGAACATCGGCTACCACCTCAGTCAGCCCGCGACCCTCCCCTGGTCAGCCTTGCCGCTCTTCATCTACAACCTCGGCATGGCCATCGCCACCCCCAGCCTCACCCTTCTGGCCCTCGATCTCGTGCCCCACCGCCGGGGCATGGCCGCCAGTTGCCAGAGCTTCCTCCAGGTTGGGCTCAATTCGGTGAGCGCCAGTCTGGTCGTGCCCCTTTTGTGGGGCGGCCCCCTGACTTTGGCCCTCGGTGCCGGTGCCTTCTGCGCCCTCGGACTCGCCGCCTACCTCTCCAGCCAGGGCCGGCTCACCGTGATGCCCCCAAACTGACCCCTCGGCGGGGCGTACCATGGTGGCTGGCCCCGTTTTTGCTGCGCCACCGTTATGACTCCGACCCTTCCCGCCGCCCCCAAAGCGGTTCTGATCGATCTCGCCGGGGTGCTGCATGTCGGTGACCAGGCCATCCCCGGCGCGGTGCAGGCGCTGCAGCGCCTGCGGGCCACGGGCCTGCCTCTGCGCTTCCTCACCAACACCACCCGTTCGCCCCGCAAGGCCATCGTGGACCTCCTCGTCGGATTAGGTTTCGACGTCGCCGCCGACGAGATTCACACCGCAGCCCTGGCCACCCGCCAACTCGTGCTCAGCCGCGGCCTACGCCCCCACTGGCTGGTGCATCCCGACATCGCCGCCGAAATGGGGGCGAGCGACCCGAACCCCAACGTGGTGGTGCTCGGCGACGCGGGGCCCCATTTCACTTTTGATGGCCTCAACGCCGCCTTCCGCCTCCTCATGGCCGGCTGCCCCCTCATCGCCATGGCCCGCAACCGCTATTTCAAGGAGCCCGACGGTTTCACCCTCGACCTGGGCGCCTTCGTCGTTGCCCTGGAATATGGCGCCGGGGTCACGGCGGAGATCGTGGGCAAACCTGCTGCGCCCTTCTTCCTCGGCCCCCTGGCTGAATTGGGCGTCGCTCCCAGCGAGGCAGTCCTCATCGGCGACGACCTGCGGGACGACATTGGCGGCGCCCAAGCGGTGGGCATCGCGGGCATTCTAGTGCGTACCGGCAAGTTCCGCCCGGGGGACGACGCCAACCCGGAGGTCACCCCGACGCGGGTGGTGGAGGACTTCAGCGCGGCCGTTGCATTATTGGTCGGCGGTGGATGACCTGTGGTGGCCGGTGAGGCAAGCGGCTGCCGTGGTCAGGCACGTCGCTCGTTCTGCCCCACTCAGTAGCGTTTGGGCACGTAGAGCTCGGGCGGCATGGCGCTCCGCTCGTAGTCGGGATTGAACACCCGGTCGGGCAGGGCGATCGGATCCCGCGGGACGTCTTCGTAGGGGATGTGGTCCAGCAGGTGGGCGATGCAGTTCAGGCGCGCCCGCTTCTTGTCATTGGCCTCGACGATGTACCAGGGGGCCTCGGGGATGTTGGTGCGGGCCAACATGTCTTCCTTGGCCTTGGTGTAGTCCTCCCAGCGCACCCGCGACTCCAGGTCCATGGGGCTGAGCTTCCACTGTTTGAGGGGGTCGTGGATGCGCATCAGGAAGCGCAGTTGCTGCTCCTCATCGGCGAGCGAGAACCAGTATTTGACGAGCCGGATGCCCGAGCGCACCAGCATGCGCTCGAACTCGGGCACATCCTGGAAGAACTGCTCGACCTCTTCAGCGGTGGCGAAGCCCATCACCCGTTCGACCCCGGCGCGGTTGTACCAGGAACGATCGAACAGCACGATCTCGCCGGCGGCCGGCAGATGCGGCACGTAGCGCTGAAAGTACCACTGGGTGCGCTCCCGGTCGCTGGGCTTGGCCAGCGCAACCACGCGGCATACGCGGGGATTGAGCCGCTGGGTGATGCGCTTGATCACGCTGCCCTTGCCGGCGGAGTCGCGCCCTTCGAAGATCACCACCACCTTCTGGCCGGTCTGTTCGACCCAGTCCTGGAGATTGATCAACTCCGACTGAAGCCGGATGAGCTCGGTGAAATAGACGCGCCGGTCCAGGGAGTCCGCGTGCTGCTTCTTATAGACCTTGCGAAGTTCGAGGGAGAGGGTCGACTCCGTCAGCTCCAGCTCGAAATCCTCGTCCAGCTCGTCGTCCAGCTCAGCCTTGAGCCAGTCCAGGGCGTCCTTGTTTGCTTTCGCCATCGCGTGGGTCTCGTGTCTTGGTTTGGGCGGTCTTGGTGCCAATGTGAAATTATGGTGCCGGATGGGTTACAGAAATGTTTCACCCAATCTGGGTCCAATGTGGCGCGGCAAAATTCTTTCCACGCCTGAACCTCGCGGTCGTG
Source organism: Zoogloeaceae bacterium (assembly GCA_016791005.1). Taxonomy (GTDB): domain Bacteria; phylum Pseudomonadota; class Gammaproteobacteria; order Burkholderiales; family Rhodocyclaceae; genus JAEUNX01. The sequence goes on from JAEUNY010000002.1 coordinate 28,773, forward strand.
GGGTGAGGTGAGCCCCCCACGGCCATCGCGCGACACCGTCCCGCAACCTGCCCGTAACGCCCGCGTCACACCCGGCCCCTAGCATCGCTCCGGCTTGTTTGGAGGAGCCGATGCGCGTCGCCTTGTTGTCCGATGTTTATTTTCCGCGCGTCAATGGCGTGTCCACCTCCATCGAGACCTTTCGCCGCGAACTCCCGGGCTTTGGCGTCCAGACCCTTTTGGTGGCGCCGACCTACGGCGGCGAATCCGCCGCGCCGGATCTGATCCGCCTCCCCGCGCGCCCGGTCCCCCGGGATCCGGAAGACCGCCTGATGGGCTACCGCGCGGCCCTGGCCCTGGAGCAACGCCTCCGGGACGAGGCGGTGGACCTCATCCACATCCAGACCCCGTTCGTGGCCCACTACGCAGGCTTGCGCCTCGCCCGCCGTTTGAAGCTGCCGGTGCTGGCCACCTATCACACCCTGTTCGAGGAGTATCTCCACCACTATCTGCCGGTTGCGCCTTCCGGGGCGCTGCGCGGCATCGCCCGGCGGTTGTCGCGGGGCCAGTGCAATGCGCTGGACCGCGTCATCGTGCCCTCCCAGGCCATGGCCAAGCGACTGGCCAGCTATGGGGTGACCACCCGCCGCGAGATCCTGCCCACCGGCATCCCCTGCGCCCAATTCGCAGGCGGCAATGGCGCAGGGTTTCGCCAACGCCTCGGCATTTCGCCCACCCGCCCCGTGGCGCTGTATGTGGGCCGTGTTGCCTTCGAAAAAAACATCTCCTTTCTCATCGAGGCGACGGACCGGGCTCGGGCCACTCTCCCCGATGTGCTCCTGCTCATCGCCGGGGAAGGCCCCGCCCGCGCCGCCCTCGCAGCCCAGGTTGCCGCGCGGGGCTTGGGCGAGAACGTGCGCTTTCTCGACTATCTGGATCGCAGCACCGAGTTGCCGGACTGCTACGCCGCCGCCGATCTGTTTGTGTTCGCCTCCCGCACCGAAACCCAGGGCCTGGTGCTGCTGGAGGCCCTCGCGGCCGGAACGCCGGTCCTGGCCCTGGCGGAGATGGGCACCGCCGAGATCCTCGCGCCGGGGGAAGGGACGGTCACCAGCCCCGACGACCCGATTGCCTTCGCCAGTCTGATGGCCGACCTGCTCACGGACCGCGCTTGGCTCGCCGCGCTGGCCCGCGCCGCCCCCACCCACGCCTCCCGCTGGTCCGATCAGGGCCTGGCCGGACGGCTGGCCCACCTTTATTCCGACGTCCTTGCTGGCCATGCCCCCCGAAACTGAGCACACCCCCGAAAGCCCCTTCAAAGGAAAGACCGGCCTTACCCGGATCTTCAATGCGTTCCGCTACTCCCTGGCCGGCCTGGCCGCCGCCTACCGGCACGAAGACGCCTTTCGTCAGGAGGTCTGGCTGGCGGGGGCGTTGATCCCGATGTCCTGGTTCTTCGAGATCAGCGGTATCGCCCACGCCCTCCTCATCGCCTGCGTGCTGCTGGTGCTGGTGGTGGAGCTGCTCAACTCCGCCATCGAGGCGGCCGTCGATCGCATCTCCTTCGAGAATCACCGTCTGGCCAAGCGCGCCAAGGATATTGGCAGCGCCGCGGTGCTGGTGAGCCTGCTCAACGTGGTCCTGGTGTGGGGCCTCATTCTCCTCGACTGAGCCCCCCGGGCGTCATGCAAGCTTCACGGGGGTGTCACACGCCGTTCGCGTCGGCCCCCTAGGCTTGCGTCCATGGCGTCCACAGAATTCAGTCTCGCAGAGCGCGGGCACTCACCCAGCCTGCGCATCGCTCTGGTCACCGAAACCTACCCGCCGGAGGTCAATGGCGTGGCCATGACCCTGGGGCGGATGGTGCAGGGCCTTATTGACCGCAACCACCGGATCCAGCTCATCCGCCCGCGCCAGGCGCCGGGGGAACGGCCGGCGCTGCGTGCTGGATTCGAAGAAGTGCTGACCCATGGCCTGCCGATTCCGCGCTACGACGGACTCCGCTTTGGTCTGCCGGCCCGTGCCGCCCTCATCCGTCAATGGCGCCGCCAGCGGCCGGATCTGGTCCATGTGGCCACCGAGGGGCCCCTGGGATGGTCGGCCGTTTCGGCCGCTCGCGCCCTCCGCCTGCCGGTCACCTCCGATTTCCACACCAACTTCGACCACTACAGCCGGCACTACGGGATCGGCTGGCTGCGCCAGCCGGTGGCGGGCTACCTGCGCCGATTCCACAATCGCACCGCGCGGACCTTCGTGCCCACGGCCGCGATGGCGGCGCAGCTATGCGGGCAGGGTTACGAGGGCCTCGAGGTGATCGCCCGGGGTGTGGATACCGCCCTGTTCTCGCCGACCCGTCGCAGCGAGGCGCTCCGCGCAACCTGGGGTCTAAACCCCGATGACCTGGCGGTGGTGAGCGTGGGCCGGGTGGCGCCCGAGAAGAACCTGCCCCTGACGCTGGCGGCGTTCGACGCCATTCGCCAGCACCGGCCGGACGCACGCCTGGTCGTCGTGGGCGACGGCCCCCTGCGGGCCGCGCTGGAGCGGCAACATCCCGACCACCACTTCGCGGGAATGCGTCGCGGCGAAGACTTGGCCGCCCACTACGCCTCGGCCGATCTTTTCCTCTTTCCCAGCCTCACCGAGACCTACGGGAACGTGACCCTCGAAGCCATGGCGAGCGGCCTGCCGGTGGTGGCCTATGCCGATGCCGCGGCGGCGGAGGTGATCGCCTCCGGCATCAATGGGGTGACGGTCCCGCCCGGCGACGCGTCGGCCTTCATCGCAGCCGCCGCTGAGTTGGCCGGCGACCCCAGCCGATACCGGCGCCTGGGCGCCGCGGCGCGGACCAAGACCGAAACCCTGGATTGGGACCGCATCAACGACCGCTTCGTGGCCGCGCTCCTGGAAGCCTCCCGGCCTTCCGGGCTCCCGCAGCGCCCTGCTCTCCTCAAGCCCGCCCTTCGGCAGGAGGTCTGATGCCCGAGGTTCGCTCCGTCTTCATCTCCGACGTCCATCTGGGCACCCGGGCGTGCCAGGCCGCGCGGCTGGTGGATTTTCTGCGCGCCTACCGATCGCAACACCTCTATCTCATCGGCGACATCATCGATTTCTGGTCCATGAACCGCGCGGTGCACTGGGCCCCCGCTCACAACACGGTCATCCAGAAGGTGCTGCGCCGCGCTCGCCACGGCTGCCAGGTGATCTTCATCCCCGGCAATCACGATGAAGCCCTGCGGGATTACAGCGGCCTCGCCTTCGGCGACATCCGCATCGAGACGGAATGGGTGCACCACGCGGCCGATGGCCAACGCTATTGGTTGATCCATGGCGATGCGTTCGATCAGGTGACGCGCCACCACCGCTGGGTCGCCGTACTCGGCGACGTGGCCTACAGCCTCCTGGTGCGGATCAACGTCTGGCTGTCCCGGGCCCGCCGCCTGCTGCGCCGCCCGGGTTATTGGTCCTTGGCCGGCTACGCCAAGGTCAAGGTCAAGAAGGCCGTCAATTTCATCTTCGACTTCGAGGACGCCATCGCCCGGGGCGCCCGCAATCAGGGTCTGGACGGCGTGATCTGCGGCCATATCCACTGGGCCTCGGACCGGATGATCGACGGCGTGCGCTATCTCAACTGCGGCGACTGGGTCGATAGCTGCAGCGCCATCGTGGAACATTTCGACGGGCGGATGGAGATCGTGCGCTGGCACCTCGCCTCCGCCGTCGAAACGGTCGATGAGGCGTTGGAAACCGAAGTCCCGCTCCCCGTTGCGATCCCGGCCTTCTCCCCCGCCAGCCGGGTGGGCTCCCCGTGATGCCCCCGACCTGACGGCCCCGGGGCGGGCCACATATCGGCGCTGTGCCCCTCTGTGGCGGAATTCAGCGCGGCGGGTAAGAGCGGCCTTTCCGTATGCAGCGTCAGGGCCGGCGTTCGATGAGTTCCAGGAAGTGAAGCCGCCCGCTGGCGTCGCCGGCGACGATCCCTCCGGAAGGGGGCGCTGCCAGGCAAGTCACCACCGCATCGGCCTCGAACCAGGCGTCAACGCGTTGGAATGCCGCCTGCCAAACCAAAACCCGAGCCCCGGCGGCAGCGACCAGCCGCCCGTCGGGCAGCACCGCCAGAGCCCTCACCCCGCCACCGTGGCCTTCGAGTACCTGGGGTTCGGCCCCGCCCTGGAGGTCCCACAGGCGGATCGTCGTATCCTCGCTCCCGGAGGCGAGCCGCCCGTCGGGCAGCACCGCCAGGGCTGCTACCCAGAATTCGTGCTCTCCGAGTACCTGGGGCTCGGCCCCGCCCTGGAGGTCCCACAGGCGGATCGCCCCATCCGCGCTCCCGGAGGCGAGACGCCCGTCGGGCAGCACCGCCAGGGCCGTCACCCAGTCGCCGTGACCTTCGAGCACCTGGAGCTCGGCCCCGCCCCGGAGGTCCCACAGGCGGATCGTCCCATCGTCGCTCCCGCAGGCGAGCCGCCCGTCGGGCAGCACCGCCAGGGCCCTCGCCCAGCCGCCGTGACCTTCGAGCACCTGGGGCTCGGCCCCGCCCGGGAGGTCCCACAGGCGGATCGTTCCATCGTTGCTCCCGCAGGCGAGCCGCCCGTCGGGCAGCACCGCCAGGGCCCTCACCCAGCCGCCGTGACCTTCGAGCACCTGGGGTTCCGCCCCATCCTGGAGGTCCCACAGGCGGATCGTCCCATCGTGGCTCCCGGAGGCGAGCCGCCCGTCGGGCAGCACCGCCAGGGCCCTCACCCAGCCGCCGTGGCCTTCGAGCACCTGGGGTTCGGCCCCGCCCTGGAGGTCCCACAGGCGGATCGTCCCATCGTCGCTCCCGAAGGCAAGCCGCCCGTCGGGCAGCACCGCCAGGGCCCTCACCCAGCCGCCGTGGCCTTCGAGCACCTGGGGTTTGGCCTCGCCCTGGATGTCCCACAGGCAGATCCTCCGATCGCTGCTCCCGGAGGCCAGTCGCCCGTCGGGCAGAACCACCAGGGCCGTTACCCAGCGGTCGTGGCCTTTGAGCACCAGGGGTTCGGCACCGCCCTGGAGGGCCCAAAGCTGAATCGTCCCATCGTCACACCCTGAAGCCAGCTGCCCGTCGGGCAGCACTTCCAGTGCCGTCACCTGGTTGGCGTGTCCGTAGAGGACTTGGGGTTCGGCCCTGCCATGGCAGTTCCACAGGCGGATCGTCCCGTCGTTGCTTCCTGAGGCGAGCCGCCCGTCGGGAAGCACTGCTAGGTCGTTCACCAACTTCTTGTGGCCTTTGAGCACAAGGGGTTCGGCACTGCCCTGGAGGGCCCAAAGCTGAATCGTCCCATCGTCACACCCTGAAGCCAGCCGCCCGTCGGGCAGCACTGCCAGGGCAGCCACCCCGACGCCTTGGACTTCGAGCACAGCAGACAAAGCTAGGTCAAGACGCACGCTGGCAGTGACGGGAAGGAGAGTGTTCGCAAGTTCGCCGGATGAGACCGCTCGCCGGACTGCCTCCCGCACGCTAGCGCACAGGCGTGTAATGTCCTGTACGACGGCGTTCCGTTCGCCCAATCGGCCCAGCACCTGCGCTGCCAACTGCTCCGGATTCCGCCGCAGCACATGGGCGGAATTGCGCAGGCAGGCGGCGAGGAGGCGGCCAAACTCGCTGTCCCCGAGGTGCCGGCAATCGCCCAGCAAGGCATCCACCCCGGCCAGCCGCAGGCGCTCGTGCAGCCAGCGGTAATCCTGCATCAGGGTGGTGAAGGCCCCGCGGCGCTCCGCGGCGTCGGGCAGGTGGTGCGCGAGGTGGCGGACGAGGTAGTCGAATTGGTGGGCGTTGCCGTCCCGGATGCGCTGAAGGGCGCGGTGGTGGATGCAGGCTTCGGCACTGGCGAGGTTCACGGCGTAGGGGCCGGCGCGGGGAAAGCCCTCATCGCTCTCCCGGCTCAGCCACTCGGCAATGGAGAAGTGCTCGAAGGTGTAGCCCCCCTGACGCCTGACGATGAAATCCGGCAGCAGGGCGTGGGCGGCCTGGATGTGGCGTGTCTCGCAGCCCAGGAGTTCGGCCAGGGGGCCGGCGGAGACGGGCTCCCGCAGGGCGCAGAGGAGGCCCAGCAGGGCGCGGAAGGGGCCGTAGGCCCGCCCGGCCTTGTCGAAGCGGCGCTCGAAGGCGTCGAGGTAAAAACCGTCCATGCCCGGGGGCAGTTCCCCGGCCTGGGCGAGGGTGAGGCGCTTTTCCTTCAGGTCCCGCAGGGCGCGGGCGACGTAGAGGAATTTTCCACCCGCCCGGTCCCGCAGCAGGCCGGCCAGCCAATCGGCGGACTTGCCCACCGCCGCAAGCTGGGCGGCGATGGGGTCCTGGCAGGCTTGGCGGTGGGCGTAGGCGTAGAGGTCGTCCCGGTTGTCGGCGCCCTCGGCGTCGATCTGGGTCAGGGTGAAGGCGCCCTGTAATCGGCTGATGACCTCCGGGTTGTTGCGGGCGGTGACCACCAGGCGCAGCCAGGGGGGCAGGCGGGAGGCCTTGTTGGCCAGGAGCGCCACGAGGTTGCCGACCCGCTGCGCTTCCTCACGGTCCACTTCCAGGGCTTCGTCCAGGGCGTCGATGAGGATCAGGCGCGGCGCTGGCGGCGCGGACAGGGTGGCCAGGGGGTTGAGCAGGGCGGCTTCGAAGGCGCTGCCGGGGTCCTCCAGGGCGCGGTCCAGACGCTCCTGCAACTCGGGGCGAGCCTCCACAGCCTCGCGATAAGCCGGCAGGGAATCCCGCAATTGGCCGGCCAGGTTGCGCACGAAGGCGCCGCGGCGCAGGGTTTGGCGGGTATCGTGCTGACAAAAGTGCCAGGCCACCACCGCGCCGCCGGGGTTGCGCGCCACCAGTTCGGCCAGAAAGGCGGATTTGCCCACGCCGTAGTCGGCGCGGATCAGTAGCGCCCGGGAAGCGGAGTCGGCCGCCCAGGCGTCCACCTCCGCAAACAGCCACTCCCGCCCGGAGAAGCCCTCGCGCTTGGCGGCGATGAGGGCGGCGAAATCCCCGGCCGAGGGCCAGCGGAAGGCGGGGGCGCTCGGCGGTGGAGTGGAGGGGGAGCCTGGCAACGTTGCAGGGTGCTCCTTTTCCCATGCGCTGATCGCCTCGAGGACAAGCTTGGCCAGCTCATCCGGGCCGGAAAAATATCGGTTGCCGTGTTCCTTGCCAACGTGGGCGCGGAAGCGCTCGATGTTCTTGCCGCGGTCTCGCCCTTTGGCCAGTCGATCATTGAATTTATCCAGCCACGGCGTCTCGGGGTCGAGTTGGAAGACAAGGCGGGGAAGACGGGACTGGGTGGCCTGCAGGTATTCCCGCTCAGTGATGGAGCGCTTGTCCGGGTTGTCCTTGGTCGGAACGTGGCCGTAGCGCTTGGCCAGGATGCCGACATAGATTTGGCAGGAGGCGACGTCTGCCAGGCATTTGGCCAGGGGGCGTTGGTCGAAGGCCGGGTAGTCCTCCATGGTCACCAGCTCGTACCCGCCTCGCCGCAAGCCCTCAATGACCTTGGCGCGGAAGTCCTTCAAGTCCTCGTAGGTGGAGGAGACGTAAACCCGAAGCTTCGTCACCGGTCGTGCTCGAAAAGGGTTGAATGGAGGGCCGCCCGATGAGGCCGAATGAAGCTCGGGCGCCACCCTGCGACTTTAGCCGAGGATGCCGGTGTCGTCACGGCGGCTGCTTGGCGTGAGTGGCCGGAGAATTCCCCCCTCGCGCGCACCCGCATCACGGAGTACTGTGGGGCCACCGCCGTCCGCGACCTGGACGGCGCGATTTGCTCCTCCATGGCCATTCATTTTCCCGCCAGATCGCTCAGGGTTTTTACGGCGCTCGTCATCGGCGGGGCGGTTCAAGGCTGTGTATTCCTTCCCCACGTCACCACCTCCTACGACGCTGAATGCCAGGTGGTGGCCAAACACGTGGAGCTGAAGCCGGTGCAGATTGCCGTGCTTGCCGAGTGCCGAAATGAAGACTGCGGGGCGCTTCTCGTGCTGGCTGGGGTGACCGCGGCGGGAAGCGCCGTGATCTCCGGAAGTGTCGCGATCGTGGGGAATGCCGTGTACTGGCTGGAGCGGCAAGGCAATTGCGCGAAGAGGCGAGCAGATCCTGGAGCGAACGATGGGAAGGGGTGGGAGCCCAATTGACGGCGTTGATGCTTGCCGCTAAGGCGCTGGGCCCCGCGTCGCCTCAGTCGTGGCCCGCGATGGGGCGGGGACGGTAGGGGGCTTCCAGGATGGCCACTTCCTCTTCGCTCAGCTGCAACGCGATGCCGGCGATGGCATCGGGCAAGTGATGGGGCTTGGAGGCGCCGACGATGGGGGCCGTGATGCCGGGCCGGGTTGCCGCCCAGGCAATGGCCACCTGAGCCGGCGGCACCCCGCGCCCCGCCGCCACCTGGGCGACGGCCGCGACGATGGCGTCTTCCATCGCCTGCTGGTCGTACCACTGCTGAGCCAGGTTGTCGGTGGCGGCACGTTGGGTCTGACTCTGCTGGGCTCCCGCCAATCGCCCGCGGGCCAGGGGGGACCAGGGCGTGACGGCGATCTGTTCGTGGCGACACAGGGGCAGCATTTCCCGCTCTTCTTCGCGATAGATCAGGTTGTAGTGGTTCTGCATGGACACGAATCGGGCGAGCCCGAGTTCCCGCTGGCGGGCGAGCATGGCCATGAACTGCCAGGCGTACATGGACGAGGCGCCGATGTAGCGCGCCTTGCCCGACCGCACCACCGTATCCAGCGCGGCAAGGGTCTCGTCGATGGGCGTCAGGGGGTCGAAGCGATGGATGATGTAAAGGTCGACATAGTCGGTGCCCAGACGCCGCAATGACGCGTCGATACTGGCCAGGATGTGCTTGCGCGACAGGCCGCGGCTGTTGGGATGGTCGTTCATCGGGTAATAGACCTTGGTGGCGATGACGACATCCTCCCTTTGGGCGTAGTCGCGCAGCGCCCGCCCCAGGACTTCTTCGCCCGCGCCGAGAGAATACATATCCGCCGTGTCAAAAAAATTGATGCCGTGATCCAGGGCCTGCTGAATGAACGGCCGGCTGGCGGCTTCGTCGAGCACCCAGGGACGCCACTCCGGGCTGCCATAGGTCATGCAGCCGAGGGCCAGACGCGAGACCCGAAGGCCAGTGGAGCCGAATTGGACGTATTCCACGCCGTTCTCCTTGATGAATCGTGCAACGCAGAAAAACGAAAGCCATCGAGTGGCCGCTCTCCCATTTTTAGCACAGGGCGATGGCGCCGCGCGGGATTCTCCCCAGGCGAATGACGGCTTCTTGACCTGATCTGCGCGCTCGGCGATCCAGGCGGCGTTCATTTCCCGGATCAATGCTCCGGCCCTGAGCTGTGGTCGGAGTCGGGGTGGGTTGGATAGGTGGCCCTGAAGAAACTGGCTTCCCCCTCGGCGCAGAAATTTACAGCGTGAACTGCGGCTTGCGTTTCATGTCCCGCCGGGGGACAAGCCCCCGGAGCTGCTAATAATCCGCACGGGCTGCGTGCCTGGATTTCAGCCGGGGATGACGCTGTCGTCGCCGTGGGCAGGCGATGGGGCGTGCGATGGGTAGGCAAGGGGGGGCCAGGGAGGTATGGTCTTGCCTGGGGCGGGGAGCCGTCCCGCCGACCTCCTCCTTGCCGGGTGCCCGGAGCGGCCGTGTTCCGGGGCCCATCGTGCCCATGACCGCCGTCCTCCTGCCCATCGCTTCCCTGTTCCTTGCTGTCGGCCTGCTTCTGGCGGGGATCGGCCTGTTTTTTTCCGCCCTGGGCCTGCGCGCCCATCTGGCGGGCTTTCCGGTGTCGGTGACAGGGCTGGTCATGTCCGCGTTTTTTCTTGGCTACGTCGTGGGCACCTTTTTGTGCCCCCGCATCATCCATCGGGTCGGCCACATTCGGGCCTTTGCCGCCATGGCAGCGGTGGCGTCCACCACCGCCATTGTCCACGCCATGGTGGTGGATCCCTGGGTGTGGGGCCTGCTGCGGGCGGTGACGGGGGTCTGCCTGGTGGGCCTCTACATGGTGATCGAGAGCTGGCTCAACACCGTGGCCCCCAACCAGCACCGGGGCCGCCTGCTGGCGGCCTATGTGGCGGTGAATCTGGTGGCGATGGCGGGGGGGCAACTGCTGATCCTCGCCGGGGATGTGGAAACCTTTGTGCCCTTCGGCCTCGTGTCGATTCTGCTTTCCCTCGCCCTGGTGCCGATCGCGATGACTCCGGTGACCCAGCCCCAGGCGGTGGAGGCGCCGAGCCTGGGCTTGCGCCGCCTCCACGCGGTGTCGCCCATCGGGGTGTATGGCGCGGTGGCCTCAGGGCTGGTGAATAGCGCGTTCTACGGCATGGGGGCGGTGTTCGGCCAGCGGGTCGGGCTCTCGGAAGGGGAAATCGCCGCCTTCATGAGCGCCACCATCCTGGGGGGCGCGGCCATGCAGTGGCCCATCGGCCATTTCTCGGATCGTCACGACCGCCGCCACGTCTTGTTGACCGTCTGCCTGGGTGGGGCCGCGCTCGCCGGGCTGGGGCTCGCCACGGTGAGCTTCTGGCCGGCGTGGCTGAGCGGGGTGGGGTTTCTCTTTGGCGGGTTGGCGTTCTCGGTTTATGGCCTGTCCATCGCCCACGTGAATGACCACCTCAAGCCGGCGGAGGTGCTGGAAGCCACCAGCGGCCTGCTCCTGCTCCACGGCGCCGGGGCGGCCATCGGGCCGACGGCGGCGGGGATGCTGATGGCCAGCCTCGGGCCCGGCAGCCTGATGGTCTATTTCGCGGTGGCCCTCCTGGCCCTGGCGGCCCTCACCATTTACCGCAGCCGGGTGCGGCCCGAAGGCCCGCCCACCGAGCGCAGTGATTTCGTCAGCGCGGCCCACAGCTCGCCGGTGGTGCTGGAACTCGACCCCCGCGCCGACGGTGCCGCGGCGTCGCGGCCCACCGCCTGAGGGCGCAAATCGACTGGACCACGGGGGCCGTGGTTGCGCCGGGCCGCCGTCAGCCCGGGCAGAGGGCGTCGGTGCTGACCTTGCCGGGCAGGTCCGCCGGGGTGAAGCCGAAGGGTGCGACCAACGCGGCGTGTTCCGGGCTTCCGATGAAGTCCGCCAGCCGGGCATTGATCGCCGCAACGAAGGCGGCATCCCTTTTGCGGAAGGCGAAGGCGCCATAGCTGCGTACGGGATTGCCGGCTTTCCGGGGTTCACGGAAGGGGTGGGCCAGTTCCACGGTGCCGGGCTTCGCCTTGGCCACCAGCTTGCGCAGGGTGAGCCGCGATCCGGCGGCGCCATCCACCCGCCCGGTAGCGACCCCCGCCACCGCGGAGGGGAGGCCAGGAAAGAACAGGATGCGCTCGGCGGGGATCCCCGCCGCCCGGGCATGGTCAAGCTCCACGCTGCCCGCCACCACCCCCAGGGTGGATCGCCTGCGGGCCGCCACGTCCTCGAAGCTGTGAAACTTGCCGGGGTTGCCGGCCCGCACCACCATCGCCTCGCCCACCTGGTAGGTGGGGTTGGAAAAACGTACCTCGGCGCAGTGCTGGGGCCGGATCGACAGGCCGGCGATCAGATCGAAGCGGCCGGCCTGGAGGCCGGGGATGAGCGTTTCGGGCTCGGTGAGGATGCTTTCCACCTGGGTGATCCCCAGGCCGGCGAGCAGGTGGCGGGCGACCTCCGGGGCCTCGCCGGTGACCCGGCCGGTGGCCGGATCCCGGTAGGCGTAGGGCGCCTCGCGGGCGAAGCCGACGCGGACCTTCCCCTCGGCCTGGGCGCGTTCCAGCGTGGTTTGCGCGGGGTTGGCCGGTACCGGGTCGTTGGGCGCCGAGCAGGCCGCGAGCAGGACCCCAATCAGCGAGGCCCATCGAGGACGGAGGCGGCGAACCGCCACCGTCATTCCGTCAGGGCGGCCTGGGGCGTGCGGTGGACCGGGGGCTCCACGGGCGTGAGGGCGCGGACGTTTTCCCGGGTGGCGATGAACTCCGGCCGCGGGGCCAGGTTGCCGTGGGGGGCGTTCAGGGTGTTTTCGACGCTGTTGTAGACCAGGAACAGGTTGCTGCGCGGAAAGGGCGAGATGTTGCTGTTGGAGCCGTGCATGGTGTTGCAGTCGAAGAACACCACCGATCCGGCTCGACCCTTGATCGACGCAATGCCGCCCTGCTCCGCCAGCAGGGACAGATGCAGGGGGTCCGGCGTGCCGTAATGCTGGGCGCGCAGGGATTCCTTGTAGTGGTTCGCCGGGGTCTCGCCCACGCAGCGGATGAACTGGCGATGGGAGCCCGGCATGAGCATCAGCGGGCCATTGAACTCGTTGTTGTCGGTGAGGGCGATGGAACAGCTCACCGCGCGCATGGCGGGCATGCCGTCTTCCACGTGCCAGGTCTCGAAGTCCGAATGCCAGTAGAACTCCTTGCCGCTGAAACCGGGCTTGAGATTGGCACGGGACTGGTGGATGTACACTCGGCTGCCCAGGATCTGCTGGGTGATGTCCAGGAGCCGCGGATGGCGGGCCAGCCGGGAAAAGGCGTCGCTCAGGGTGTGGATGGAAAAGATCGAGCGGACGTCGCGGCCGCCCGGCTCGCGGATGGTTTCTTCCCGGGCGGTGAGGGTGGCGTCGCTGGCCATGCGCTGGAGTTCGGCGCGGAAGTCGGCGATCTCCTCGGGACCGAAGAAGTCCTCGATCTGGACGAAGCCGTCTTCCTCGTAGCGTTTGAGTTGGGCGGGGTCGAGGCCCCGGCCGGGGGGCAGGCGGGCATGAGGGTAGACCACCGGCTCCTGGCGCAGGACCATGGCCGCTTCCTGGGCTAGGCGGGATTGGTAGGGTTGGGTGATGGGCGTCATGGCGCCTCCTTGCTTGATGCGGCGATTCCGGCCGGGGACGGATGTCCGAACTCCGCGAGGAGCGGGTAGACTCCTTCGGCGTCGTGCACTTCGCGGCCGGTCAGGGGGGGGTTGAACACGCAGACCAGGCGCAGGCGGGTCGTGGCCCGCAGAAAGTGCCGGTCGTGCTGGTCGAGGGCATAGAGCGTGCCAGGGCGGATCGGAAAGATCCGGCCGTTGTCGGCCAGCTCGATCTCCCCCTCGCCCTCTACGCAATAGACGGCTTCCAGGTGATGGCGGTAGTGGATGTGGGTCTCGGTGCCGGGGTGGATGAGGGTCTCGTGGAGACTGAATCCCATGCCATCCCGCTCCAGCAGCAGGCGCCGGCTGACCCAGGTCTCCGCCGCCACCTCCTGCTCGCTGCCGACGATCTGGTCGAGGGTGCGGACGATCATCGCGCCCCCGCCATGCGCAGGAATGCGGGAGCGGCCGGAGCGGTGGCGTCGGCGCCAAGGACGTCCCCCACCGAGCGCTCGATGATCTCCAGCCCTTGGCGCAGTTGGGCTTCGTCGATCACCAGGGGCGCCAGCACCTTGAGGGCTTCGCCATAGGCCCCGGAGGTTTCGATCACCAGGCCCTGCTGGAAGGCCCGTTCGGCAATCTTGCCGGCCAACTCCGGGTCCTTTGACACCAGGGCCTGGACCATGCCCCGGCCCCGCACGGTGAATGCGCCGCTGGGATAGCAGGCGGCGATGTGCTCCAGGCGACTGCGCACGATGCGCCCCTTGCGGCCGACCTCGGCGGCAAAGACGCCGTCTCGCCAGTAGGCGTTGAGGGCTTCCCGGGCGGTGACGAAGGCCAGGTTGTTGCCGCGGAAGGTGCCGTTGTGGGCGCCCGGGGACCAGATGTCCAGGTCCGGTCGAATCAGCACCAGAGAGAGGGGCAGGCCGTAGCCGGACAGGGACTTGGAGAGCGTGACGATGTCCGGTTGCAGCCCGGCCTCCTCGAAGCTGAAGAAGCGTCCGGTGCGGCCGCAGCCCATCTGGATGTCATCGACGATGAGGAGCATGTCATGGCGCTGGCACATGGATTGGAGGGCGCGCAGCCACTCGGCGCGGGCGACGTTGATGCCGCCCTCGCCCTGGATGGTCTCCACGATCACCGCCGCCGGGGCGTCCACGCCGCTCCCCCGGTCCGCGAGCATGGCATCCAGATAGGCCATGGTGTCGGCCTTGGCGCCCAGGTAGCCGTCGTAGGGCATGAAGACGGTGTTTTCCAGGGCGATTCCCGCCGCTTTGCGGTAGGTGGCATTGGCCGTGGCGGCCAGGGCGCCTCCGGTCACGCCATGAAAGCCCCGGGTGAAGCTGATGATGGTATTGCGGCCCTTGACCTGGCGGGCGAGCTTGAGGGCCGCCTCCACCGCGTTGGCCCCCGTGGGGCCGGGAAATTGCAGCTTGTAGGAGAGGCCCCGGGGCTGGAGGATGACTTCGTCGAAGGTCTCCATGAACGCCCGCTTGGCCGAAGTGGCCATGTCGAGGCCGTGCACGATGCCGTCGGAATTCAGGTAGGTCAGCAGGGCATTCTTCAGGCGGCGGTTGTTGTGGCCATAGTTGAGGGTGCCGGCGCCGGCAAAGAAGTCGATGTAGCGGCGGCCAGATTCGTCTTCCAGGGTGGCGCCGACCGCCCGCGTGAACACGACCGGAAACGAGCGGACGTAGCTGCGGACTTCGGATTCGAGTCGTTCAAAGGCGTGCAAATTCATGGGGTCTCCTCGGTTCTCCAGATGGGGCGGCCCTCAGGCCATGGATGCGAAACAGGACTTCGTCCTCGTGATCCTCTCCGCCAAAATCTCGGGCGGCGAACAGGGGGGCCTCACTGACCTGGGCGTCCCGGGCGGCGGCAAAGGCCTCGAACATCCGCCGCGATGGGATGTTCGATGGGGAAACGGTGGTCTCCAGGAGGTCGATCCCGGCGATGCCGGGGCGGCTCACCAAGTGGATGAGCATCTGCTGGCCGAGGCCCTCGCCCCGGGCCGCCTTGGCGACGGCGACCTGCCATACGAACAGCACCCCCGGGCGATGGGGGGGCTGGTAGGCGGAGATGAAGCCCAACAATTCCTGGCCATGACGGGCCACCACGCAGGTGTCCGTGAAGTGGTGGCACAGCAGCAGGTAGGCGTAAGTCGAGTTGAGGTCGAGGGGCGGGCACTGGGACACCAGCGCGTGGATGCGGGGGGCATCCGCGAGCCGTGGTGCGCAGAACTGCATCGCCAGCGCGGCTCCTGCGGCGGCGAGGGCGTTGAGGGATGGGCGGGACATGGGTCCGGGCTCTCCTTTCCGTCAGGCGGCGGGAGAGCCCGGCGGGCCGGGCGGGAGCGAAAGCTCAGTCCGCCGGCGTCGGTCCTCCCGTCGCGGGGTTTGCGGCCGGGGCACCGGGCCCGGGGACCACCGCCGCGGCCCCCTTTTCCATGAGCTCGACGATGCGTTCCAGGGCCTGGGCCATGGTGGCCTGTTCCAGTTCGGGCAGCGCATTGACCGCTTCGGCCAGATGTCGCTGGAGGGGCGAGGGCGCCGTGGCGGCAAGCTCGACCCCCTTGGGCGTGGCGGTGACGAATACCACCCGCCGATCCCGGCGGTCCCGCTCCCGAACGATCAGGCCCTTTTCCTCGAGGCGGTCGAGGATGCCCACCACCGTGCTGGCGCTGAGGTGGATCTGCCGGCCGATCGTGCCTGCCGTCAGGGGGCCATGATTCACCACGCTGAGGAGGCAGACCAACTGGGGCAGGGTGATCTGGCTGGTGGCCGCCACCTGTTTCGAATACAGCTCCACGCCGCGCACGATCTGGCGCAGGGCCTGGAGGATTCGAAGGTCATGCCGTGGCGTGGTGCTCGGCGGGTTGGCCGGGGCGCCCAGCTCTGGCGCAGCCAGATCCAGGGCACTCGGTCCCACCTCCACCAGGGGGCTGGTCCGGGATGCGGGTTGGGTGTTTTCCCCGGCCACGTCGCCTTCCGGCGTCCCCGCGGCACTCATGGGAGCCTCCTACCTGAGGAGATCTCCTGGGAAAAACCAGTTTGGGGAGAAATTTGCAAGGCTAAAAATTCTAGCACAAATATGTTTGAAGCAAATAGTTCGTGTTGAAATGAAATCATGAGTCAGGGGAACGCAGTCTGGGGGGCGGGCCGGCCGAAGTGGGTGGTCAGCAGGCTGGCGGCCTGGAGGGCAAGGAGCAGGGCAAAGCTGGTCACGAGGGCGGAGGACGCGCCCATGCCCTCGGCGACGAGGACATCGATGAGGCCGCCGAGGCCCCACTGGACGGCGAAGGCCCCCGCGAAGACCAGCAGGTTCACCGCCGTGGACACCCGTCCCGACAGGGTGAGGGGGAACTGATGGGTCACCACCCCGTAGATCTGGGCCCCCGTCGCAGCAAAGTAGCCAAAGGCCGCCCACAGGACCAGAGTGGGGCCAATCCGCAAAAGGATAAGGGCCTCGACCACCAGCACTGTGGCGAGTCCCCCCGCCATGAGCCGGGGGGTGGTAATGCCAAGGCTGGCCAGGCGGGTAGCGAAGCGGCCGATGGAAAACTGGCCGGACAACATGCCGAGGTTGAGCCACACCAGGTGGGTGGCCGCCTCGGCGCGGGAATAGCCATTCACCTGCATCAGCCAGGGCACCGCCCAGAGCCCCTGCACCGCCATGAAGCCCCCTGTGAAAAAGGCCGCCTGGCCAGCGTAGCGCCAGAAGCGGGGGGCGGCGAACACCTCGGCCACCCCCTTCAGGGTATGGCTCAGATCCGAAGGGTGGGCCGGCTGGGCGGGCTCCGGCATGATCCAGTAGATCACCCCGGCCACCACCAGGGCGAGGCCCGCGACGCACCAGAACGCTCCGCGCCAGCCCAGCACGGGCAGGGCGGCCTCCAGGGGGGCGCTGGCCGTAACGGCGCCCAGGGCCCCGCAGGCCATGAGGTAGCCGGTCATGGAGGCCTGGCGTTCCCAGGGGAACCACAGGGTGAAACCCTTCAGGCCCGCCATCAGGCAGGCGGACACCCCCAGGCCGATGAGCCCCCGGGCCAGGGCCAGGCCGGAGAGGCTGTTCCCGAGGGCGAAGAGGGCGCAGCCCAGGGCGGTCAGCAGCAACAGGCCGGCTTCCACCCGACGGGGGCCGTAGCGGTCGAGGGCGATGCCGAGGGGAATCTGGGCAAGCCCGAAGGTGAGGAAATAGGTGCTGGAGAGCAGGCCCAGGTCCGCCGCCGACAAACTGAAATCAGCGGTCAGCACCGGGGAGATCACCGCATTGACCGTCCGCAGCAAATAGGAAAGGTAATACCCGCAGGCAAAGGGCAGGAAAACCCGCAGCCACAGGGTGGCTGGCGAGGGAGCGGGGGTCGGCGTCATGGCGCGAAGATAGCGTTCCGGCGCGGCCCCCGCCAGCCCCCTCGCGAGGCCCGTTGGTTCGTCGATCCGCAGGATCTGGGTCACCCTCGGAATTGGGCCATCGCGGTCCGCTCGTGACCGCCATGACGGACGGATTCCGGGCGCCCCGGAACGTCGCCAATAGGCCCCGCCAAACTTAGGGACCCGGCCGCAACGGATGAAGCGCCTTCGGGCTCAGGTGGCGTCGGGAACCCGGCCTCGCACCGCCCAAGCACGGGCGGCGAGGGAGAATCCACGGCCCGCGTCGGGGGCGAGGGCTGCCGCGAGCCGTGCCTTGATCTCGGCCCGCTGCTCGTCCGAGCGCGACATCAGGTAGGCCGGCGCAGGACCCTGGCCGCCGAGGAAGGGGGCCCAGTAGTCATCGAAATCGGGAAATTTCGCGGTCACCTCCACCGGCGTGGTGGCGACTTGATCGAGGCCGGACGCCTCGAAGGCGGCTTGCAGGGCGTCCGGCTGGCACAGGGGAAAGCGCACCCCTTCGTGGAGCCGCGCCGCCTCCGGGTCCAGGGCCGCCGCCACGTCCCAGAAGCGCTTGATGATCTCCATGCGGTCGGCGTAGTCCCAGACATAGGCGGCGATCGCCCCGCCGGGGGCTGTGACCCGTTTCATCTCGGCGAGGGCGGCTGAAACCTCGGGGATGAAGTTCAGGACCAGCCCCGAAACGAGCATGTCGCAACTGCCGTCGTCGAGGGGGAGGGCGGTGGCGCTGCCCGTCCGCAGGAGGGCGCGGGGGCCCAGGTGCTGGGCGGCCAGCCCGAGAAAACCCTCCGACGGATCGACCCCCATCAGGCCGGAGGGCGTGCAGCGATCCAGAATTGCCGCGGAAAGCGCCCCGGTGCCGCACCCCACATCCAGCCAGCGAAGGTTCGCCGGCGCATCGAGCCAGGCGAGGAAGCCCGGCGCAATCCGCCGACTCCAGCGCCCGATGTAGCGCTCATAGGGACTGCCTTGCTCCCAGGTGTCGGACACGGCATCGGCACTCATCGCGGCGCTCCTGTCGGCGGGGGACTTCCTTGCCTACGGTATAGCCGATTCCTCTGGCCGCAGCGAAATTTCACCGCCTGCCGTGAGGTCAATAGCGGATGTCGCCGCCCCATGTCGCACAGCCTTCACTTCCACTTCAGATCGAGCTTGCGATTGGTGGCCGCACAGTCGCGCAGATACAGATTGATGAGGCTTTGGTAGGGAATGCCTACCTCCTCCGAAATGGCCTTGAAGTAGTTGATGCACTCCTCGTCGAGCCGGATCGTGATCTGCTTCTTGAGTTGCGAGGCGTAGGGGTTCTTTGAGGATTTGGAGAAATCGTATTCAGCACGCATGGTTCTCACCTTTCAGTAGGACGCCGCCTCCCGCTTCGTGGCTTTTCGCGCCGAGATGATGCGGATGGTGTGCTCGGCCGACCGATAGCAGTGGCAAACGACCAAGAGCTTCAGGGCCGAGCTATAGCCCAGCAAGACAAAGCGTTCCTCGTCGTTAGAGTGGTCGGGGTCGGCAATCAACCTTCCCCGTTCGTCGGCGAAGACGGTCTTGGCCTCGTCGAAGCTGACACCATGCTTCTTGAGATTGGCCTTGGCTTTGGACTCGTCCCACTCGAAGTGAAGCGTCGTCATGGCCTCAATGTAAATACGCTGTAGTTACACGTCAAGGCTTACGGGTCGGATGAGCCGCCACGCGGCGTTATCCGCCGCGTGGCTTGGGGGCAGGATTCATGCGGCGGAATGCGCTGTGCATTTCCGCCCTGCGCCGCCCGAGCATCACAAGGCTTGCGCTATGCTTGGGTGAATCGCAGCCCACCCGTCGCTCCTATGAAAATCCACCACTTGCCCATGGGCACCCGTTTCGAATGGAAGGGCGAGGTCTACACCAAAATCGGCCCAATGACCGGCGCCAACGAGCGCGGCGGCTCCGTATTCATCCCCAAGTACGCGATCCTCCGCCCGGTCGATGGACCGCAAGTGGCCCCGCCCGCCGTGGCCGTCACCACGTTGGACACCCAACGGGTGCTCACCGCGTTTGAGGCCTACCACGCCAGTGCTTCGGCCCTGCTCGACGCTCCCGGCCGTACGGCGCTTGAGGCCGCGCGCACCCAATTCCTCGCCGCCCTGAATGAGACCCACGCCTAGAACAGGGGGTAGGTTGGGCTGAATGAAATGAAGCCCAACCTAATTTTGGAAGACGTGTTGGCCTGCATGCGTCAGACCAACCTGCCCGGGCTAGTGAATGTCGGAAAGACGCCCGGAGGACTTCAAGATTCGGCCCCGTTGGGACGGCGAATCGCCTTGTCGCGGGCTCAAATCGGCGCGTTTGTGTTAATGCAAGACCTATGTTCGTGTTCGTGTAAAACAGGTGGCTTGATGTAATTGCAGAAGGATGAGAGTGCACGTTGGAAAAGGATGAATTCGCCAGTTTCCGGATGATTTAAATGTCTGCCTGCGCTTTACGCGGCGTTGTTCAGGGGGGCGTTAATTACAAGGTTATCTGAAAATTTGCTGCCTTATGTAAATAGCGCTTGAAATTCGTCGTCTTGTCGCAAAAGTTGCGCTCGAAACGGATGCTCACTATCAAGCACAAGAAAAAGCTCACGAGCTTCATCAATTCGATTTGCTTCAACGAGTATACTGATACAGTGAACCAAATGGTCGTCATCTACGTCTGCGAAGTTGTTGGCTCGCAATACCGCAATTAATCTATCAACGAGTTCAAGGGCGCCCTCAAACTGATTGGCTCTGTGGTAGTTTAAGGATTGGTTGAACAAAAATGATCCATCATTGGGCTCAATCTTGAGAATTTCGGCTCCGAAGATAATAGCCTTATCGTAATCTCCGAGCCCGTGATAATTTCTTTGCAGGGCATTTAGGATCATTGTTTGCTGCTCTGTATTTATGATCTCTCCTTGTGCCAAACGATAGCGCATTTCCTGGACGGCCAATTCGATGACTGGGAGCGCACGCTTTTCCTCGTCATACCTGCTTGCGCCTGCTGCGTACCCAGCTAAAATTTTCGATTTTGCGTCCCAGGAAAAATCATCCATCTTGGATGTTACGATTTCCTCGATCATCTCGAAAGCGACTCGGGAACCCATCGCTGCTCCGACTGCAAGTCCGCCAACTACGAAGTTCTCAGAGTCCTTGTTTGGGAAGCGGGGGAGCAATTGGTCAAGTAGCTCAGTGTCTCGATTTCCAAGAGCAAAGCTAATTGCAGGGGCTACACCCCCAAGTTTCTTAATAAGAATAGCCGCTTCCTTTGCCTTGCTGCCGCCAGGCAGCGCGTTGCCATCTATAGCTGCAGCCTGCGAAGTAATGCGTTTCAGAACAAGATCAAGCTTTTGGCCAAGAATTCCGACCTCTCTATAAACGTCGCTAACAGATCGGTTCCCTGCACGTTCGAATCCAAGGTCAACAAATGATTGAACATTCTGTTGAATGACTCTAATCGTATCGATTACTTCCCTTGCACTCCCGTCAACGGAGTACTTTATTACCGGGTGCGTCACGACATCAAATGGCAATTTCGCATCTCTTGAGATCAGGATGCATGGTTTTCCATTTTCATGCCTTCTTCCGGATTCATACATTACATTAGGATTTATGTCGGTCAGGTCTACAATGCAGAGGTCTGAGCGTTGAATTCGTTCAACAACTTCTTGTGTGATGGTATCTTTAATGCCGCGAATGTGGTCGGCGCGTTCAACAATAAAATCAAATTTATCTAGCGCAGGCTTTATAATATATTCAAAAGTTTCGTCGGCAGCCAATCTGATGGCTGAGTCAGAATCGCCAATAGGGGATATTACAAAACATGTGTAGCGCATTGCCATTCGCCTTTTTTGGTAGGTTGGTTGTAAGCGCGCGAGACGGGATTGTTCTGTGCCGACGAGTTTTATATGTAGCTTAGATTATGCAATTTGCAAGCTTCTTGAGGCGATCCGTAAAAAAGATCCTTCAGCCAGCCGTCAGCCAAAGTGGACGGAATGGGGAGGCAAGGATAAGCCGAAATTACAATCCGCCGAATGTCTTGAAGTGATTAGTGCTGCGTCTTACAGCCGGAACTACTCGCCGAGATAAGCCGCCCTTACCTTAGGATCCGCCAGCAAATCCGCCCCGCTCCCGGCCAAGGTGATGCGGCCGGATTCCATGACGTAGCCCCGCCGGGCGAATTCCAGGGCGAGGTGGGCGTTTTGTTCCACCAGTAGCACGGTGACGCCTTCGCTGGCGACGGTCTGGATGACTTCGAAGATCTTTTCCACCACCAGGGGGGCGAGGCCCATGGAGGGTTCGTCGAGCAGCAGGAGCTTGGGGTGGGAAAGTAGCGCGCGGCCGATGGCGAGCATCTGTTGTTCGCCGCCGGAGAGGGTTCCCGCCACTTGGGTCAGGCGTTCGCGGATGCGGGGGAGCATGGCGTAGACCCGCGCGAGGCCGGCTTCCACCTCCTGCTTGTCGGGGCGGGTGTAGGCGCCCATGCGCAGATTCTCTTCCACCGTCAGGCGGGTGAAGATGCCCCGCCCCTCGGGCACGAGGGCGATGCCCCGGCGCAGGCGTTTGTGGGCCGGGAGGCTGTGCACCGGCTCGCCGAGAAAGCGGATCTCGCCCCCGGCCAGGGGCAGGAGGCCGGCGATGGCATTGAGGGTGGTGGTTTTGCCGGCCCCGTTGGCGCCGATCAGGCACACCAGCTCGCCGGCTCCCACGGTGAGATCGATGCCCTGCACGGCCTGGATGGCGCCGTAGGCCACCTCCATGCCGCGGACTTCCAGCACCGGAGAGGCGGGGGCGTCAGTGGCCATGCTTGCCGCCTCCGAGGTAGGCGGAGATCACCGCCGGATTCTGTTGCACCACGGCCGGCACGTCCTCGGCGATCTTCTTGCCGAAGTCGAGCACGGCCACCCGGTCGCACAGACCCATCACCAGCTTCACGTCGTGTTCGATCAGGAGCACCGTCACGCCGTCGTGGCGAATCTGCTCGATGAGGCTCTTCAGGCGGCCGGTTTCTGTCGCGTTCATGCCGGCGGCGGGTTCGTCCAGGGCCAGCAGGCGGGGCTCGGTGGCTAGCGCCCGGGCGATCTCCAGCCGGCGTTGGTCGCCGTAGGAGAGATTCTTCGCCACGGTGTCGGCGAAGCGCTCGATGCCGACGTAGGTGAGGAGTTCAAAGGCCCGCTCGGTGGTGAGGCGCTCCTCTTCCCGCGCCTGCCGGCTCTGGGTGAGGATGCCCCACACGCCGGCCTGGGTGCGGATGTGGTGGCCACACATCACGTTCTCCAGGGCCGAAAGCTCCCGGAACAGGCGGATGTTCTGAAAGGTGCGGGCAATGCCGGCGGCCACCACCTGGTGGGGCTTGCCCTGGGGCAGGGGGCTGCCTTCAAAGACGAACTCGCCGTCCTCCGGCACGTAGGCGCCGGTGAGGACATTGAAAAAGGTGGTTTTGCCCGCGCCATTGGGACCAATGAGGCCATACACCTCGCCCTGGCGGATGGTGAGGGACACGTCGGCCAGGGCGGTGAGGCCGCCGAAGCGTTTGCCCACGCCCCGGGCTTCGAGGAGGGTGATCATGGGCGCTCCCGCGCCAGCAGCCCCGGCCGGGAGTAGCGGGCCTGGGCGGGCACCAGCCCGGCGGGCTTCCACAGCATCATGAAGATCATGGCCAGGGCCAGGAGCAGCATGCGCAGCACTTCCGGATCGAGGATCACGTGGCCGAAGAGGGTCTGCTGGAGGGGCACGGCCACGTGGCGCAGGATCTCGGGCAGGAAGGTGAGGGCTAGCGCCCCGACGATCACGCCGACGATATTGCCCATGCCGCCAAACACCACCATGGTCAGCACGGCGATGGATTCCATGAGGGAGAAGGATTCCGGCGACACGAAGCCCTGGAAGGCGCCAAAGAGCCCCCCTGCCACGCCGCCGAAGGTGGCGCCAAGCGAGAAGGCGAGGAGCTTCATGGCCCGGGTATCGATGCCGATGGCCTTGGCGGCGAGCTCGTCGTCCCGCATCGCGGCCCAGGCCCGGCCGATGCGGGAGATCTGCAGGCGGTGGATGAGAATCACCGCGCCGGCCACGCACAGCAGGAAGAAGTAGTAATAAAGATACAGGGAGTGGATCTGGAAATCCCCCAGCCGCAGGGTGCGGGAGAGATCCCACCCGAACAGCACCAGGGGATCCAGCCCATTGATGCCCTGGGGGCCATTGGTGATGTTCACCGGGTAATTCAGGTTGTTCAGGAAGATGCGCACGATCTCGCCGAACCCGAGGGTCACGATGGCGAGGTAATCCCCCCGCAGGCGCAATACCGGGAAGCCGAGAATGATTCCCGCCAGGGCGGCAAACCCGGCACCCAGGGGCAGAATCGCCCAGATCGGCCAGTGAAGCTCGAAATGGGGCGAGGCGAGGAAGGCCCAGGTGTAGGCGCCGACGGCGTAGAAGGCGATGTAGCCGAGGTCGAGCAGCCCGGCGAAGCCCACCACCAGGTTGAGCCCCAGGGCCAGCAACATGTAGAGGAGTGCAAAGTCCAACACGCGGATCCAGGTGCGGCCGAAATAGCCGGCCAGGATGGGCGCCAGGATGATGAGGGCCAGGGTGCCCCAGCGCGCCACGGCGGGGTGGCGCTTGCCGAGGAAGGGGATGGAGGCGACGAGGTCGTTCATGGGGTCGGCCTCATGCGCGATCCGAGACCCGCTCGCCCAGCAGGCCGGTGGGTCGGAAGATCAGCACCAGGCCCAGGATGATGAAGGCGAAGATGTCCTGGTAGCTCGAATTGAGGAAGCCGAAGGAAAGGTGCTCGATGTAGCCGGCTCCGAGGGATTCCACCAGTCCGAGCACGATGCCGCCGAGCATGGCCCCGCCGAGGTTGCCGATGCCTCCCAGCACGGCGGCGGTGAAGGCTTTGAGGCCGGGCAGGAAACCCATGGCGTAGTGGGCGATGCCGTAGTTGCTGGCGAACATCACCCCCGCCACCGCCGCCAGACCGGCGCCGATCACGAAGGTGGCGCCGATGATGGCGTTGACATCTACCCCCATCAGGCTCGCCACCCGGTGGTTCTCGGCGGTGGCTCGCATGGCGCGACCGAGGCGGGTGCGATTCACCAGCACCAGCAAGCCGGCCATCATCAGGGCCGAGACCACTACGATGGTGATCTGGACCGGAGTGATGAACACTCCGCTGACCGGCTCCAGGGGCGTGGTGGGGATGAGCTGGGGAAAGGTGTGGTAGTTGCGGCCCCACAGGATCATGGCCACCGTCTGGAGCAGGAAGGAAACCCCAATCGCGGTGATGAGGGGGGCGAGGCGAGGCGCGTTGCGCAAGCGGCGGTAGGCCAGCCGCTCCATGAGGAAGCCCAGGGTCATGCACACCGGCACCGCCACCCCCAGGGCAATGGCGAGCTGCGCCAGGGGGCCCAGGTCGGGGGCGATGCGTTCGAGCACACCGAGGGTTTGCAGGGCGGTGAGCGCCCCGATCATCAGAACCTCGCCATGGGCGAAGTTGATGAGGCCGAGGATGCCATAAACCATCGTGTAGCCCAGAGCGATGAGGGCATAGACGCTGCCCACCACGAGGCCATTGACGATTTGCTGCAGGAGTATGTCCATCTTGCGTCCGGTTCCGGGGGCGGGAATTCCCTCCCCAAGCAAGGAAAGGGCCGCGACCCTCGCGGATCACGGCCCCAGGGGCGCCGGTTCAGCCCCGCATTACTGGGCGACCCACTGACCGCCCTTGAACTGATAGACGGTCACGGCGCCGTCCTTGATGTCGCCCTTGGCGTCGAACACGACCTTGCCGGAGACGCCGGGGAAATTCACCTTGGCGATGGCCGGGCCATACTTGGCCGGGTCGGCGGAGCCGGCGGACTTCATGGCTTCGATGATGGCCGAGGCGGCGTCGTAGGCGTAGGGCGCGTAGATCTGCACCTCGCTGTTGTTGAAGCGCTTCTTGTAGCGCTCGGTGAAGCCCTTGCCGCCGGGCATCATGTCCAGCGGCAGGCCGGGCTGGGTGCAGTAGGCGGTTTCGCCGATGGCGTCGCCGGCGAGCTTGATAATCTCCGCGGTGCAGCCGCCGTCGCCGGTGATGAACTTGGCGCCGATGCCCAGTTGCTTGATCTGGCGCAGCATCGGTCCGGCCTGGGAGTCCATGCCGCTATACACCACCACCTCGGGGCTCTTGGACTTGACCTTGGTGAGGATGGCCATGAAATCGGTGGCCTTGTCGGTGGTGAATTCGCGCCCGACCACGGTGCCGCCCCCAGCCTTCACGGCCTTCTCCACCTCGTCGGCGAGGCCCTGGCCGTAGGCCGTGCGGTCGTCGATGATGGCGACCTTCTTGCCCAGGTGGCCGGCGGCGTACTTGCCGATGGCCAGCCCCTGCTGCACGTCGTTGGCGATGGTGCGATAGACCAGCTTGAAGCTCTGCTGGGTGAGCTTGGGATTGGTCGAGGCCGGGGAAATCATCGGGATGCCGGCCTGGTCGTAAATGCGGGAGGAGGGAATGGAGGCGCCGGAGTTCAGGTGGCCAATCACGCCCTTGACGCCGGCGTCACTCAGGCGCTGGGCCACGGTGGTGGCGGTGCGGGGGTCGGCCTGGTCGTCCTCGGGCATCAGCTCGAACTTGACCTTCTTGCCGTCCAGGGTCACGCCCTTGGCGTTGTAGTCCTCGATGGCCATCCGGGCGCCATTCTCGATGTCTTTGCCCAGGTGCGACTGGGCGCCGGTGAGGGGGGCTGCCACGCCGAGCTTGACCACGACTTCCTGGGCGTGGGCGATGCCAGCGGCACCGAACCCCATGACGGCCAGCGCCAACACGGACTTCTTCATGAGCATTCTCTCCAAGGTTTGCAGGATTCTTGATGGGTGTTGAGGGTTCAGCATGCACCCGGGAGGCGGAGGGCCCCCGGGCGGGGCGGCGCCTATTCTCCGCAAACGAGGGCGCCGATGAAAGCTTTTTACCGCAATCGGGGGCCACGGGTCCTTCAGGGCACGGCGACCCAGGCCCCGTTCTCGAAGCGGAACAAGGTCACCCCGCCTTCCCGGACGTCCCCCCGCTCGTCAAACGCGATGGGGCCGGTGATGCCATTGAAACGAATCGTCTGGAGGGCAGGCAGGTAGCGGGCCGGATCCGCCGAGCCGGCCGTTTTGATGGCCTGGATCAGCGCATTGGTTGCGTCGTAGCTGTAGGGCGCGTAGAGCTGCACGTCCATGTTGAAGCGCTTCTTGAAGCGGGCGAAGAAGGCCTCGCCCCCGGGCATCTTGGTCTTGGGCAGCCCGCTTTGGGTGCAATAGGCGCCCTCTTTCAGGGCGGGCCCGGCGAGCTTGAGCATTTCGGCGGTGCAGGCGCCGTCACCCCCCAGGAACTGGGTGTTCATGCCGAGTTGGCGCATCTGGCGCAGGAGCGGACCGCCCTGGGGGTCCATGCCGCCGTAGAACAGCGCCTCCGGCTGGCGGGCCTTCACCCGGGTGAGGATGGCCATGAAATCCGTAGCCTTGTCGTTCGTGAATTCCCGCCCCACCACTTCGATGCCGAGCTTGCGCCCGGCCTCGGCAAAGGCGTCGGCGAGCCCTTGGCCGTAGGCGGTGCGGTCGTCGATGATCGCCACCTTGCGCAGTTTGAGGGTGTCCGCCGCGTAGCGCGCCATGGCCGTGCCCTGCTGGAGATCGTTGGCGATCACCCGGAAACTGGTGCGGTAGCCCTGCTGGGTGAGCTTGGGGCTGGTGGCCGAGGGGGTGACGTGGGGAATCCCGGCCTGGTCGTAAATGCGGGAGGCTGGAATCGCCGCGCCCGAGGTTACGTGACCCACCACGCCCCGCACCCCCAGATCCACCAGGCGCTGGGCCACCGTGGTGGCGGTGCGGGGGTCGGCCTGGTCGTCTTCCGCCACCAGTTCGAAACGGACCTTCTCGCCGCCCAGGGTGAGGCCGGCGGCGTTGGCGTCCTCCAGGGCGAGGCGGGCGCCATACTCCTCGTCCTTGCCCAGGTGGGCGATGGGGCCGGAAAGCGGGCCGGCAAAGCCGATCTTCACCACCACTTCGGCCCAGGCGCTCCCCGCCATGAACAGGCTGGCCAGGGCGAAGGCGCGCATCATCCAGGTGCTCTTCATTGCAGACTCCTTGTCCTCGTCATGGTGCGGCGGCCCATGCAGGCGCCCGCCAAAGGGCCTATTCTATGTGCCCCGCCGCCCTTGTTCAGCCCTTTGCCATGAAACGCCTGCTCGCGCTCCTCTGCTCCCTTCTCACCGCCCTAGGTTTGCCCGGGTGCGATCAGGCGGCGCTCCAGGAGCTTCGTCCGGGCGTGTCCACCGCCCAGGAAGTGCGCCAGCGCATGGGGCCGCCCAATCACGAGTGGCAGAACGAGGATGGCTCCGTGACCTGGGAATTCAGCCGCCAACCCCAGGGGACGGTGTGCTACATGGCCACCATCGGGCCCGACCAGGTGCTGCGGGGGATCGATCAGGTCCTCAACGAATCCACCTTCGAGCGCATCAAGCCGGGCATGACCTCCCCCGAGGTCCTGCGCCGCCTCGGCCGCCCCGCCAAGCGGGAGTTCTTCGAACTCAAACAGCAGCATGTTTGGAGCTGGCTCATCGACAACAAGCTGCCGGCGGTGCAGGTCTACTTTACCGTCACCTTCAACGCCGACGGGAGGGTCGTGACCTCGGGGCCCTTCACCGAGCAGGTGGGCTGAGCCATGGGCCGGATCATCGGAAGCGTTGTGTTGGCAGTAGCCGTGAGCGGCTGTGCGTCCTGGCTGCCGGTCATCGAGCCGGGGGCCACCACGGAAGCGGAAATCCAGGATACCTACGGCCGGCCCAGTTTCCGCCGCCCTGAGCCGGAGGGCGCCTCGACCCTGGTCTACGCGACGCAGCCGATGGGGATCTCCTGCCTGATGGTGGAGGTGGATGCCAGCGGGCGGGTCCTCAACGCGCGGGACGCCCTGGGCGACCGCAACCTGGCGCGGGTTGAAGTGGGGATGACCCTCGCCCAGATCGACCGCCTGCTGGGGCCCCATCGCACCGAAGTCTTCTTCCCCTTGTCCGGAGAATGGGTGTGGGACTGGAATGTGCCCCATTTCGGCCCGGGCATCGCCACCCGCTTCAATGTCCATTTCAAGGAGGGCGTGGTGGTGCGGGCGAGCCGCAGCTTCGTGCCCGGCGGTCCCACGGGCGGCTCCGACATCCGTCCGCCGATGGTGGTGCCGTGCCCGCGCTGCGACCCGTGAGAGAAATTGCCCCGCTGGCAGAGGTGGACCGGGAGCGGGTCACTGGGCTCCTCCTCAACCATTGTTTCGCCACCCTGGTGAGTGTCCGCAACGGGCGGCCCCTGGCCAGTCCGTTGCCCTTGCTCTTCGATCCCGCGCCGGACGGGGCTGGCCGCCTCTACGGCCACCTGCCCCGGAGCAATCCCCTGGCGGCGTTTGCCCCCGACGAATCGGTGCTGGCCCTCTTCACCGGCCCCCACGCTTACGTTTCCCCCGGATGGACCGCCGCGCCGGCTTTGCCGGGCTGGAACTACTGTGCCGTGCAGGCCCGGGGGCGGGTTCGGGTCCTGGCCGATCCGGCCCAGCGGGCGGCGGTGGTCCTGGCCCTGGGGCGGCGTTTCGACGCCGATGACGCCCAGGGTGATGGGCAGGCCCCAGATCTGCCCGGCGGGGTCGACGAACTGGTGGCCTTCGTGATCGAGATCGAGGACCTGGAGGGCGACTTCCGCCTTTCCCGTCAGCACAGTCCGGAGGATCGTCAGCGCATCATCGCCAAGCTTGGTCAGGACGACCATCCGGACGTGCAGGCCCTGTCCGGCCTGATGCTGGAGGATCTGCTCCGGGACGCCCTGCCCGGCGGGGCGGGCGAATGACTGGTACCCCTGCCCCGGGCGAGCCGCGGCCGCCGGCCAACGTCGACGAGGCCCTGGCCCTGGTGGCCCGTATGTCTGCCTGCCTGGAGGCCGCCGGCCGGGCCTTCCGCGCTCCGCCGCCGGTTCCCACGACCTGCTGCGGCCGCGGCTGTGCGGCCTGCGTGTGGCAAGGCTATTTCGAGGCGCTTCTGCGCTGGCGGGATGACGCCCGCGCAGTGCTGAAGTGCACGCCATGCCGATGCCTTAACCCACTTGAGTTGTCACAAGCCCATGCTTAAATGCAAGGGACCGGGGCGGGAATTGCCAAGCCTGGCGCACCGCCTGCCGGCCCGCGGGCCGAGCCCACCGTCTGTTCCCGAAGGAGCACTGTCATGACCAAGCGCGCGCTATGCATCGGCATCAACGACTATCCCGGCACCAACAGCGACCTCTCCGGCTGCGTCAATGACGCCACCGACTGGGCGGCGACCCTGGGTGGGCGGGGATTCCAGGTCACCAAACTGCTGGATGGTCAGGCCACCAAGGCCGCCATGGTCGCCGCCTTCAGCGACTTGGTGGGGGGCGCCGCCAAGGGCGACACGGTGGTCATCACCTATTCCGGCCACGGCACGTGGGCGCCGGACCAGAACGGCGACGAGCCCGACGGCCGCGACGAGGCCCTCTGCCCCTGGGACATCGGCACCACCGGCGCGGTCCTGCTGGACGACGAGATCCACGATCTTTTCGCCCACCGGAACGCCGGTGTGCGGGTGGTGCTGATCTCCGACAGTTGCCACTCCGGCAGCGTGACCCGGGGCGACGAATCCGATCTCGATGCCGGGTTGCCCCGTGCCCGCTTTCTGCCCCCCTCGGTGTGGATGAAGGCCGGGCTGCCAACCAACCTTGCTCGGCCCGCAAAACTGATCTCCGGGATGACCCGCAGCGGCGGCGATCTCCTCCTGGCGGGCTGCACCGATACCCAGTACAGCTGGGATACGAGCTTCAACAAGCGTCCCAACGGCGCCTTCACCTTCTACGCCTTGAAGGCCCTGGCGAGCCTGCCGGCGGGCGCGAGTTACGAGGACTGGTACAAGAAGATCACCCCGGCCTACCTGCCCTCCACCCAACTGCCGCAGAACCCGCAGATCTTCGGCACCCGGACCGCCCGCCGGTGGAAGGTGTTCGAGTAATCAGTTTCAACCCCGGTTAGGCGATGTTGCCCAGCCGGTGACCCAGCGGCCGCCCGGTGCGGGCCGCGCCGCGTTGTCCCTGTCGTCCGTTTGAGGAATCGTCATGCCCGACCAGCGCCGTCGCCTGAAGTTGCCCCTTGCCGCGCCCCAGGATCCCAACGCCCCCAAGGACCTGCCCGAGACCCTGGTCCTCCCCGGCAGCCGGGCCGGAGGCGCCGCGGCGGTCCCGCTCCTGCCCGGGGTCAAGGTGGTGGAAAGCTGGGATCTGGCGCCGGCGGCCCGCAGTGGCGACGCCCCAGCGGCGGGGGCGGTGGATGACGAGGAGGCCCTCCTCGCCCTGGAAGCGGCGGACGGCACCACGGTCTTCATTCGGGCCGACAAGCTCTTCGACGACATTGGCCGCGTGCGGCCGGAACTGCTGGCGGCGGACGGCAGCGTGGATCTGGCCGGGTTCCGCGACGCCGAGGGGGCCAGCCGGGGCCTGGGGGACTGGCTGTGGCGGCGGGTGTCTCGGCTGGAGGTGGGCGCCGACGACGTGGAGGCCCTGGCCCGGGACAACCTGCAGGACTGGCTTGCCGACAAGGCCCTCGATGCCCTCGCTGAGAAATACGGGCGGGACAAGGTCCTCATCCTGTCGGGCCTCGGCGGCAAGGCCCTCATGGCCGCCATCGAGAGCAAGCTCGCCGGCCCGCCCGGGCTGTATCGCTGGAATGGGGGCGCGCTCCAGCCCGAGGATCGCTGTCCGCCCGAGGATCCTCGTCTCGCAGGCTGGGGCGAAGCCCCGGCCCTGGTCTTCATCCACGGCACCGGCTCCCACACCCTCGGGGCCTTTGGCGATCTGCGGGGCAGCCCCGAGTGGAACGCCCTGGCCGAGACTTTCGGGGACCGGATCTACGGCTTCGAGCACCCGACCTTCTCCGCCAGCCCCATCGAAAACGCCCTGGCGCTGGCCAAGACCCTGCCCGATGGTGCGCGGATCTCCCTCGTCACCCATTCCCGGGGTGGCCTGGTGGGGGATCTCCTCTGCCTTGGGGGCTACACCCAGGACGCCCAGGCTCGGGTGGCCGAGTATCGCCGCCAGCCCCGTCCGGACGAGGTCGAGGCCGAGGAAAAGGATAAGACCGATGCCCTGCGCTCGATCCGCGAGGCCGTGGCCGCCGAGGAGCAGGCGCAACTCGCCGAGTTGTATGCCGTCCTGAGCAAGAAGAACTTCGTCATCCAGCGCTACGTGCGGGTGGCGGCGCCGGCGGCCGGCACGGCCCTGCTTTCCGACAACCTGGAAGTCTTCCTGTCCGGCCTCCTCACCCTGGTGCGCAAGGCGTCCTCCTGGGTGGCCGGGGCTGGGGTGGGTTGGGCGGCCGGATTGGTCTCGGGGGGCCTGGCCGCGCCCACCGCCGCCAAGGCCGCGGAGACGGCGGTCAATCAGGGCCTGGCCTTCCTGTCCCGGGTGGTGCTGGAGATCGCCCGCCAGCGCCTGGCTCCCCAGACCGTGCCGGGCATCGAAGCCATGCTGCCGGATTCCCCCCTCGGCACCTTCCTCGCCCGGGCGGGGCGCCGGCAAGGCGTGGCCATGGCGGTGATCGCCGGCGACGTGGAAGGCAGCGGGATTCTCAAGCGCATCGGGGTGATGTTCACCGACTGGATGTTCTTCGACCGGGCGGACAACGACCTGGTGGTGGATACCGCCTCCATGTATGGCGGCCTGGCAAGGGACGGCGCCCGGACGCTGTTTGATCAGGGGCCGGAGGTCAATCACTTCCATTACTTCCGCAATCCCCGCACCCGGGGCGCGCTGCGCTCCTGGCTGGTGACCCGCAATCCGGCTGACCTCCCCGGCTGGGAGAGCTTCCCGCCGCCGGCGCCGGCGGTGAGCGGCGCGCGGGCTGCACCGCCTGCCGACAACACTCGGCCGGTGGTCATCTACATCCCCGGCATCATGGGCTCCAACCTGGAGGTGCGGCGGCGCAAACCCGAGGTGGCGGGCAGCGGCGACCGAATCTGGCTGGATTTCCTCGATCTGGCCGGCGGCGGCCTGCGGGAGATTGCCATGGGGACCGCCGGGGTGTGCCCCGACGACGTGGTGGACCTGGCCTATGGCCGGCTTGCCCGCTACCTGGAGCAGAAGCACCGGGTGATCCGCCACGCCTACGACTGGCGCCACTCCAACCGGGACCAGGGTGTGAAGCTTGCCGAGGTGGTGGAGGCGGCCTTGAAGGCCCATCCCGACCAGCCGATCCGCATCCTTGCCCACAGCATGGGGGGGCTGGTGACCCGCTCCATGATTGCCCAGCGCCCGGACCTGTGGGAGGCGATCGTCGCCCGCCCCGGCGGCCGCCTGATCATGCTGGGCACGCCCAATCACGGCTCCCACCTGATGGTGGAAACCCTGCTGGGCAAATCCGACACCATGCGCATGCTGGCTCGGCTCGATCTTGCCAACGGAATGCAGGCGGTGCTCGACATCGTGGCCGGCTTCCCGGGGGCGCTCCAGCTCCTGCCCCAGCCCGGTTTCCGCGACGTGGGCAAGCCCGCCTCCCGCGACTGGCAGAATCCGGAAAGCTGGACCGAGCTTGCCCAGTTCAATAACGATTTCTGGTTCGGGCGCAAGCTGGGCGGCCGGCCTCTTGGCGAAGACCTCGCGGAGGCACGGAAATTCTGGGCCCTGGTGTCCGACGAGGCGGAAGACGCCGCCGCCCCCCAGGGCCGGGCGCGCCCCATTGCCCACACCGATCGCATCGCCTACGTCTTCGGCCAGGCCCCCAATACCCCCTGCGGCATCCAGATTCAGAAGGACGGCAGCGGCCAGCCCAAGGGCATCGTCATGCTCGGCACCCCCGAGGGTGATGGTTCGGTGAGTTGGGATTCGGGCCGCCTGGACTGGCTGCCCCCCGAGAACTACTGGCTGATTCCCGCCGATCACTCGGACATGGTGAATACCGAAAGCCACTTTGGTGCCATCGAGGAGTTGCTGGCGAGCGGCCGGTCCACCCGCCTGGCACGGCCGCCTGCCGCCCGGGGCGAAGGGGTGGCGGCGCCGGTCCGGCCCTACAACCCCGGCCCAATCCCGGGCTACCCGACGGAGCAGGAGCTCGTCACCGCTCTGGTGGGCGGCCAGGCCCGGCGGCCTCGCCCGACGGTGGCCAAGACCGAACTGGCGGTGTCGGTGCGGGCGGCGGATCTACGCTTCATCCATCAGCCGGTTTTGTGCGGGCATTACGAGGACGACCCGATCTCCGGTGCCGAGCGGGTCATCGATCAGGCCCTGGTGGACGGCGCCCTGACCCAGCGGGTGCGGCTCGGGGTCCATGCCGGGGCCCTCGGCACTGCCTCGGTGGTGCTGATGCCGCGGGGGCGGGAGGAGATCCTGCGTGGAACCGGGCGGGGGGCGCTGGTGGTCGGGCTGGGCGAGTTCGGCAAGCTCAGCACCAGCGACATCACCGAGACGGTGCGCGCCGGCGTGTTGCGCCTGCTGCTCCTCGCTGCGGACTGCCAGGCCGAGAAGTCCCAGGCGGCCGGTTGCGGCGAACCGGTTGCTCTGCGCTTGGCAAGTCTCCTGATCGGCCACAATTCCACTACCTACATCGCGGTGGAAGATGCGGTGGCGGCGGTCACCCTCGGCGTCATGCTGGCCAATCACCACTTCGCCCGCGGGCGTGGCCGAGACCGGCCCACCGTGCAGGTTGGTGCCCTGGAGTTCGTCGAGTTGTACCAGGATGTGGCCCTCACGGCGGCGCGGGCGGTGGCGGACCTGCCCCGGGCCCTGGCCAACCGCGTCCAGGAACTCGGGGTGGTGCTGCGGCCGGCGGAGGAGTTGGCCTACGGCGACGGCGTGCGTCAGCGTTTGTCGGTGAGCGTGGGGGCCAACTACTGGCCGCGGCTCATGGTCACCGACGCGGATCGGGCGGACGATGGTTGCTCGCCGGAGTGCTACCGGCTGCGCGTTCAGTCGCCCATTCCGCCGGAAACCGTGGCCCAGATCCTGGCCCTCCACGGTCATGCGCCGTCTCCGGCGGGCGCCGCTCCCAGCGTGGTGCTGGGGGGCGAATTCGTTGGCGTCGCGCCGCCTGCGGGTCCGCGCTATCCGAATCGGCTGCGCTTCCTCTACCTGTCCGAGCGGGCGCGGGCGGAGGCCGTGGTGCAGCAGCGCCAGCCCGGGCTCGTGGAGAAACTGGTCGCGGCGGAGATCGCCAGCACCGTGCATAACCCCGAGGTGGGGATCGGCCGCACCTTGTTCCACCTTCTCGTGCCGCTGGACTTCAAGGCGGCGGCGCGGGATGCGGGCAATCTCCTCCTGGTGGTGGATGGTTACACCGCCAACCTGCCCTGGGAGATGCTGGTGGCCGACGGCGAACCCCTGGTCCTCAGGACCCGGCTGGTCCGCCAGCTTGCCAGCACCCGCTTCCGCCAGTCGGTGCGCACCGCCCACCGCAAGACCGCCTACGTGATCCGCAACCCCGCCACCGACGGCTACTTCCGTGAGTTCGGCGGATCGCGGCCGGTGCCTGCCGACGATCGCCTGCGCAATCTTCCCGGGGCCGAGGCGGAGGGGGATGGGCTGTCCAACCTGCTCACCGGCTTCGGCTATCAGGTCACTGATGCGCCGGCCGGCAGCGCGGCGGCCGACGTGGTGGGGCGCCTCTTCCAGAACCCCTACCGCATTCTGATCGTGTCGGCCCACGGGGTCTTCCAGGTCACCGATCGCCAGGGCCAGACCCGCAGCGGCGTGGTGCTCTCCGACGGCATCCTGCTGACCGCGGCCGAGGTGGGGCAGATGGAGGTGGTGCCGGAGGTGGTCTTCCTCTCCTGCTGTAATCTGGGGCGCACTGATGCCGATGCCGGGTACGCCCCCAACCGCCTGGCGTACAGCCTCGCGCGGGAACTGATCGAGATGGGCGTGCGCTGCGTGGTGGCCGCCGGCTGGGAGGTGGATGACGCCGCGGCCCAGACCTTCTCCATGACCTTCTTCCAGCGCTTCGTCGGCCGCAACGATACCTTCGGTCAGGCGATCTTCGAGGCCCGGCGGGCCTGCCACGACGCCCACCGGGGGCATAACACCTGGGGCGCCTACCAAGCCTACGGCGATCCCACGTTCACCCTGGGCGATGGCGGCCCCAATGCCGGCAGCGACGATGCCGTGCTCCTTGCCCCGGTGGAGTTGGTGGATTGGCTGGCGAGCCGGCGTCTCGACGCCCGCAACAGCGGCGGCAGCGATCGCTTTGCCCAGGTGGCCACCCAGGTCCAGCGCCGTCTGGCCCGGGTGCCGGTGCGCTGGGTAGAGCGGCCCGATGTGCAGCAGGCCCTGGGTGCCCTCTTCGCCGAGTATGGCGAAGCGGGCTTCGAGCGGGCGCGCACGGCCTATCTCTCGGCCATCGCTGCCGATTCGAACTCCGGGATCGTTCCCCTGGCCACCGTCGAGCAACTGGCCAACCTCGAAGCCCGCACGGCGGCGGACTTGGCGGAGGGCGCCGATGGTCGGCCGGGAGATCTCGCCGCGGCCCTGGCGCGGGTCGGGCAGGCCGTGGAGCGCCTGACTCGCCTGCAGGAGATCGCCCGGGGTGCGCCAGCTTCCCTCCCGCCGAATACGGAGCGCTGGGCCCTGCTGGGCAGCGCCTGGAAGCGGCGGGCGGAGATCCTCGCCCGCCAGGGGGCGCCGTGGAAAGAAGTGGCGGCGGATCTGCGCGAAGCCGCCGAGGCCTACGCCCAGGGGCAGGGCGACCCCGCCCTGCCGGACTACAACCCCTACGCCCGCATCAACCGGATGCAGATCGAAGCGGTGCTTGGCGAGGGGAAGGTGGACGCCTTCGCCGACGAAGCGCGCCTGTGCCAGGACGCCGCGCGGCGACGTTTTGGCCGCAGCTACGACTTCTGGGACGCAGTGATGCCACTGGATGCCGCCTTGGCGCTCGCCCTCATCGACGGCAGCCTATTGAAGTCGGTGGACGGCCTCGCCAGCCAGTACCGTGAGGCCCTTGGGCAGGTAGCCGCTTCGCCGCGCCAGCGCAATTCGATGCTGCGACAGATGAAGATCGTCGCCATCCTGCTGCGCAACCGGGGGACCGGCGATCTGGCCGATGCGCTGGACAACCTGGCGAGCCGGGTCGAGGGCGGGGTGTCGTCGGCCGGCGCGGCCAAGTCGCCCGCGGCTGGGGGGACGTCGGGCGGTGCGGTGAAGTCTGGAAAGCCTCGCACCAAAGGGGCAGCGAAAAAGCGCGGGGACAGCGGTGGCGGGGCGCCGGAGGCGCCTCCGGCCGCCTAGGAATCCCTGAGCCGCAGGCCGCTCTTCTTGAGGGAGAGGGCGGCGGGGTCGCTGGGCGCAATAGGTGGCGGGGGGGAGGCGCCCCACAGCGTCGCCCCACTCATCCCGGCCCCCGTTGGCCACAAGGCGTCATCCCGGCCGTGGCAACTAGGCGCTGAAATGGACCGTCCGCCACCCTGGCCGGGCGGTCCGACGGGCTCTCATGGCGACGGCCAGCCGGGGCCGGCACCCCGGAAATCAGCGCGGCGGCGGGGGGTAGCCGTCCCGGGGCGGGGGTGGCGCGTAGGGTTGGCTGCGGAAGCCGGGGACCTGGTTGCCGAACGCGTACATGCATTGCTCATAGGCCAGGTCGTAGCGACGCTGCAATTCCCAGGACGACATCCCGGCCGCCTCGGCCCCCGAAGCCGAACCGACCAACAGGCCTGCCCCGGCCCCCACGGCGGCGCCGCGACCTCCACC
Source organism: Zoogloeaceae bacterium (assembly GCA_016791005.1). Classification (GTDB taxonomy): domain Bacteria; phylum Pseudomonadota; class Gammaproteobacteria; order Burkholderiales; family Rhodocyclaceae; genus JAEUNX01. The sequence continues at coordinate 65,653 of JAEUNY010000002.1, forward strand.
CACCAGGGCTCCGGCGGCGGCACCCACGGCCGTCCCGACGGCCGCGCTCGCCACGCCGCTATTCACCGCGGCTTCCTGGGGGGCGACGCCAACCTGGCGGCTGGCGAAATGGCGGCACTCGGCATCTTCGTGGAGGAAGACGTCGAAGGGCTTGTTGGGCGCCGGCATCACCCGGGTGCGGGGTCCGCTGGGCAGGGTGACGCACCCGGCAAGAACCAGGGCGGTGAGGAGCGAGACGGAGAGTTTGGCATTCATCGCGGATCTCCCGGCGGCTGGGCGGGAACCGCCTGCCAGCCTTCTGGGCAGGTATTGACGTAGGGGTAGTACGCGCGGGCCGCGCGGCAGTAATACCAAGTGGGGGCCGGCGGCTCGATGGGGGTGGCGGGCTCCGGCTCGCGATAAGCGGGGGGCGGGTAGTTATACTCCCGCACCACTGGCGGGCCGTAATAATAGGGGTAGGGATAGACGAGGGGCGGGCCCACCAGGATCGGTGCGCCGATCCAGACTCCTACCCTGCCGCCCCCATGGGCCTGGGCCCCGCCGGCAAAAAGCAAAAAGGCCGCTCCGCAGGCGGCCGCAACGAAGGCGGATTTCATGATTGGCATGCCTCCAAATCGGGAAAACGCGGTGGCGGGCCGATGCCCGCTCATCTGTATGGTAGACCCCCGTCCGAGGCCAGGATTCCCGTCATCGACATGAATAATCGTTACCGAATGTGGCCTCGCGCTGAAACTTTGGCGCCGGGGTGGCCTCTCAGGGAGGGTCGGGCGCTCCGGGAGGCCGCCCATCTCCTGCGACGAGGCACCATGGGATCTGGCGTATCCGAGGTCGTTCGGCGGTGGGGTTCCCGCCTGACGACGGCCCTTCTGGCCGTCGGACTCGTCGGCGGGTTGGCGGGATGTTCCGGCGGACAGGCGGAATCGAAGAAGGCGGCGGCGAAGGCGCCGGTGCCGGTGACCGTCGCCCGGGTGGAAAGCAAGACCCTTCCGGTGCGGGTGGCGGCGGTGGGAAACGGTGAAGCCTACGCCAGCGTCGCGGTGAAATCCCAGGTGGATGGTCAGATCGCCCAGGCCTTTTTCCGTGACGGGCAGGAGGTCGCGGCAGGGGATCTGCTGTTCCAGCTCGACCCCCGGCCGCTGCGGGCCCAACTGGCCGAGGCGGAGGCCCGCCTCGCTGGCGATCTGGCCCGTCTGCAAAACGCCCATGCCAAGGACCGGCGCTATCGCGACCTGGCGGATCGGCGCTTCGTCTCGCCGGAGTACTACGCCCAGGTCCGGACCGACCTCGACGCCGCGGAAGCCGCCGTGCGGGCGGACCGCGCAACGGTGGATCACGCCCGGGTGCAGTTGGAATACACCGCCATTCGCAGTCCGCTGAGCGGGCGAACCGGCAAGATCCTCCTCCAACCCGGCAACCTGGTGAAGGCCAACGACACCGATCCGCTGGTGGTGATTCACCGGGTGATGCCGCTCTACGTCAGCTTCACCGTGCCGGAACAATATCTGGGCGACATCCGCACCGCCCTGGCCGGCGGACCGCTTCCCGTCACCGCCCAGCCGCCCCAGGCCACTGGCGAGCCGGCGGTCGGTCGGCTGGCCTTCATCGACAACGCAGTGGATACCGCCACCGGCACGCTGCGCCTGAAGGCGGAGTTTGATAATCGGGATCAGAGCCTGTGGCCAGGGCAGTTCGTGAATGTGAGCCTCACCCTGCGGGAAGAGCGCGGTGCCCGGGTGGTCCCGGCCACCGCGCTGCAGGCGGGGCCCAACGGCAGCTTTGTGTTCGTCGTCGATGGCGATCAGGTCGTGGCCCTGCGTCCGGTGGTGGTGGACCGGGTGGAGGGCAGCGAGGCGGTAATCGCCGACGGCCTCAAACCCGGCGAAACCGTGGTGGCGAGCGGCCAGCTGCGCCTCGCTCCGGGCAGCCGCGTGACCATCCAGGGTGGGGGCGGCGGAGCGTGAACCTCCCGGCCCTGTGCGTCCGCCGGCCGGTGATGACCGGCCTGCTGATGATGGCGCTGCTGGTCTTCGGCGTGTTGAGCTACCTGCGCCTGCCGGTGTCGGATCTGCCCAATGCCGATTTTCCGACCATCCAGGTGTCGGCCTCGCTCCCCGGTGCGAGCCCGGAGACCATGGCGGCGTCGGTGGCGACGCCCCTGGAAAAGCAGTTCTCGACCATCGCGGGGGTGGATTCCATGACCTCCACCAGCGGTTCGGGCACCACCCAGATCACGCTCCAGTTCGACCTGGACCGGAACATCGATGCGGCGGCCCAGGACGTGCAGGCCGCCATTTCCCAGGCCCAGCGCCAGTTGCCGCCCACGATGACCACGCCGCCGTCGTATCGCAAGGTGAATCCGGCCGCCTCGCCGGTGTTCTATCTCGCGGTGACCTCCCAGACCCTGCCCCTGTCCGCCGTCACCGAATACGCTGAGACCTCGATGGGCCAGCGCATTTCGACCATCAGCGGCGCGGCCCAGGTGCTCGTGTATGGGTCCCAACCCTATGCGGTGCGGGTCCAGGTGGATCCCCAACGCCTAGCGGCCCTGGGGGTGGGGATCGACGAGGTGGCCGCCGCGGTGGGGCAGCACAACGTCAAGCTGCCCACCGGCACCCTTCAGGGGCCGGAGGTTTCCTACACCGTCGAGGCGACGGGGCAGTTGTTTTCCGCCGCGCAGTATCGGCCCCTGGTGGTGGCTTGGCGCAATGGCGCGCCGGTGCGCCTGGAGCAACTCGGCACCGTGATCGACAGCGTGCAGAACAATCGGGTGGCGGCCTGGTTCAATGGCGAGCGGGGCGTGGTGCTGGCCATTCAGCGTCAGCCGGGCACCAATACCATCGAAGTGGTCGATGCCATCCGCCGCCTTTTGCCCACCTTCCGCGCCCAAATGCCCGCTGGGCTGGAAATGTCGATCCTCTACGACCGCTCTCTCACCATCCGGGAGTCGGTCGCCGAGGTGCGCTTCACCCTGATCCTCGCCCTCGCCCTGGTGGTGCTGGTGATCTTCCTCTTCCTGCGCAACTTGCCCGCCACCATCATCCCGAGCCTGGCGCTGCCCCTTTCGGTGATCGGCACCTTCCCGGTCATGGCGCTGCTCGGATTCAGTCTCAACAACATCACCTTGATGGCCCTGACCCTGTGCGTGGGCTTTGTCGTCGATGACGCCATCGTCATGCTGGAGAACATCGCCCGCCACCTGGAAATGGGCAAGAAGCCCCTGGCGGCGACTCTGGAAGGGGCGCGGGAGATCGGCTTCACCATCGTGTCGATGACCATCTCCCTGGTGGCGGTATTCATTCCCGTCCTGTTCATGGGAGGGATCCTGGGTCGGCTGCTGCATGAATTTGCCATCACCATCATGGCGGCGGTGCTGCTCTCGGGCTTCGTGTCCCTGACCCTGACGCCCCTGATGTGCAGCCGCATCCTCAAGCCGCCCGAGCCGCAAACCCATGGCCGCCTCTACCGACTCACCGAGCGGATGTTCGACGGCCTACGGGACGCCTACGACCGCAGCCTTTGCTGGGTGCTGGCTCATGGGCGGGTGACTATGGTGGCTTTTGCCCTGCTCACCGGGGTGACGGCCTGGATGTTCCACGCCATGCCCAAGGGCTTCCTGCCCAGCGAGGACACCGGCCAGCTCTTCATCTTCACCGAGGCGGCGCAAAACATTTCGTTCGACGCCATGGCCCGCGAACATCGCCAGGTGGCCGAGATCGTCCGCCAGGACCCCAACGTGGCGGCGGTGATGGCCTTCATCGGGGCGAGCGGATCGAGCCAGTCCCTCAACTTGGGGCGCATCGTGGTCCGCCTCAAGCACCGGGCCGAGCGCCCCTCCGCCGACGAGGTGATCCGGGAGTTGCGGCCCAAGCTGGCCCATCTGCCAGGCATCAAGGCCTACATCCAGAATCTTCCTGCCATCCGCATCGGGGGCCAACTTACCAAGAGCCCCTACCAATACACCCTGCAGGACGCCGATACCGCCATCCTGTACGAATGGGTGCCCCGGATCGAGGCCCGCATCAAGACCCTGCCGGGCTTCCTGGACGTGACCACCGATCTGCAAATCACCAACCCCCAGGTGGTGGTGGAGATCGATCGGCAGAAGGCGGCGGCGGTGGGGGTGACCCCCGCCCAGATCGAGACGGCGCTCTACAGCGCCTACGGCGCCCGCCAAGTCTCCACCATCTACACCGCGAGCAACGATTACTGGGTGATCCTGGAGGTGGCGCCAGCCTTCCAACAGGATCCCGGAGCGTTGTCGCTTCTGCGGGTGCGATCGAGCAATGGCGCCCTGGTGCCGCTCTCGGCCGTCACCCGCATGAGCCGGGGGGTGGGGCCCTTGTCCGTGAATCACCTTGGCCAGTTGCCCTCGGTGACGGTGTCCTTCGATCTGCAGCCTGGGGTGTCCCTGGGGGAGGGGATCAATCGGGTGAATGCGGCCATGGCGGAGCTGGGGGTGCCGGCCACCCTGACTGGCAGCTTCCAGGGCTCGGCCCAGGCCTTCGAAAGTTCCCTGGCCGGCATGGGATTTCTGCTGGTGATTGCGGTGGTGGTGATCTACATCGTGCTGGGCATTCTCTATGAGAGCTATGTGCACCCGGTGACCATCCTGTCAGGGCTGCCGACGGCGGGCTTCGGGGCGCTGCTCACCCTGTGGCTCTTCGGCTACGACCTGAACATGTACGGCTTCGTCGGCCTGATCATGCTGATCGGCATCGTCAAGAAGAACGCCATCATGATGGTGGACTTCGCCATCGAAGGTCAGCGAGGTGGACTGGATGCCCATCGGGCCATCTACGAGGCCTGCCTGGTGCGTTTTCGCCCCATCATGATGACAACCCTGGCCGCCCTGATGGGGGCCCTGCCCATCGCCCTGGGCTTCGGCGCCGGGGCGGAGGCCCGCCGGCCCCTGGGGCTTGCCGTGGTCGGCGGG
>JAEUNY010000004.1 GCA_016791005.1 Zoogloeaceae bacterium
GCCAGCCACCCGTCCAGGGTCTCAGGCATGAGAACCGCCGCCACCAATTACCCGCCCGGATGGGGCTCGCGCATGAGCAATGTGATCACAGCGGCCAGCTTGTCGCGCATTTCCCGCCGATCGACGATGAGGTCCAGGGCCCCTTTTTCGAGGAGGAACTCCGAACGCTGAAAGCCATCCGGCAGTTTTTCCCGCACCGTCTGCTCGATCACCCGAGGTCCGGCAAAGCCGATCAGGGCGCCGGGCTCGCCGATCACCACGTCCCCCATGAAGGCAAAGCTTGCGGAGACGCCACCCATGGTCGGGTCGGTCAGAATCGAAATGAAGGGCAGCTTGCGGCGAGCGAGTTGGGTGATGGCGGCCGTGGTCTTGGCCATCTGCATGAGGGAGAAGAGCCCTTCCTGCATGCGGGCGCCACCGGTGGCGGTGATGCAGACGAAGGGCATCCCCTGCTCCACCGCTGTGCGCACCCCGCGCACGAAGCGCTCTCCCACCACCGAGCCCATGGAGCCACCCAGGAACTCGAATTCGAAACAGGCCACCACCAGGGGTACGGTCTTCACGGCCCCCTGCATCACGACCAGAGCGTCGGCTTCTCCGGTCTGTTCGGCTGCATCCACCAGCCGATCCGGATAGCGTTTGGAATCGCGAAATTTCAGCGGATCGACGGGAATGACCTCGGCGCCGATCTCGAACCGCCCTTCGTCATCGAGCAACATGTCGAGTCGTGCCCGGGCGCGCAGGCGCTGGTGATGCCCGCACTTGGGGCAGACCGACAGATTGCTTTCAAGATCCGTCCGATAGAGCACCGCCTCGCAGGCCGGGCATTTGCTCCACAGGCCCTCCGGTATGGCCTTGCGAACGCTGTTATCGGCCCTTTTGATCTTTGGGGGCAGCAGTTTTTGCAACCAGCTCATGGCCTCAATCTCCCTGTCCGTCCAACGCGCGGCGAATGGTCCCCAAAAACGCGGTCACCCGATCAGCCACGGCCTCGACGGGTGCTTGTTCGATTTCTTCGATGATGCGGCTGCCGATGACCACCGCATCGGCCACCTGGGCAACGCGACGGGCCGATTCGGCGTCACGTATGCCAAACCCTACCCCAACCGGCATGCCCACCTGACTCCGGATCACCGGGATTCGACGGGCGACCTCGTCCAGGTCGAGGTGTCCCGCGCCGGTCACCCCCTTCAGCGACACGTAGTATATGTATCCGCTGCCCGCTTGGGCGACATCGGCAATACGCTGCTCGGTGGACGTCGGGGCGAGGAGGAACACCGGATCCAGGCCGGCACCGCGGACCTTGGCAGCGAAGTCAGCGCACTCCTCCGGCGGGTAATCCACGACGAGTACCCCGTCGACCCCGGCCTGCGCCGCGGCTGCGACAAACGCATCGATCCCCATGGCCTCAACCGGGTTCGCGTAGCCCATCAGCACGATCGGGGTCTGGGCGCCACTGGCACGGAATTGACGCACGATCTCCAGAACCTTGCGCAGGGACATGCCGCGGGCCAAGGCGCGTTCCGACGCCCGCTGGATCGTTGGGCCATCGGCCATCGGGTCAGAGAACGGCACACCCAACTCGATGATGTCCGCCCCGCCAGCCACCAGGGCATGCATGAGGGGCAGGGTGAGTTCGGGCGACGGGTCGCCGGCAGTGATGAAGGGAATCAGGGCTTTGCGGCCTGCGGCCGCTAATTCAGAGAAGGTCGAAGCGATTCGGGACATGGGCGATGGGCGATGGGGTCGGGCCGCAGGGCGTGATCAGAACTGGATGCCGGAGCGAGCCGCGACGGTGTGCATATCCTTGTCACCCCGGCCGGAGAGATTGACGAGCAACAGCTTGTCTTTGGCGAGCGTCGGCGCCAATCGCGCTGCGTAGGCCAGGGCGTGGGAGGATTCCAATGCCGGGATGATGCCTTCCAGCCGGCAGAGGTCGTGAAACGCCTGCAGCGCTTCCGCGTCGGTCACCCCCACGTAATCCGCCCGGTGGCTGTCCTTCAGCCAAGCATGCTCCGGGCCGACGCCGGGGTAGTCCAGCCCAGCTGAAATGGAATGGGTATCGATGATCTGCCCGTCTTCGTCCTGCAGCAAATAGGTGCGATTGCCATGGAGGACGCCCGGGCGGCCCGCCGACAAGGACGCGGCGTGATGCCCGGTCTCGATTCCCTCCCCTGCGGCCTCGACCCCCACCAGACGCACGCCAGGCATGTCGAGATAGGGGTAGAAAATTCCCATGGCATTGGACCCGCCGCCCACGCACGCAATGACGTAATCGGGCTGCCGACCCATGAGTTCCGGCATCTGGGTGAGACATTCGCGGCCGATCACCGACTGAAAATCCCGCACCAGCATGGGATAAGGATGAGGCCCCGCCACGGTGCCGATGATGTAAAAGGTCGAGTGAACGTTGGTGACCCAATCCCGCATTGCCTCGTTCAGGGCATCCTTGAGGGTGCGCGAGCCGGATTCGACGGGAACTACCCGCGCGCCCAGGAGCTTCATGCGATAGACGTTGGCGGCCTGGCGCTGCACGTCCTCGCTGCCCATGTACACGACGCATTCCATGCCGTAACGCGCCGCAACGGTCGCGGTGGCCACGCCGTGCTGCCCGGCACCGGTCTCCGCGATCACCCGGGGCTTGCCCATGCGGCGGGCGAGGAGCGCCTGCCCGATGCAGTTATTGACCTTGTGGGCTCCGGTGTGATTCAGATCCTCCCGCTTGAGGAGAATCTGCGCGCCACCGAGGCGCTCGGACCAGCGACGGGCGTGGTAGATCGGACTTGGCCGGCCGACATAATGCTTGAGTTCGTATTCGAATTCGGCGAGAAATTCCGGATCGTTCAGGCTCGCGTCGTAAGCGGCCCGCAACTCGTCCAGGGCCGGAATCAGGGTTTCCGCCACGAATACCCCACCGTAGGGGCCAAAATGCCCCCGCGCATCCGGGTAGTGGTAGCCCGACTCAGCCATCTGCATGACGCACTCCTGCAATGAACGCTCGAACCTTCGCGGCATCCTTGATCCCCTTGGCACGCTCCACGCCGCTGGACACATCCACGGCCCAGGGACGCACCCGACGGACCGCGGACTCGACATTGTCCGGGTCGAGACCACCTGAGAGGATCACGGGCCGCGACAGCCCTTGAGGAATCAGACCCCAGTCGAAAACCCGGCCCGCACCGCCGTAGCCTTCCACGAAGGCATCCAGCAACAGGCCCGAGGCACTGGGAAAAGAAGCCGCGTAGTTTAGCAGATCGAGGCCCGGTCGCACCCGGGCTGCCTTGATGTAGGGCCAGCCGAAGCGCGCGCAATCGGCCTCGCCTTCGTCGCCGTGGAACTGTAGGAGCTGAATCGGTAGGCGCTCGAGGGCACCTTCGACGAAGGCCGGATCGGCGTTGACGAACAGTCCGACGATGGTGACGAAGGGCGGCACCGCGGCCATGAGTCGGGCTGCGCGGTCAGGATCCACATATCGGGGACTGGGCGGATAGAAGACGAAGCCCAGGGCATCGGCGCCAGCGGCGACGGCCTCGGCGACGTCCTCCTGGCGGGTGAGGCCACAAATCTTGATGCGGGTTCGAAAGGTCAATCGCCAATGCCGGGAATGGGGGGAAGCGCGATGATACGCCCCCCGTCCGGCAGGGACCAATCCGGCGCGTAGTCGACGCCGTAAAGATAAAGCCCGTCCGGCGCGAAGGTCGGGGCCGCACGGCTGCGATCCCGCCCGGCAAGGACCTCGGCCACCCAACTCGGGGGCACGTGTGCCTTCCCGACAAAAAGGAGCGCCCCGACGAGATTGCGCACCATGTGGTGGAGAAAGCCATTGGCCTTGAAATCGAAAACCACGTAGTTGCCCATTTGTCGCACCTGGGAGCGCTCCAGGCAGCGAATGGGCGATCGGGCCTGGCACTCCGCAGAACGGAATGCGGAGAAATCATGTTCGCCCACCAATGCCTGGGCCGCCGCGACCATCTTTTCTCCATCCAGCGGGGCATGAAACCAGCCAACCCGGCCACTGAAAATGGCGGGGCGGGTCGGCTGATTGAGGAGGACGTAGCGATAGCTGCGCGCCTGCGCCGAAAAGCGGGCATGAAAATCCGCGGGAACCTCCACCGCCCACCGCACTGCGACCGACTTCGGAAGCCAGGTATTCGTGCCGCGGACCCAGGCGGTCAGCGGGCGCGGGGCCTCGGTATCGAAATGAACGATCTGGGCCATTGCATGGACGCCCGAATCGGTTCTCCCGGCGGAAACCGTTTGCACCGGATGCCCGGCCAGGCGGGTCAGCGCCGCCTCAAGGGTGTCCTGGACGGTCCGCCGATGGGGTTGAGTCTGCCAGCCTTCAAACGCACTCCCGTCATACTCGAGACACAAGGCAATTCGCGTCACAGCCATCCCCAGGCCAGGACCAGGCCGCAACAGCCCGCTACCACGCACCCGTCAATCCAGCTGAAAGGGTGCCGCACCACGTGGAGGCGCAAATCGCCGTCGGCCGCACCTGCCGTCAGCCAGTCGCGCCACGACCCCGCAGGGCGCTCCTCGGCAAACCGCAACACGAGAAGCAAGCGGATGGCGAGGCGTTCGCGAGAGAGGCCGAGCCAGCCCGCCGGACCACTCAGGGCATAGAAGCCACTGATGAGAAAATCGCGTCCGCCTGCGCCGAGGAGCATCGCCACGAGCGATACCACCCCGACTAGGCGCATTCCGTGGTCGAGGGCGAGCCGAAAGCCTTCGCGAGTCGGGCCAAATTCGACCCAGAACGGGATCAGCGCTTCACCGGGGGTCATCCACGCAAACAGGATTGCAATGGCCAGGAGGAGATAGCGGATTCGGCGCAGCAGGCGCCAGAAGCTCGCTCCTCCGAACCATACGGCTCCACCTGCCAGGGCTGACACCGCGATGGCCAGCACCCACCCCCCGAGAGACTGGGTGAGAATGATCAGCCCCCCCCAAAGCAGAAGGGCCGTAGCCGGATGGAGCATCCGCACTACAGCCCCCACCCCGAAGCCCTCGGGGACGCGCCGTGATGGCCCTCAGGCAATCTTGGCCAACAGGGTCCTTGCCGCATTCTGCTGACCAGTGGTCCCTTCCTTCAAGACTTCTTCAAGTAATTCCCGGGCACCTTCCCGGTCACCCATGTCCTCGTACGCGCGCGCCAATTCGAGCTTGGTCTCGATCTCTTCGCTGCCGGTGTCGTCTGCGGCCTCTCCGCCGATGCTGTCCTGGAGGTCGGTGGTGACCCCGATCGATTCATCGAGGTTGAGGTCGATACCCGACAGATCGATCGCGGGCGCGGATTTCGGTTCCGGCGCCGCATCGCCGAGGTCGAAATCAAACTCCAGGAGATTGGATTGGACTTTGGTCGCTTCCGGATCATCCGCAGACGCCCCGCCGGACGCCGCATCCACCGCCAGGCTCGTTGCAGCCATATCCGGCATCGACGCAGCGGGTTTGGACTCCGAGGGCAGTTCGAATTCCAGTTCCACTGGCTTGGCGGGTTCGTCCGGGGCATCAAGATCCAGGCGGAACATGTCGGTGTCCACCATGGTGGAAATCATGGCCGGATCCTCGGCCTGATCGCTCCCTCTTACTGGAGCCGATTCCTCACCGGGAAGCGTGTCGGGCCCGACATCGAGGTTGAAGTCCAGTCCTCCGACTTCGTCCGGAACATCGGAGGACGCCACCGCCTGTGCGCCATCCTTGGCGTCGGCAGGGGCGCCGAGATCCAGGTTGAACTCCAGCGAATGCGCCTCCTCGTCACCCGCCGATTGCCCGGGCACCACTGGCAATGAGGCGGACAGGTCGACATCCACGTCGCCAGCGCCGACAAACTGCTGGAGATCCCCCGGCAAAGCCCAGGTGTCCTTGATGCTGCTGGTTTCGGGCGGGACCTCGTCCAGATCCGCCACCGCGACCTGGCTGACGGCGGTGGCTGCAGCCATTTTCGGCAAATCGGTTCCGGCAGGCTCAGCGGACACGCTGTTCTCGGCAAACAACGGGTTGGCGGGATCCAGCTTGCGACCAATGGCGGCGGCCTTCTCCCAATCCGGCCCGTGGCCACCGGTCATGCCGTAAAAATCGGTGGCCAGACTTTCAAACTGCTTGAGGCTCTTGCGCTGGGCATAGATCTCCAGAAGTTTGACGAAGACGGCGCCCCGCGTTGGGTCCACCTTTAGGGCGTCGATGAGGATTTCCTCGGCCTGGGCGTCCCGGCCGTAGGCCATGTAGACATCCGCCTCGGCCACCGGGTCGACACCTTCGTCTGCGTCGATGGCCGCCAAACCCCCTTGGCCAAAATCGGTCTGGAGCACGCTTACATTATTAGTGTCGACACTTTGACCCCCCACCGCCCCCATGACGGATGGCGCGACGGACGGCGCAGTGGGCGGCGGTGGCGCCGCTGGAAGCTCGACGGGCTCTTCCGGGAGCGAGGCGGGTCCGCGTTTCCGCATACGCAAACCTAGGTAACCCAAAAGCAATGCGAGAATTCCGCCCCCGCCAGCCAAGGTGAGCGGGTCATCGAACAAACTGGCCAGGAAGCCCGGTGGTTCGGCCGCAGGGGGCGGCGCGACAGGCTTGGGTAGCGGCTTGGGCTCACTGGCGGCAGCGGGCGTCGCTTCGACAGCCGGCGCAGGGGCCGGGGCCGCAGCGGGGAGAGGCGCTGCGGTGCCCGTGCCACCCTGGGCCGCCTGCTGAGCCTGGGCCATTCCCTGGTTCTTCAATTCCACCAGGCGCTGCAGTTCCTGGATATTGCGCTCAAGCTCGGCCAGACGGGCATTGGCCTCCTGGAGCGCCTTGTCCCTCGCCACGATGTCTTCTTCCAGCGCCTGCAGGCGAGCGCTGGCAGAACCATCCCCACCTTTTCCGGCGTCGCCCGTCGAAACCTTCACCTGATCCCGCGGTGTGCCACCAGGAGCGGCCTCCGCCACCTTGGGCGTGATCTTGCCCGCGGATTCCTGCCCCCCAACAGAAGGCGCAGGCTCGGCGGCCGACGCCGCAACGGCCCCGGCAAGGCTCTTGCGGTAGGTATCAAAATCGGCCGAATGGGCGACGATCTCCTTGCGCGCTTCGCTTTGGGGGATGGCCTTGGCGCTCTGCCCATCCGGCACATTGAGGATCTTGCCGGCTTGGAGGCGATTGATGTTGTCCGCAATGAAAGCATCCCGATTCTTGCGGAACAGGGCAACGACCATTTGATCGAGGGAAACGCCGTCGGGCCGGGTTTGCTCTGCAATCTTCCGCAGCGTGTCACCGCTCTTTACGAGGTAGGAATCTCCGCCTGCCGCGCCAGGACTCGAAGTCGCTGGAAGCTTCTTGCTCTCCACCGGAGCAGAGGCCACCGGGCGAGCCACCGGCACGGTGGCGGCCACCACCGGACGAGCGGGCAGCACATCGACCGGATCAAGCAGGAAAGTGTATTCCCGCCGCATCTGGCCGCCGGTCCAGTTCAATTCGATCAACATGTCCACGAAGGGTTCGTTCACCGGCCGGTTGCTGGTGATGCGCACGACCGACCTTCCACCGCGCTGCTCGACGGAAAGACGAAGATCCGCGATGGTGGGCGAGAAGGCCACGTTCGCCTGCTTGAAAGCCTCCGGCGAGGGCACCCGCGCACTCAAGGATTGGAGTTCCTGCGCCGAAGCGGTCAATTCGACCTCGGCCCGCAGAGGCTGCCCCAACGCGCTCAGGACGTTGAGTCGTCCCAAACCTGCGGCATCTGCACCAAAAGGAAGGGCCGCGATGGAGGCCGCAATCAGGGAGGCTTTGATTCGTTTCTTCATGGCGTTAGCGCTTCCGGGGACCCTGGCTATCACCAGGCTGTTCGACGATGTAGGCATCTGGAATCCGCATGGGTAAGGCTGCTTTGTCATTGAAACCCTAGGAAACACCCGCATTTGGGCATTCCGGATTCACGGCGCCAGCGCCACCAACCACCAGACGGGGATGCCATCTCCTCAAGCGCGAGAACGTGGCTGGAGCCCTTTCGGGCCCCCAGCCGGCACTGACTCGGTCAGTGCTCCAGAAGGATGCGCAACATCCGGCGCAGCGGCTCCGCCGCGCCCCAGAGGAGTTGGTCACCCACCGTAAAGGCGGACAAGTAATCTCCTCCCATGCTCATTTTGCGCAATCGCCCCACCGGCACCGTCAGGGTTCCTGTCACCACCGCCGGGGTCAATTCCTTCATCGTCACCTCGCGCTGGTTCGGCACGACCTTCACCCAGTCGTTGGCTGAAGCCAGCATGTGGCTTATTTCGTCAAGGGGGACGTCTTTCTTTAGCTTGATCGTCATGGCCTGACTATGACAACGCATGGCGCCGATGCGCACGCACAGGCCATCGATGGGAATCACCGGCCCGGTACCGCCATCACCGCGTCCGAGAATCTTGTTGGTTTCGACGCCACCCTTCCATTCTTCCTTGCTCTGTCCATTGCCAAGATCCTTGTCGATCCAGGGGATCAGGGATCCCGCCAGGGGCACGCCGAAGTTCGCCGCCGGGAAGGCTTCGTCCCGCATGATGCCGGCAACTTCCCGATCGATCTCGAGGATGGCCGAGGCCGGGTCGCCCAGCAGCTCTCGAGACGCGCGATGAAGCTCGCCCATCTGAGAGAGCAATTCACGCATGTTCTGCGCCCCGGCGCCGGACGCCGCCTGGTAGGTCATGGACGTCGCCCATTCGACGAGGTCGTTCTGGAACAGGCCACCCAGTGCCATCAGCATCAGGGAGACCGTGCAATTACCGCCGATCCATTCCTTGCAGCCCTGGGCGCGGGCGGCTTCGATGACCTTCAGGTTAACTGGGTCGAGAATGATGACCGACGACTTTTCCATCCGCAGCGCCGAGGCGGCGTCGATCCAGTGGCCACCCCACCCGGCAGCGCGTAGCGCGGGGTAGATCTCGTTGGTGTAGTCGCCGCCCTGGCAGGTGATGATGATGTCCATCTGCTTCAGGGCATCCACCGAGCGGGCATCCTGCAGGGGAGGCGCCTCCTTGCCAAGGTTGGGCGCCGCGCCACCCACATTGGAGGTGGTGAAAAAGATCGGCTCGATCAGGGCGAAATCCTTTTCTTCCCGCATGCGCTGCATAAGCACCGAGCCCACCATTCCCCGCCAACCCACCAAACCGACTTTTTTCATTTGACCTTCCCTCTCGATTCGTTTTCTAAGATTTCTTTAGCCGCCACGTGGACGACCTTCTGGATTGATTACAGCGCCGCGATCACCGCGTCGCCCATCTGGCGGGTCGTCATCCGGCGGGTGCCGGGTTCATAAATATCCCCGGTCCGGCAGCCATCGGCGAGGACCTTCTTGACCGCCCCCTCGACCCGCAGCGCAGCGTCTTCAAGGTTGAAGCTGTAGCGAAGCATCATGGCCGCCGACAAGATCGTCGCCAGGGGATTGGCCACCCCCTGCCCGGCGATGTCCGGAGCCGAACCGTGGCTGGGCTCATACAGCCCCTTGCCACCCTCATCGAGGGACGCCGACGGCAGCATGCCGATGGATCCCGTGAGCATGGAGGCTTCGTCGGAGAGGATGTCCCCAAACATGTTGCCGGTGACCATCACGTCGAACTGCTTGGGCGCCCGAACGAGCTGCATCGCAGCGTTATCCACCAGCATGTGGGAGAGGGTGACGTCTGGATAATCCTGGCTCACCTCGATCATGACGTCCCGCCACAGCTGGGTGCATTCGAGGACATTCATCTTGTCCACCGAGCAGACCCGCCGATCGCGCTTGCGGGCGGCCTCGAAGGCGACCTTGCCAATGCGACGAATCTCGCCTTCGGAATAGACCATCGTGTTGAAGCCCACCCGCTGCCCGTTCTCTTCACGCACGCCGCGAGGCTGGCCAAAGTAGATGTCCCCGGTCAGTTCCCGCACGATCAGGATATCCAGGCCGGCAACCACTTCGGGCTTGAGGCTGGAGGCATTGGCAAGCTCCGGGTAGAGGATCGCCGGCCTCAGGTTCGCGAACAGGCCGAGATCCTTGCGGATTCCCAAGAGCCCTCGCTCGGGCCTCAACTCCCGTGGGAGAGTGTCCCATTTTGGCCCCCCAACCGCGCCGAGGAGGATCGCGTCGGCCTGCCTTGCCAGCACCTGGGTAGCCTCCGGGTATGGCGCCCCCGAGGCATCGACCGCAGCCCCCCCCAGCAAAGCGGTTTCCATTTCGAATTTCAGCCCATCGGAGCGCAACGCCTCCAGGACCCGGACCGCCTCGGCCATGATCTCGGGGCCAATGCCATCCCCGGGCAAAACACAGATTTTCATCAGATCTCTCACAATGGAAAGGAAAGCCCCGACAAATCGAGGCTGTCGGTACGATCAATGATCAGCGGAACAACCAGGGCTGCTCGCTCTTGCGCCGGTCTTCGAAGGCGCGAATTTCGTCGGCGTGGCGCAGCGTCAGGCCGATGTCGTCCCAGCCGTTCAGCAGGCACTCCTTGCGGAAGGGGTCGACCTCAAAACCCAGGGCCACGCCGTCGGGGCGGGTCACGGTCTGGGCCGCCAGATCAATGGTGAGCCGGTAGCCTTCATTCGCGATGCACTGCTGAAAAAGGACCTCCACCTCTGCAGCGGGAAGCTGCACGGGCAGCAGGCCATTCTTGAAACAATTATTGAAGAAGATATCGGCGAACGAAGGGCCGATCAGGGCGCGAAAGCCATAATCTTCCAGCGCCCAGGGCGCATGCTCCCGGGAACTGCCGCAGCCGAAATTGTCCCGGGTGAGGAGAATCTGGGCGCCCTGAAAGCGAGGCTGGTTGAGCACGAATTCAGCATTGCGCGGCCGCCCGGCCACGGGCTGTCCGGGCTCGCCCACATCCAGGTAACGCCACTCGTCAAACAGGTTCGGCCCAAAGCCGCTGCGCTTGATCGACTTCAGGAATTGCTTGGGAATGATGGCGTCGGTATCGACATTGGCGCGATCCAGCGGCGCCACCAACCCATCGAGAACATCAAACTTTCGCATCGACTTACCAACCTTTTGGGCGCAGGCGCAGCGCCTGCCCCGAAATTTTGTTCATACGCCCCGCTCGTCGCGCCACTTGGGCATGGTGACGATGGCCTTTTACCGGGTTACTTATTCGCCGACCGCTGGATCGCTTCGCCGCCCTTTTCAATATCCTGCCCGATCCCCCGGACCGTGTTGCACCCGGCAAACAGGGCCGACACTGCTACCAGCAAAACAAACCACGTCTTCAAGTGCATCTCCGCGATTGGGTTATTGAACAAACTGACGGACGTCGACGAAGCGCCCGGCGATCGCCGCCGCCGCCGCCATCGCCGGACTGACCAGATGGGTGCGCCCACCGGCCCCCTGACGACCTTCGAAATTTCGGTTCGAGGTGGAGGCGCAGCGCTCGCCCGGCTCCAGACGATCTGCATTCATGGCCAGGCACATGGAACACCCGGGTTCACGCCATTCGAAACCCGCTGCGAGAAAAACCTGGTCGAGTCCTTCGGCCTCCGCCTGGCGCTTGACCAGCCCCGAGCCTGGAACCACCAGGACCAGCTTGACGTTGTCAGCCTTTTGCCGGCCGCGAACGATGCTGGCTGCCTCCCGCAGGTCTTCGATGCGGGAATTGGTGCAAGAACCAATGAACACCTTGTCCACCGGAATCTCGGCCATCGGCGTCCGCGGCGCGAGGCCCATGTATTTAAGCGCCCGCTCCATACCCTCACGGCGAACGGGGTCGGCCTCTTCCGCCGGGTCGGGAACCGCCCCCCCGATGGTAGTCACCATTTCCGGCGAGGTGCCCCAGGTCACCTGGGGCAGGATTTGCGCGGCATCAAGGACCACCACAGCATCGAATTGGGCGCCCTCGTCAGTATGCAAAGTCCGCCAATAGGCGACCGCCTGGTCCCACGCTGCTCCCGAAGGCGAAAACGGCCGATCCCGAAGGTAGTCGATGGTGTTGTCATCCACAGCCACCATCCCCGCCCGAGCCCCGCCTTCGATGGCCATGTTGCAGAGGGTCATGCGCCCTTCCATGGAGAGGCCTCGGATGGCTTCACCGCCAAACTCGATGGCGTAGCCGGTGCCGCCCGCCGTCCCGATCTTGCCGATGATCGCCAGCGCCACATCCTTGGCCGTCACGCCGGGCCCCAAGACGCCATCTACCTGCACCAGCATGGTCTTGGACCGCTTCTGCAGAAGGCACTGCGTGGCGAGCACGTGCTCGACCTCCGAGGTGCCAATCCCATGGGCCAGGCAAGCGAATGCACCGTGGGTCGAGGTGTGGGAATCGCCACACACCACGGTCATGCCCGGTAGGGTGGCACCGTTTTCTGGCCCGATGACATGCACGATACCCTGGCGCGCATCCTTGAAAGGAAAATAGGCCAGCACATCGGCTTCACGGATGTTGGCATCCAGGGTCTCGACCTGCTGGCGGGAGATCGGGTCTACGATGCCCCGCTCCCAATGGTCCGTCGGGGTATTGTGGTCGGCCGTCGCAACGATCGAGCGGCTTCTCCAGGGCTTGCGGCCCGCCAGTTTGAGGCCCTCGAACGCCTGGGGGCTGGTCACTTCATGGACGAGATGACGGTCGATATACAGCAGCGCTGTCCCATCCGCCTCCTGTCGAACAACGTGACTGGTCCAAAGCTTGTCGTAGAGGGTCTGCGCGTGCATCGATCAATTTCCCGAGAATCGACCAAAGATTATTTCACAGCGGGGGTCGGATGGGTAGGCGCCAATCCCCCGCTGAAGGCCATGGCCGCATCGAACGCGACGCTGCCTACCGCCGTTCAGGACGCCGGCGTCAGCGTCACCCGCCCGCCATTGCTTCGACGGGCGAACACCCACCCCACCAGCCCCATCGCCGCGGAAATGGTGAAGGTCCAGGCCGGACCGAGGGGCTCCCACAAGACCCCACTCAGGAGTCCCCCAACCATGCCGCCGGCACCAAAGGAAATGCTGCCGTAAAGCGCTTGGCCGCGGGATTGGAGATGGCCGAGAAACCAGCGATTGATCGCCGAGATCGCCGCGGAATGGTAGGCACCGAAGGTGATCCCGTGGAGAAGCTGCGCCAGGATGATCACTTCCAGGGACGCCACGCCCCAACCAATCATGAGAAATCGGATGATGGTCGCTAGGAACGCCACCTGGAGAACCGCCTGTTCGGTCACCCGCCTGAGAACACGGGGCATCGCCAGGAATACCAGGATCTCGGCCACCACGCCGAGGGTCCACATCCACCCGACCGTCGCCCGGCCGTAGCCCGCTGCAACCAGATGGATCGAGTAAAAAACGTACAGGGCCCCATGGGCGACCGACATGGTGAAGCAAGCCCCCAGAAGTGCCCTCACCTGGGGCCGACGAAGCACATCGGCCAGACCCTCGGCCCCGGGGAGACGCGGCGCAGAGGGCGCATCCCCAATGCGCAAGGCGCAGGCGACGATGCCCACGAGGATCCCCGCAGACACCCAGAGCACCGCGCGCTCCGGCCAATGATCCAGTCCATACCCAAGGCCGAGAACAACCACGATGAAGCCGATCGATCCCCACACCCGCACCCGCCCGTACCCGGAAGCGTTGGCTCCGAGATGGGAAAATGTGACCCCCTCGACGAGGGGCAGGGCCGCGCTCCAGAAAAACGCCATGACCGCCATCGCCACCAGCACGGTCCAAAACCCGGACACCCAGAATAATCCACAATACCCGGCCAGACTGCAGAGGCTGGCGAAGCGCACGATAGGCATCCGGACACCGAGCCGGTCCGCAAGCCAACCCCAGGCCGCCGGCGCAACGATCCGCATCACCTGCATGATGGACATGAGGACCGCGATATCGCCGGCGGGAAACGTCAGGGACTGCAGGTAAAGGGAAAAATAGGGCGCAAAGGCGCCCACGAACGCGAAATAGAAAAAGTAGTAGGACGAGAGTCGCCAGTAGGGAAACATGCCGGGATTCTAGGGGACGGGCCACTGCCCAACGCGAGGAAAAAAGAAGGGCGCCCCCGGGCGCCCTCTTTCCGGTGAATTCCGACCGTCAGGCAGGCTGTTCAGCCTGGAGCATGAGGTACAGCGCATCCTTCAGCCGTAGCCGATTCTTCTTCAACTCCTCCAAGGCGGAGTCGGTCGCTACCTCGGCCTGCAGTTCGATGCGCTGAACGTGGCGATTGATGGCGTGGTATTCGTCGAATAGGCGCGAGAAATGATTGTTCGACACCTTCATCGCATGAATCCGGTCGCCGAATTCGGGAAATTCACTGTGCAGGTCATGAGCATCCAGTTGCATCGTTTCTCCAATCGTTCGTTGTCTGCATGGACGGTTCGAGCCTATCGCCGCGGGCCAACCCGGGGCTTGACCCAGGTCAATCACCGCCCAGGGGCTTGGGGCTGGGCACCGCCTGCACGCCCCCCGGGGCCAGGCCCGCGATCTTCGGCGTGTCACAGGTCACGTCCTGATTCTGGGCCCGCTGGCGCAGGGCGTGGTCCATTAGAACGAGGGCCAACATGGCCTCGGCAATCGGTGTCGCGCGGATACCGACGCAGGGATCATGGCGACCATGGGTATGCATCACCACCGGCTGCCCGGCCTTGTCGATGGAGCGACGATCGAGGCGAATGCTGGAAGTCGGCTTGATGGCCATACTGACCAAAATGTCTTGGCCCGTGCTGATCCCGCCGAGCACGCCCCCTGCATTGTTCGACAGGAAACCTTCCGGCGTCATCTCATCACCGTGCTCGGTTCCACGCTGGGCAGCACTGGCAAAACCGGCCCCGATCTCCACGCCCTTGACGGCGTTGATGCTCATCATGGCGTAGGCGATGTCGGCGTCGATGCGGTCGAAGACCGGCTCGCCCCACCCCACCGGGACCCCGGTTGCGACGACGTTGATGCGGGCGCCGACCGAGTCGCCGGATTTCCGCAATTCGTCCATGTAGTTCTCGAGGATCTCCACGATCGACGCGCTGGGCACAAAGAACGGATTGTTGGTCACCTCGTCCCAGGATTCGAAAGGAATCCGGATGGGGCCGAGCTGGGCCATGTAGCCGCGAATCACGACCCCATGGCGTTCAAAAAGCCACTTCCTCGCGATCGCCCCCGCCGCCACACGGACAGCCGTTTCACGGGCGGACGAGCGGCCGCCGCCCCGGTAGTCCCGCAGGCCATATTTCTGCCAGTAGGGGTAGTCGGCGTGGCCCGGCCGGAAGGTATCGGCGATGTTTCCGTAGTCCTTCGAGCGCTGGTCCTGATTACGGATCAGGAGGGCGATCGGGGTGCCGGTGGTGCGGCCTTCGAAAACACCGGAAAGGATCTCCACCGTATCGGGCTCGCGGCGCTGAGTGACGTGGCGCGAGGTCCCCGGCTTGCGTCGGTCGAGATCCAACTGGATGTCGGCTTCCGTGAGGGACAGCCCCGGCGGACAGCCGTCAACAACGCAACCAATGGCCGGCCCATGGGATTCGCCGAAGGAAGTGACGCAGAAGAGGCGTCCGAAGGTGTTTCCCGACATGGCACCCTCAACAGACGGGCAAAGAAGAGGGGCCGCAGTGTACCACGGCCCCTCCTCCACGGTTTTTCCCGCCCCTATGCAACGGCAGAGGCCCGCATCAGTGGAAAAACGACTCCAGCCGCTCGAACACTTCGTGTTCAGCGCCATGGCGGCGTACCGACCGCACATCGATCAGCTTTTCCAGTTGGCGAAGCATCTGCTCGAGGCGTTGGTCCTCAAAGACCAACAGCCAGATGCGGCTCGCGTCCGATCCGACGATGGGCATACAGAGGATGCCTTCGACGTTGAAGGCGCGCCGGGCAAACAAACCACAAATGTGGCTCATGACGCCAGGGTGGTTGCTCACTTCCAGTTCCAGCACCACTTTCGCGAAAGCAGCTTGAGGCAAGGGATCCGCAACATGTTCCATTCTTTTACCCCCCAATCATCTCGGTGTTGGCCCCACCCGGCGGCACCATGGGATAGACAAAATTCTCCCGATCGATGGAAGCATGGATCAAGCAAGGCCCAGGCTCGTTGAGCACCTCGGCGAGGGTTGCCCGCGGATTTTCGCTGGCATCGAGATCTACGCCACGCATGCCAAAACCCTCGGCAATGGCGACGAAATCCAGGGGGCGACCGTAGCGCGAAGCGAACACCCGCTTGCCGTAGAACAAGCTCTGCTGTTGATAAACCAGTCCAAGGGAGTTGTTGTTCATCAGCACGATCTTGACGTTCAGCCCCTCCTCGGCCAGGGTCGCCAGCTCCTGGATGTTCATCTGCAGACTTCCGTCGCCGGAAAAGCACACCACGGTGCGCTCCGGTTCTGCCAACGCCGCGCCCAAGGCCGCCGGCATGCCGAACCCCATGGTTCCGAGGCCGCCGGAGGTCAGCCACTGGCGCGGACGGCGGAAGGGATAGGCCTGGGCCACCCACATCTGATGCTGCCCGACGTCGGTGGTGATGATGGCTTCGTCGTCGAGGGCGGCGGCGACGGCCTGGATCAGGCCGTAGTGAGACCGAGGATCGTCCGCGCCCGGCATTTGCAGCGGAAAGCGGCTCTTCAAGCCGGTCACATGGGACAACCAACGCTTGCGCAACTGGACCTTGACCCGGGGCAACAGGGCTTCCAAGGCAGCGGCCACATCCGCCTGAATGCCCACGTGGGCGCGCTTGATCTTGTGGAGTTCGGACGAATCGATGTCGATGTGGATGATCTTGGCGTTGGGACAGAATTGGGCGGCCTTGCCAATCGCCCGGTCATCGAAACGGGCGCCGACGCAAATGAGGAGATCCGCCTCTTCGAGGACGAAATTGGTGTAACGCGCGCCGTGCATGCCGAGCATGCCGATGGAGAGGGGATGATCGATGGGCATCGCCCCGAGCGCCATCAGCGTCATGGTGGTGGGCAAGCCCGCCTGCTCGGCCAGGGTCACCGCCTGCTGGCTGGCCCCGCCATGGACGACTCCGCCGCCCAGGTAGAGCACCGGCCGCTCGGCCTCATTAATCATGGCCGCGGCGGCGTCGATGGCCGCCAGATCGAAGGGCGGCGGTGCCTCCCGCTCGGCCGGTTCCGGGTAGGCATCAAACGCCACGAGTTGGTTCTGCACATCCTTGGGCACATCCACCAATACCGGACCGGGGCGTCCGGACATGGCGATGCGGAACGCGGCGGGGATCACAGTCAGCAGGTCCCGCGCCGAGCGGACCAGGAAGTTGTGCTTGGTGATCGGAATCGTCAACCCGTAGGTATCGACTTCCTGGAAGGCATCGGTGCCAATCATGGACAGGGGCACCTGGCCGGTGATCGCCACCATGGGAATCGAATCCAGTTTTGCGTCGGCGATCGCCGTCACCAGATTGGTGGCCCCTGGGCCGGAGGAGGCAAAACACACTTCCGGACGACCACTGACCCGGGACATCCCCTGGGCCATGAACCCAGCGCCCTGCTCATGGCGGGCCAGCACGTGGCGGATCGTGGTGCTGGCGGAAAGCGCATCGTAAAGGGGCAGGATCGCGCCGCCGGGAATGCCGGCGATCGTACGCACGCCCTGCCTCTCCAGCAGGCGAACGATGAGTTCGGCACCTGTCATTTGCAACATGGGACTACTCCTTCAAGATTTCCAGCTTGACGACGGGCGGGAAAAACAAAACCCCCGCCGGTTGCGCGCCGGCGGGGGTTGGAAAATTCGGTCCTGACTCTTCTTGATCCCGTTACGACGCGCGCGGTCCTACGCGGACTACGCGTACGACGACAGATACGACGAGGAAGCGGGACAAAGCGGGCATCAATTTGACCAGTCAGTTTGCTGGCCGATAGGAACACAATTGACCAGCAAAATCAAGGCCCCACGATCGCGATGGACAAGTCCGGTCACGCTGGCGGCTTTGCATCCATCGAATTCGCAGTAGGCCGCAAGGCCCGCCGGAGAATCTTGCCCACGTTGGTCTTGGGCAACTCGTCGCGAAACTCGACGAATTTGGGCACCTTGTAGGCGGTCAGGCCGGTCCGGCAATGGGCCAGCAGGGCCTCGACCGTGAGCCCTGGATCCTTGCGCACGACGAACAGCTTCACGGCCTCGCCACTGTGCTCATCCGGAACTCCAATGGCGGCCACCTCCATCACCCCAGGATGGCTCGCCGCCACCTCCTCGACTTCATTCGGATAAACGTTGAAGCCGGACACCAGAATCATGTCCTTCTTGCGGTCGACCAGCCGGACAAAGCCCTTGGCATCCATCATGGCGATATCGCCCGTGCGCAGAAAACCGTCCGCCGTCATGACCTTGGCCGTTTCCTCTGGGCGCCCCCAGTATCCGATCATGACCTGAGGCCCCCGGACACACAGCTCACCCACGCCCCCTACCGGCACCTCGACCCCCGCATCGTCCCGGATGCTGACCTCGGTAGAGGAAATCGGAAGCCCGATGGCATGATTGAACGACTCCAGGTCCGTCGGATTGATGCACACCGCAGGGCTGGTTTCCGTGAGCCCGTAGGCCTCCACCAACACCCGCCCGGTCACGGCCCGCCAGCGCTCAGCCACCGCCTGCTGGACTGCCATCCCCCCACCCAGGGACAGGCGGAGGGCGGAAAAATCGATCTTGGCAAAATCCGGATGCGCCAGGAGGGCGTTGAAGAGCGTGTTGACACCGGTAATCGCTGTAAAGCGGGTCCGGCTCAATTCCTTGACGAAGGCCGGAATATCGCGGGCGTTGGTGATCAGCAGGTTCCGGGCGCCAAGCTTCAGGAAGATCAGGCAGTTCGCAGTGAGGGAAAAGATGTGGTAGAGCGGCAGCGCCGTCACCACGGTTTCGCGGCCTTCATCGAGGCAAGCGCGAATCCAGGCGTGGGCCTGCTGCAGGTTGGCGATGATGTTCCCATGGGTGAGCATCGCACCCTTCGCCACCCCGGTCGTGCCGCCGGTGTATTGCAGAAAGGCAAGGTCGGAATGTCCCACCGCCTCCGGCATGAAGGGGTGCGCGTCCCCCTGGGCCAAAGCCTCGCGGAATCCAACGGCACCGGGGAGGGACCAGTCGGGCACCATCTTTTTTACCCGCCGGACGACAAAATTCACCAGGGCGCCCTTGGGAAACCCCAGCAGGTCGCCCATGGCAGTCACGACAACCTGGCTGACCTGGAGCCGGGGCAAGACCTCCTGAAGAGTTCGGGCAAAGTTCTCGAGGATGACGACCACCGTTGCGCCCGAATCCCGCAACTGATGCTCCAGTTCGCGAGGCGTATAGAGCGGGTTGCAATTGACGACCACGCAGCCCGCCCGCAGCGCCCCAAAGAGGGCGGCCGGGTATTGGAGCATGTTGGGCATCATCAACGCGACCCTCGCACCCTTCGGGAGACCCAGCGCCCCACGAAGATAGGCGGCAAAGCGCGCGCTCAGGCGATCGAGCTCACCATAGGTCAATTGCCGACCAAGGTTCTCAAAGGCCACCTTGTCGCGAAAACGGTCCACTGACCGCTCGAAAAGGTCACCGATCGACTGGAACTCGTGGAGGTCAACTTCCGCAGGAATTCCCGGCGGATAGCTCTTCAGCCAGATCTTGTCCACCTGGTCTCCTCCCAGGGCCGGTCAAACACGCGCCCACGGCACCAACAATTCCGGGGACACACGCAGGCGTTACGGCTGGCCGCCTTCAGCCTCTGCGGGCCAATTCCGAATGTAGTTCTTGAGCATCCGGTTTTCGAAACTTTGCTCTTCCAGTACGGCCTTGGCCACATCGTGAAAAGAGACCACGCCCATCAGCGTGATCTCGTCCATCACGGGAAGATAACGCTGGTGATGGTCCACCATCAGCCGGCGCAATTCGTCCATCTCCATGTTGGGCGCCGCCGTGAGGGGGTCTGCCAGCATCGCATCGGCCACGGCAGCCCCGCCCCAGTCCGGACCGTGCTGGTGCAGAGCGTTCAGGACTTCCCGGAACGTCAGCACCCCCGCCATCCGCCCCTTTGAAAAGACGACCAGCGAGCCGACGTCCTGCTCCGTCATGATCGCCACAGCCTCGGCGAGGGTGCGCTCCGGCGCGATGGTGTAGAGGACCTTGCCCTTGATCGCCAGAATTTCGCGGACCAGCATCGGAAACGCCTCTCTGCTCAGAAATTGGGGTGACTGGGTGGCCGCTGACCGCCGACCTCGCCGGGCCAGCGATCCCTTGACCGCCCGGACACCATGGGACGCCGCTCAGCGCTCCAAAAGGTCCCGCTTGTCTTTTTTCTGGGCCCAATCGTCGGCATCCGGCAACGGGTCCTTGCGCTCCACGATGGTGGGCCACTTGCGCGCCAACTCCGCATTGATCGCGATGAACGCCTGCTGATCGGCCGGGACGTCGTCCTCGGCGTAGATCGCCTCGACGGGACATTCGGCGACGCAGAGAGTGCAATCGATGCATTCGTCGGGATCGATCACAAGGAAATTCGGTCCTTCATGAAAACAATCCACCGGGCAGACATCCACGCAATCCGTGTACTTGCACTTCACACAGGCTTCGGTAACGACGTAGGTCATGATGGAGATCTCCTGCTTTGGTCACGGGACACCGCGGGTACCGGCGGGTCGGAGGCGAGACTATAGATGAAGGGCCGTGGCGGGTCGAATCCTCGCCCTCCACGATCGAGCCCATTGTCCCGCTTGACGCGGGGCGCCGCATCACTTACCTTCCGCAGCATAACTGGACGCGGTTCCATGCCCGTCCCTTCTTTCGAGCGCCCAATCGCGCTCACCATACTCAATTCCGTTCCATCCTATCTCACCCTGCGAGGCATCATGAGCGAGCATATTCATTATGTGACCGACGGCAATTTCGACTCGGAAGTGCTCCAGTCCACCACCCCCGTCCTGGTCGATTATTGGGCGGAATGGTGCGGTCCTTGCAAAATGATCGCACCGATTCTCGACGATGTCGCCAAGGAATATAGCGGCAAGCTGAAAGTCGCCAAGCTCAATATCGACGAGAACCAGGAAACCCCCGCCAAATACGGGATCCGCGGCATTCCGACGCTCATGCTCTTCAAGGGCGGAGCCGTGGAAGCCACCAAGGTCGGCGCCCTGTCCAAATCGCAGCTGACCAGCTTCATCGACAATAACCTCTGATTCTCAGGTTTATCCTGATTCCCCCGGCGCCGCGCGATCCTTCTCGCTGATCGCAGCCGGCGCCGAGGCCAGCGACCCGTCGCCCTCCCTCCTCTCCCCCCTTGCCGCCATGCATCTATCGGAGCTCAAAGCCCTCCACGTCAGCGAATTGCTGGAAATGGCCAATGCCAACGAAATCGAGGGCGCCAACCGGCTGCGCAAACAAGAACTCGTCTTCGCGCTCCTGAAGAATCGGGCGAAGAAAGGGGAGCCCATCTTTGGCGACGGGGTCCTGGAAATACTGCCGGACGGTTTCGGCTTCCTTCGGTCGCCAGACACGTCTTATCTGGCCGGCACTGACGATATTTACGTTTCTCCCTCCCAGATCCGGCGCTTCAATCTCCACACTGGTGACACGATCGAAGGGGAAATCCGAACGCCCAAAGACGGCGAACGCTACTTCGCCCTCGTCAAGCTTGACCGGATCAATTTCCAGCCTCCGGAAGCGGCGAAGCACAAGATTCTCTTCGAGAACCTGACACCGCTTCATCCCACTGAATGCTTCAAACTCGAGCGGGAGATTCGGGGCGAGGAAAACATCACCTCCCGCGTGATCGACATGATCTCGCCCATCGGCAAAGGGCAGCGCGGTTTGATCGTGGCACCGCCGAAAAGCGGCAAAACGGTGATGCTCCAACACATCGCCCATTCGATCACCGCCAATCACCCGGACGCCGTGCTCATTGTTTTGCTGATCGACGAACGCCCGGAAGAAGTGACCGAGATGCAGCGATCCGTCAAGGGCGAGGTGGTTGCCTCGACCTTTGACGAACCGGCGACCCGCCACGTGCAGGTGGCCGAAATGGTGATCGAGAAGGCCAAGCGCCTGGTCGAACACAAGCTGGATGTGGTCATCCTGCTCGACTCCCTGACCCGCCTTGCCCGCGCGTACAACACCGTGGTTCCGGCCTCAGGCAAAGTGCTGACCGGCGGCGTGGACGCCAACGCGCTGCAAAAGCCCAAGCGCTTTTTCGGTGCCGCGCGGAACATCGAGGAGGGCGGCTCTCTCACCATCATCGCCACCACCCTTATCGACACCGGCAGCCGGATGGACGATGTGATCTACGAGGAGTTCAAGGGCACCGGCAACATGGAACTCCACCTGGATCGGCGCATGGCGGAGAAGCGGGTTTATCCGGCCATCAACGTGAATCGGTCCGGTACCCGCCGCGAAGAACTGCTGATGAAGCCGGACGTGCTGCAGAAGGTCTGGATCCTGCGAAAATTGCTGTACGGCATGGATGACATCGACGCGATGGAGTTCCTCCTCGACAAAATCAAGGCCACCAAGGGCAACGCGGAATTCTTCGACGCGATGCGGCGGGGCTGATTGCCAGCCCTCCGAACCCAAGCGGCGGCATCCTTGCATTGTTGAACGCCGGCACGGCGGCAGTGCCCTGCCGGATCGGCTCGCAGGCCAATTGGGTTTGAATTCGCTTTGCCAAGGCGTCCGCCCGGCCGAATCCCACTCGACCTCCTGGATCAGCACTAGACCCCCTTGACGTGCCAGCGGCATTGAGTAGACGTTCCGTTCGGCGAAGATTAGGCTGGCGGCCATGCGCTTTCGCCGCCTGTCCACTCTGGCTCCCTGGGAACTCATCGGCTACGGCTTAGGCGTCCTGCTGCTCCTTGCCGGGCTGTTCTGGCTCCTCTTCAATTTCATCCGCCCCGCCCCACCCCGCCACATTGTGATGGTCACGGGAAACACCGGCGGCGCCTATGCCTATTTCGGCGAGCGCTATCGGGAGGCCCTCGCTCAGTACGGCATTACCCTGGAGCTCCGCCAGACATCCGGTTCAGTGGAAAATCTGAAGACGATCAAAACCGATAGCACGGTTGACCTCGCTTTCGTCCAGGGTGGAATCACCGCAGATCCGAACTCCGAGGACCTCATCTCCCTCGGCAGCATGTATATCGAGCCACTGTGGATCTTCTACCGCGGCGATCGTGTGCGCACACGGCTGACCGACCTGAAGGAGTTCACGGTCGCGGTCGGCGCCCCCGGCAGTGGAACCCAGTTGCTCGCCTATCAAGTACTGACGGCCACCGGTATTCCCACCGACGCGACCAATCTGGTCAGCCTCGACACGCGCTCCACCGTGGACGCGCTGATTGCTGGGGAAATTCAGGGCGCCATGCTGGTCGCAGCTCCGGAAGCGCCGGTGCTCCAGCGCCTATTCCACGATCCGGCCATTCACCTCCTGAATCTCGTCCATGCGGAAGCCTACGCACGCAGCTTTCCCCATCTTTCCCGTTACGTCCTCCCGGCTGGCGGTCTGGATCTGGTGCGACCGTTTCCCCCCTCAGACGTCAATATTCTCGCCACCACGGCCACTTTGGTGGCGCGCAAGGACCTTCACCCAGCCATCATCTCGCTGATGCTCCAGGCGGCGCGGGAGATTCATGGCGGCCCGGGTCTTCTCCAGAAAATCGGAGAATTCCCGGCCCTGCGGGATCACGGGCTTCCCGTCAGTCCGGTGGCACGACGCTTCTACGAATCCGGCCCACCCTTGTTGCAGCGCTATCTGCCCTTCTGGGCTGCCATACTCGCCGAGCGCCTGATCATCGCCATCCTCCCCCTCCTGGCCCTGCTCCTTCCGCTATCACGCTTGCTCCCCGCGCTCTACACCTGGCGGGTCCGGGCAAGAATTTATCAGTGGTACGGTGAATTAAAGGCCCTGGAAAAAGAGATTCAGGCGTCCCCCGAAGGAGGCGATGGGTCCGTGTGGTTGTCGCGACTAGACCGGATCGAACAACGAGCCAGCAGCAGGCGCATCCCGCTGTCCCACGCCCACGAGCTCTACACCCTCAAAGAGCATATCGAACTGGTCAGGCACCTCGCGACTTCACGAATGGCAGAGGAAAGCCGCTAATGAAAAACGGGAGCCTAAGGCTCCCGTTCCATTATTGGCGGAGTGGACGTCCGCG
>JAEUNY010000017.1 GCA_016791005.1 Zoogloeaceae bacterium
GGCAGTCAGTCCAAGGCGATCACGGGCCGCTTCGATGATGATGCTCTCGGCGCGCCATTCGGAGATGGTATTGACGATCAAGGCGAACGCGAGCCCGCACGCGCCGATGAGCAATGCGAACCGCGCCCGCATGCTGCGGGACCCAAAGATTTCTGCAAAAAATTGGCTGGAAAAGATCGTCATGCGCTGCCGCAGCGTTTTGATCGCCTCACCTTTGCACAGGCCCGCTGGCGCGCAGCCCCTGACAAGCCTGTTGATCCCGTCTGGATAACCCAACGGCAACAATACCGCCTAGAACCCCCTCCTTGCCTTTACGGACCGATCCGCGATCCCCTTAGCCGTTGTGCTCTAGCGAGGAAAACCGGCAACGAGTTGGCCGCAGGCGTCATGACGCTCGGGCTGATGTTACGCATTGCAGATGACAGGGCTGCGGTGAGCACCCACTGTAAAACATTGCGCGCGACACCTTTCGCAAACCCTGGGTGCGGATTTTTTCCACCTGCGGCGGGCGCTTCTTACCCGGATTCGTTCGGCCGCCACGAAGTTGATCGAAGCGCTCTCAGCCTCGGGGGATCTGCGCCGAGACCGAGCGGCTTGTTCCGTTTGTCGGGCGCCGGGAACGTGCCTAGCCTGCTCGGTAGCGGCCCTGGGCAGAGTTTTAATGGGGCCCAAAACCGAACCGGCCCCTCAGCCGCGTCCGTTCGTCCGCGGCGTACTGAACCACGAACTGCGGTGCCATGCCGATCATTCAGCCCCCGGCAAGCTTGTCCTCTGCCTGAATCAGGCGATGAACACCGGGTCGGAAAAGACGAGGGTTCCGTCCTTTCGCATCATCAGGTTGTTGGTGTTAAGAATGTCCGGTTGGACTTGGTATTCCTCAACGAAATCCGACAGGGCTTTCAGCGCCTTGGCCACACTGACTGGCAGGTCGAGGGGGCTGAGGGTCATGTGGTAGAGGGCGATGCGGCCCATATTGACCCCCAACTGGCTCCACTGCTGACAACCCTCCCAGTATTGCTCAATGAGGCGCTCGGCCAGTATTGCCGTGGCGTGCCCCGGCGGCAAAGGGTAAAGCCGCTCCATCTCGACAAGATAAAAGGGATAACCGGAACGGGCGCGGCCGATTCGGCCGTGGTCCGCCAGCACCCGGGGAAAGTGGGGACCAGTGGGCCGGTCGGCGGCAGTGTAGAGAAAATAATCGGCCGGAGAGCTCACGACCTTGCAAACCCGCTGCCCGTCACCCTGCTCGAGGACCACGCTGTACTCCCCCCGGCCCAGCTCGGCCTTCCCGGCCAGGAGCGGGTGATCGGGGACGGGGTCGGGAAGGAGGATGGGCGCCCGCCCGAGGGCGGCACGGGCGACGGCAAGATCAATCATGACGACTGCGCGGCGACTCAGCCCATGATGTTATAGCCGGCATCGACGAAATGGATACCCCCGGTCACGAAGCGCCCGGCATCCGAGACGAGGAAGGCCGTCAGGGCTCCAATGTCTTCCGGCGTCACGAGGCTGTGCATGGGCGCGCGCTCCACGGCCTGGGCCATGAGACCGTCGAAGCCGGCGATCCCGGAAGCGGCCCGGGTCATCAACGGTCCGGGGGACACAGCATTGACCCGGATGCCCTTGGGCCCCAGTTCGAAGGCGAGGTAGCGGGTCGCCGCCTCCAGGGCCGCCTTGCAGAGGCCCATCACCCCGTAGTTGGCAATCACCTTTTCCGACCCGAGGTAGGTCATCGTCACCAGGGAGCCGCCGCCGGCCTTTTCCAGCAGCGGCTCGGCCTTCTTGGCCAGCCGGACGAAGGAATGGGTGGAGACATCCATGGCCATGGCGAAGCCATCGGCGGAGGTGTCCACAACCCGGCCGTGGAGATCGTCCCGCTTCGCGAAGGCCATGGAGTGGATCGCAAAATCCAGCTTGCCGAAGGTCGCCTCGATCTTGGCGAAGGTGTCGTCCATGCAGGCCGGGTCGGTCACATCCAGGAGATAGGCGTGCTCAACCCCGAGACGAGCCAACACCGGCTCGATGAAGGCGCGGGTTTTCTCGTTCTGGTAGGTGATGATCAACGTCGCTCCCGCCTCCACGCACGCCTCGGCGACGCCGGTCGAGATGGACTTTTCATTCGCGATGCCGGTAATCAGTCCCACCTTGCCAGCCAGATTCACAATCGGGTTCATTTCTGCACTCCTATCAAACTCAAGCTCCACACCGCATCGCAACATCTTTTTGCGATTAATGACGACATCGAGTTCAGCAACTCTATAACTTGCGCGCCAATTATGGAATTGCTAGATTGCAGTAAGTTTTTGCGCTGCCGCAATAAAACCTCAGATTGTTTGGTATCGGATGTTCACCGCGACTTACCTGTTCCTCGATTTCGACGGCGTGACACACCCCTGGGGGGGCGTGGAAGACTTCCGTTGCCTGCCCCTTTTCGAGGAAGTGTTGCGGGAGTTCGATGAGGCCCGGGTTGTCATCACCTCGGACTGGCGGATGCTTTTCTCGATCGCAAAGCTGAAGTCGCGCTTTGCCGAGGATGTTCGCGCGCGAGTGGTGGGCGCAACGCCCCACCTATTGGCGAAGCAGGGGGCGGAACTCCCGGGCCTGCGGGAAAAAGAAGCCCGCTTGTGGCTCAGTCAGCATGGCAACCATGGTGCCCCATGGCTGGCCATCGACGATGCCCCGGGCAACTGGGTCACCCGATCCCGCCTGATTTTGACCGATTTCAAGCGCGGGTTCCTGGAAGAGGACGCAGCGGCCACCCGCCGCTTGCTGACCCGTCTGCGCGACGGCAGTTTTCGCGAATACGGCGCCCCTCAAACCGAGGGCGGATGGCTCCACCCGATTCACCGGCAAACCCGCTGAGAGGCACCACCCGACCTCGACTGAGCGAGGCATCGCCCACCAGCCCCCCCTTAGGAGCGGACTGTCGCTCGATCCCGTAGGGCGGCGCCGAGCACCGGTGCATGGCGCTCGGCACCGTAATAGGCGAGGACCCGGCGCACGTATTCCTGCGTTTCGGCGAAGGGCGGCACCCCGTTGTGCCGCATGACGTTGCCCTCCCCCGCGTTGTAGGCGGCCGCCACCCGCAGCACGTCCCCATCGAAGGTCCGAAGCAACCAGCTTAGGTAGGCCAAACCGCCCCGCACGTTCTGCTCGGGATCGAGGGGATCGCGCACGGCAAACCGCGCGGCGGTGGCCGGAATCAACTGCATGAGACCCATGGCATTCTTGGGCGAGATGGCTTCAGGGTTGAAGTTCGACTCCACCCGTGCAATGGCCAGAGCCAGACGAGGATCGACACCGAACCCCGGCGCCAGACGCTGGATGAGACCCACCATGGCCCCCCTGCTCGGAGATACCCCTGCCGTTGGATCCACGCGAAGCAAGTCGCCGGACACAGTGCTGTCCGCCAGGGCCAGGACATTCATGGACTGGACGAGACAGGGCGGCAAGTCGTCGCTGGCCGCCCCCCCCGCCTTGGCGATCAGGCTTTGGGCGCCACCATGTCCAGCTTGGGCGGCGGCGGCGATGAGGTTCATGGCGGCGCCAGCTGGGACGCCCAGACCTTTACGCGTCAGATAGAGGCGGCCGAGGCGATACTGGGCCTCAGAATTGCCGAGGCGGGCCGCGGCGCAATAGCGGGTCTCTGCCCCATGCAGGACCCCGAGGGCCTCGGCGCGCACGCCCGCCGCCATGAGCCCCATTACGACCGGCGCTTCCATCGTCTCGTCCCGCACCTCCGCCCGCAGCGGGGCGGCGGCCAGTGCGGCGAGGCCCAGTGCGAGGCAAAACTGGCGGACGTGACGGCGTAGCATGGACGGGCTCACAAAAAAAGGACGGGCAGAATGTATCTGCCCGCCCCGCTCATCCCACGCCGACTACGCCTCAGTGCGGGCCGATTGGATCCCCCTCTTTGGCGAAAGTGATGCGCCCCGTGACCCCGGTCACAACGATCCGGTCCTTGGCGCCGAAGCACCCTTCGAGAATCGCCTTGGCGAGCGGGTTCTCGATGTGCTCCTGGATCGCCCGTTTGAGGGGCCGCGCGCCGAACACCGGGTCGAAGCCCGCCTTGGCCAGCTCGACCAGGGCCGAGTCGTCCACCGTGAGCCCCATCTCCAGCCGCGCCAGCCGCTTTTCGAGGTAGCCCAGTTGGATACGGGCGATGCCGGCGATGTTCTTTTCGTCCAGGCTGTGGAACACCACCACCTCGTCGATGCGGTTCACGAACTCCGGCCGGAAGTAGGTCTTGACCTCCGCCATGACCGCCATCTTGATGAGGCCGTAGTCGTCGCCCGCCATCTGCTGGATCATCTGGCTGCCGAGGTTGCTGGTCATGACGATCACGGTGTTCTTGAAATCCACCGTGCGGCCTTGGCCATCGGTCATCCGCCCGTCGTCCAGCACCTGCAGGAGCACGTTGAACACGTCCGGGTGGGCCTTTTCCACCTCATCCAGGAGGATCACCGAGTAGGGCTTGCGCCGCACCGCCTCGGTGAGATAGCCGCCCTCCTCGTAGCCGACGTAACCCGGCGGCGCCCCGATCAGCCGCGCCACTGAGTGCTTCTCCATGAACTCACTCATGTCGATGCGGATGAGGTGCTCCTGGCTGTCGAAAAGGAACTCCGCCAGCGCCTTGCACAACTCGGTCTTGCCCACCCCGGTGGGGCCCAGGAAGAGGAAGGAGCCGTAGGGCCGCGTCTCCTCGGAGAGTCCGGCGCGGGAGCGGCGGATGGCGTCCGCCACCAGACGCACGGCTTCGTCCTGGCCCACTACGCGCTGGTGGATGCGGTCTTCCATCTTGAGCAGCTTTTCGCGCTCCCCCTGCATCATCTTGCTCACCGGGATGCCGGTAGCGCGGGACACCACCTCGGCGATCTCCTCGGCGCCCACCTGGGTGCGCAGCAGCTTGTTCTTGGCGGGCACCGCGTCGCCGGCCTTTTCCGCCGCCTTCAACTGTGCCTCCAGCTGAGGCAGCTTGCCGTACTGCAGTTCGGCCACCTTCTCCAGCTTGCCTTCGCGCTGGAGTTTGGCGATGTCCGCCTTGACCCGGTCGATCTCTTCCTTGACGTGGGCGGAACCCTGAACCTGGGCCTTCTCGGCCTTCCAGATTTCCTCCAGGTCGGAGTATTCCTTCTCCAACTTGGCAATCTCTTCCTCGATCAGGCCGAATCGCTTGATGGAGGCCTCGTCCTTTTCCTTGCGCACCGCTTCCCGTTCGATCTTCAACTGGATCAGCCGGCGGTCGAGCTTGTCCATGGACTCGGGCTTGGAGTCGATCTCCATCTTGATGCGTGCCGCCGCCTCGTCGATCAGGTCGATGGCCTTGTCCGGCAAAAAGCGGTCGGTGATGTAACGATGCGAAAGCTCGGCGGCGGCCACGATGGCCGGATCGGTGATGTCCACGCCGTGGTGCAGCTCGTAGCGCTCTTGCAAGCCACGCAGAATGGCGATGGTGGATTCCACGCTGGGCTCTTCCACCAGCACTTTCTGGAAGCGCCGTTCCAGGGCGGCATCCTTTTCGATGTACTTACGGTACTCGTCCAGTGTCGTGGCGCCGATGCAGTGCAACTCACCCCGCGCCAGTGCGGGTTTGAGCATGTTCCCGGCGTCGATGGCGCCTTCGGCCTTGCCAGCGCCCACCATCGTGTGGAGTTCGTCGATGAAAAGGATGATCCGGCCTTCGTCGGCCGAAATTTCCTTCAGCACCGCTTTCAAGCGCTCCTCGAATTCGCCCCGGTACTTGGCCCCCGCCAGCAGCGCCGCCATGTCGAGGGACAAGACCTTCTTGCCCTTCAGGGTCTCCGGCACTTCGTCATTGATGATGCGCTGGGCCAGCCCTTCAACGATGGCCGTCTTGCCCACCCCGGGTTCACCGATCAACACCGGGTTGTTCTTGCTGCGGCGCTGGAGGATCTGGATTGCCCGGCGGATCTCGTCGTCGCGGCCGATCACCGGATCGAGCTTGCCTTGGCGGGCCCGCTCGGTGAGGTCGAGGCAGTATTTCTTGAGGGATTCGCGCTGACCCTCAGCCTCCTGGGAATCCACATGCTGTCCGCCGCGCACGGCGTCGATGGCCGCCTCCAGCGCCTTGCGAGTCAGGCCAAATTCCTTGAGAAGCCGCCCCGTCTCGCCCTTGTCTTCGGATAACGCAAGCAGGAACATCTCCGATGCGATGAACTGGTCGCCGCGCTTCTGGGCTTCCTTGTCGGTGATATTGAGGAGGTTGCCCAGATCCCGCCCGACCTGGACCTCACCGCCGTGTCCCTCGACCTTCGGCAGGCGCCGGACGGCCTGTTCGACGGCGGGCTTGAGGCCGCCGATGTTGGCGCCTGCCCGTTGCAGGAGCGAAGCGGTGCCGCCGTCTTCCTGGCGCAGCAGCGCGAGCAACAGGTGCTGCGGCTCGATGAATTGTTGATCGTTGCCCACGGCGATGCTCTGGGCATCCTGGAGGGCCTGTAAGAATTTGGTGGTCAGCTTGTCCTGGCGCATGAAACGCTCCTGCTCGATGGGCTTGTCTGCCTTCGATGTGGGGGTCGTCGCCCCGATTTCAACCACCTCCCTGCGCTTCCATCATCGGCGACTGATCCAGATCAAGTGCGGCGGTTGCTGCTATGCAAAAATAGTTTTCGGAAGGCGGGTTTTTCTGCCGCGCCCGCCCCCGCCGGCATGGCCACTATGTTATGTTGGAGGAGAGGCTGAGGGAGGCGGAGCCGCTGGGCTCCGCGCGTTGGGAATAACCGTAGCGCCTCATCCACTTAAACGTCCAAATTCGGAGGTAGCAAATGGCAGCGAAACCCGATCAGTTCAACGAACTCCAGAAAAAGAATCTCGAAGCCGCGATGCGTCTGGCCCAGCTCTCCATCGAGAACTCCCAGAAAATCATGGAACTGCAGGTTCAGACCGCGAAGACGCTGTTTGAAGAAGGTGTCCAAAACGCCAAGGCCTTGGCCACCGTGAAGGATCCCAAGGAATTGATGGATCTGCGCACCACCTACGCCCAGAGCACTGCGGAAAAGATGCTCTCCTGCGCCAAGGCCATCGCCGAGATCACCACCGCCACCCAGTCCGAAGTGGGCAAGATGGTGGGCGAGCAACTCTCCACCGGCAGCGCCGATGTCTTCGAAGCCATGCAGAAGATGTTCAAGGGCATGCCGATCACCGACCAGAACGCCATGGGCGCCATCCAGACCGCCATCGATACCACCAAGGCGGCCTTCGAGCAGATGTCCAAGGCTTCTGCGGACGCTTTCCAGGTCTTCACCCAGATGGGTGCTGCGGCCGGTAAAGGCAAGAAGTAATCCCCTCTGGGGATTATGAAAAAGGCGCCGCAAGGCGCCTTTTTTGTTGCCCCGCTCAGGACGGGTGCCAGCGGGCGGCCGCCTCGTCGTCGGCCTCCCGGGCATCCACCCAACGGCTACCCTCACCGGTCTCCTCTTTTTTCCAGAAAGGCGCCCGGGTCTTGAGAAAATCCATGATGAACTCGCAGGCGGCGAAGGCCGCGCCCCGGTGCGCGCTCGCCACGGCCACAAAGACAATCCGCGCCCCAGCCTCCAGCCGGCCAAATCGGTGGATGACCCGCACACCTTGCAGGGGCCAGCGCTTGTGGGCGTCGGCAACAATCTCCTCCAAGGCGGCCTCGGTCATCCCGGGATAATGTTCGAGGGTCATGGCGGCCACCCCGCTCCCCTCGTTGGCGTCCCGCACCAGCCCGACGAAGGTCGCGATGGCCCCCACGTCGCGCCGTCCGGCCACCAGGGCTTCGGCTTCCCGACCGGGATCGAAATCCTCGCTCTGGACGATGACCGCAGCGCCACTCATTTCAGCCTCCCGTCACCGGCGGAAAGAAAGCCACCTCGTCCCCCGCACCGATCGGGGCCTCCAGCCCGGCCATACGCTGATTGACGGCAAAGCGGAGATTGCCGCGCCCGAGGGGGGCTTGCCAGGCTTCCCCCCGGGCTTGCAGGAATTTCCGCAGCCCCCCGACGTCGCCGACGCCGGGGGGCAGTTCCACGGTCTCCCCGGCGCAGCCCAGGGCTTCACGCAAGCTTGCGAAGTAAAGAATTTTGACCTGCATCGTCTAGCTCAAAAGATCAGAAAAAGGGATGTATTCCACCGGATCGCCGCGCTGCACCGGCGTGGCGGGTGGGACTACGGCGAGCCCGTCGGCCCAGCCGGTGGACGTCAGCACATGGGGTCCCTGCTTCGGAAATACCTCGACGGTACCATCGCCCCCCCGTCGGGCGCGCAGAAACTCCCGCCGGCGGTCCGGACGTGGCCAATCGAAGGCGGCGGGGAGAACGAAGGGCGCGGGAAGCGGGTTCGTGACGCCCTGTCGCGCCAACACGAAGGGCCGGACCATCATCAAAAACGTCACGAAGCTTGAGACGGGATTCCCCGGCAATCCGATGAAATCCGCCTCACCAACCCGTCCGTAGGCGAGGGGTTTGCCGGGCTTCATGGCAATCCGCCACATATCCAGGCGCCCCTCCGCTTCCACCGCTGGCTTCACGTGATCTTCCTCTCCCACCGACATCCCGCCGCTGGTGACGATGAGGTCGTGCCCTGCCGCGGCCTCCCGCAGAGCGACTCGGGTGGCCTCGAGCCGATCGGGCACGATGCCCAGGTCCCGCACCTCGCAGCCGAGGCCCTCGAGGAGAGCCCGCAGCATGAAGCGGTTACTGTTGTAGATCCCACCCAGAGGCAAGGGTTCGCCGGGCATCACCAGTTCGTCCCCGGTAAAAAAGACCGCCACCCGCAGACGTCGCCGCACCGGCAAAGTCGCGATTCCGGCGCCGGCGGCGATACCCAGGTCCTGGGGCCGCAGGAGCCGCCCCGCCGGCAGCACCACCGCTCCAAGGGTCATGTCGTCGCCGCCGCGCTGAATCGCCTCGCCGCGCCGCGGGCTGTGGTTGATCACCACCGCGTTCTCACCGTGCTCACACAGTTCCTGCATAACCACGGCGTCGGCCCCCTCCGGGATGGGCGCGCCGGTGAAAATCCGCGCCGCCGTACCGGGTGCGAGGGGCGCGCCAACGGTGCCGGCGGGGATCCGCTGAGAGACCGGGAGCATGCAGCCGGGTCCCGAAACCTCGGCCACCCGAACGGCATAGCCGTCCATGGCCGAATTGTCCCAAGGTGGCACATTGACCGTGGAGCGCTGATCCTGGGCCAGGACCCGGCCCTGCGCATTCAGCGTCTCCCAGGGCTCCACTTCGGCCACCACCCTTGCCTGCCCCAATAAACGGGCCCGAGCGTCTTCAAACGAAAGCAGGTCAGCGGCGCTCATGACGGATAGGCCAGGATGAAATCTGCAATGGCGACGGGATCATCGAGGGGCAACAGCGGGAGGGCAAGGGAGACCGGGGCGTCACTGGCCACGGCGACTACATAGGGGTTGTCGGGATACAACGGCGGTTTGCCGTGGCTGGGACGATGGACTTCCACCTTGGGCACCGGCGCGGCCTTGAAACCCTCGATCAGCACCAGATCGCAGGGGGAGAGGATGGCCAATTGGGCCGCAAGATCCGGCTCCGGAGCACCGCGCAATTCGTGCATCAACACCCAGCGATCATTGGAAAGCATCAACACCTCGGTGGCCCCGGCTGCCCGGTGGCGATAGGAATCCTTGCCCGGCCGATCGAGATCGAAGCCATGATGGGCATGCTTGATGACCGATACCCGAATACCCCGTGCCATGAAGACGGGGATCAGAGCCTCGATGAGGGTGGTCTTGCCAGAACCGGAATAACCGGCGATACCGAAAACTTTCATGAACGACCATGCTGCGTCTTGCCCGAATCGCCGGCAA
Source organism: Zoogloeaceae bacterium (assembly GCA_016791005.1). Lineage (GTDB taxonomy): Bacteria > Pseudomonadota > Gammaproteobacteria > Burkholderiales > Rhodocyclaceae > JAEUNX01. The sequence goes on from JAEUNY010000017.1 coordinate 9,809, forward strand.
GGATACCTTAGGCCGGCGACTCCGGCCCATGGCGCAAATCAGGGCGGGTCTTCAGCCGAGCCAGCACATTCAGGGGCGGCCGGCGCTGTTAGCGTCCCCAGAAAGGTCAGCACCTCACCCTCCACTCGGGTCCGGGCCATGGGCGGGAGGCTACGCCAGATCTGCTTGCCGTAGGGGCGATCGATCATGCGCGGGTCGCAGATCGCCAGCACGCCCCGGTCCGCCTCGGTACGGATCAGCCGGCCGGCACCCTGCTTCACGGCAATCACCGCCCGGGGGAGCTGGTGGACGAAGAACGGGCTGTATCCCTGGCTTTCCAGATAGGCCACCCGAGCAGCCAGCACCGGATCGTCCGGGGGTGCAAAGGGGAGTTTGTCGATCACCACCAGGGACAAGGCGTCCCCGGGCACATCGACCCCCTCCCAAAAACTTTGGCTGGCCACCAGCACCGCGTTGCCGGTCTGCCGAAAGCGTTCCAACAATTGGCTGCGCGAGGCATCCCCCTGGCGCAGGAGGGGGAAAGCGTGGCCGGCACGGGGGAGCGCATCGGCCAACAGCTCGTGAATCCGGCGCATCGCCCGAAGCGCGGTGCACAGCACGAACGTCCGCCCCCCGGCTGCCACGATGAGCGGCAGGATTGCCGCGACGACGGCCTCGGCGTAAGCGGCGCTATTGGGGTCCGGCATGCATTGCGGCGCATACAGAAGGGCTTGGCGGTCGTAGGCAAATGGGCTCCCCCACACCGCGGTGAGTGGCGCCGGGTCGAGTCCATCCAGCCCCATCTCCCGCAGGTAGTGGCTGAAATCCCGCCCCACCGCGAGGGTCGCGGAGGTGAAGATCCAGGCCCGGGGCCCGGCACCCTGAAGGTGACGCTGGACGATGGGCGCCACGTGCAGGGGCGTAGCGTTCAGGGCGAGGGAAAGGGGGAAAATCTCGGCCCAGCGAATCAGATCCAGCGTTCCGGCACCCCGCCAGCCTTCCAGGCGTTGTGCCGCCTCCTCGGAGCGGCGCAGGCAGGCGGCCAATCCTTCGGACCGCTCCGCCTGGGTTTCCAGAACGGCGTGAAAACTCGCCAGTTGCTGATCCAGGACCGCCAGGGCCGCCTGGAAGGAGGCGGACTCCGCCAATTCCCCATGGGCACGCCGACCGGTTTCGCTCCCCAGGGCAAGACGAAGGTCGCGGGCGGCCTTCTCGAGGCTCCGGGTGAGGTCGATCAGTTCCCGGCAATCCCGGGCACCGGCAATCGCCTCGCTCCGTGTATCCCGGGCCAGATCCACCAGCTGGCCGGTAGTCACCGTCTCGCCGAAAAATTGGCTGGCGGTCTCCGGCAATTGGTGGGCCTCGTCGAAAATCACCCCCCGGGCCGCCGGAAGAAGTTCGGCCATGCCTTCATCCCGCAGCATGACGTCGGCAAAGAAAAGATGGTGATTGACCACCACCAGATCGGCTTCGAGGGCCCGACGGCGGGCAGCCAGAACGAAGCATTCCTTGACGTTGGGGCACTCCTGCCCCAGGCAGTTATCCCGCGACGACGTCGCGGCGGCCCACGCCGGCGACTCCTCGGGCACTTCCGGACACTCGGCCTTGTCGCCGCTCTCGGTCCGGAGCGCAAAGCGGCCGATGGCCTGGAGGTGAGCGGCCTCCTGGGGCGTTTGAAACCGGGCGTCGCGAGCATTGCGTGCCAGATGGTAATGGCAGACGTAATTGGCCCGGCCCTTGAGGAGCGCCGTCTTCACCGGTACGCCCAGCGCCCGTCGGACCGTGGGGAGATCGCGATTGAAGAGTTGATCCTGCAGGGTCTTGGTGCCCGTCGAGATAATGATCTTGGCGCCGGACAGGAGCGCCGGCACCAGATAGGCGAACGTCTTGCCGGTGCCCGTCCCGGCCTCCACCACCAGGACCCGGCAGGCGTTCAGGGCATCGGCGACGCTGGCCGCCATCTCCTGCTGTTGGTCGCGCGGGCGGAAGCCCGGAATGGCCCGGGCCAGCGCCCCGTCAGGACCCAGGGCGCCGAGGAGCGCATCCTCCGCCCCGGAACCCCCTATCCCCAGGTCGGCCTCGGCCTGCTCCTCCGTCATTCGGGGCGATGGGCCTCGGCGAGGTAGTCCCGCGTGCGCATTTCCATCAAACGGCTGACGGTGCGGACGAATTCGTGGGCGTTGTGACCTTCGGTGTAAAGATCATAGGCGTCGACCTCAGCGCTCATGATGAGCTTGACCCGATGGTCGTAGAGCACGTCGACGAGCCAGGTAAAGCGTCGCGCCTCATTGGAATGCCCGGCGTTCATTTTGGGCACCCCGGACAGGATGACGGTGTGGGACTCCCGGGCAATCGCCAGATAGTCGTTCTGGGACCGGGGCCCGCCGCACAGGGTGGCAAAATCGAACCACACGATCCCCGGCGCCTGGCGCAGGGTGGGAATGGCCCGCCCGAAAAGGTCCATCTGTCCCGGTGCGCCCTCGGCGCCGGCAATGCGGGAAAAATCGCTTGCCATCTTGGCGTCCGCCGCAGGCCCAGCAGGAACGAGAAAGATCTCGATCTTCTCCAGGGTCCGGAGCCGGTAGTCGGTGCCATCATCCACTTCCACCACGTCACAACGGCGCTTGATCATCTGGATGGTAAGGAGGAAGTTCACCCGCATCAGCCCATTGGGGTAGAGGCCGTCCGGCGGGTAATTCGAGGTCATCACGAAGATCACGCCCCGCTCGAACAAGGCTTCGAGCAGGCGCCCGAGGATCATCGCGTCGGCGATGTCCGAGATGTGAAATTCATCGAAGCACAGAACCCGGGTCGACACCGAAATGCGGTCGGCGACCTTCTGAAGCGGATCCGGCTCGTGGTTGAGTTCCTTCAACTCGCTCTGTACTTCCTGCATGAAGGCATGGAAGTGCACCCGGCGTTTGCGCTTGTAGGGCAAGGCGTCGAAGAAGCAGTCCATGAGGAAGCTCTTGCCCCGGCCCACGCCGCCCCAGAAGTAAACGCTTTTTGGCATGGGGGGCGGCGCGAACATCCGCCGCAGGGCTGATCGCCGGACGGCCTTGAAGTGGATCAACTCGGAATAGAGTTGCTGCAAGCGCTGCACGGCCCCCAATTGAGCCGGGTCGGAGCGATAGCCCCGGGTGGCGATGGCGGCGTTGTAGGCGTCGAGCATCCCGTGCTCGGCGACTTTGAGTATGCGATGGGACATGACAGGATCCGAGCGCTAGGGGCCCGCCGCAGAAGTGGTGGAAGGACTATAAACGCAAAGCGGGGTGAGTCGCGAGAGCCCGGCCCCCACGCTCACCCCGCTTCATGCATGCCGCGCGATCAGAAGTGGAGAGGCCGCTTGTCCACCGCCAGGGCGGCTTCGTGCACCACTTCGGAGAGGGTCGGATGGGCATGGCAGATCCGCGCCAGATCCTCCGACGCGCCGCCGAACTCCATCGCCACGACGGCTTCGGAAATCAGCTCGGACGCATTCGATCCGATGATGTGGACGCCGAGGATCCGGTCGGTATTGGCATCGGCCAGCATCTTCACGAAGCCCGCCGGGGTGCCGGAACCCAGCGCCCGGCCGTTGGCCATGAAGGGGATCTTGCCCGCCCGATACGCCACACCGTCGGCCTTAAGCTGCTGCTCGGTCTTGCCCACCCAGGCAATTTCCGGCGAGGTGTAGATGACCCAGGGCACGGTGTCGAAGTTGCAATGGCCGGCCTGGCCCGCCATCAGCTCGGCCACCATCACGCCTTCCTCCATGGCCTTGTGGGCCAGCATCGGGCCCCGCACCACGTCGCCCACCGCCCAGACACCGGGCAAATTGGTCTTGCAGTGGCCATCCACCGCGACGAAGCCCCGCTCGTCGATGGTCAGCCCTACGGCCTCGGCGTTCAGCCCGGCGGTGTTGGGGATTCGGCCCACCGAAACGATCAGGCGATCGAACTCGGCCTTCTGGGCGCCGTCCTTGTCCTCATACTCGACGGTCACCGACTTCTTGCCCGCCGTGACCTTGCCAACCTTGACGGAGAGCTTGATGTCGAGGCCCTGCTTGGCGAAGAGCTTCTGGGCTTCCTTGGCGAGATCCTGATCGGCGGCGGCGAGGAAGCTGTCCATGGCTTCCAGGATGGTGACCTGGGCCCCCAGGCGTCCCCACACGGAACCCATTTCCAGACCGATCACACCCGAGCCGATGAGGCCCAGCCGCTTGGGCACGGCGTCGATGTCCAGGGCGCCGATGTTGTCGCAGATCAGCTTGTTATCCACCGGCATGCCGGGGAGATGGCGGGCTGTGGAGCCCGTCGCGACGATGACCTGCTTGGCTTCGACGACTTCATCGCCGACCTTGACCTGCCAGCCCGCACCGCCTTGGCCCACAAAGCTGCCATGGCCGGGAAGGAAGGTCACCTTGTTCTTCTTGAACAGTCCCTTGATGCCCCCGGTGAGCTGATCGACGATCTTCGCCTTGCGGGCGATCATCTTGCCGACATCGATCTTCGGCGTCCCGACCGAAATGCCTTGCTCCTCGAAGGCGTGGCCCGCCTCCTCGAACAGATGGGAGGTGTGCAGCAGCGCCTTGGAGGGGATGCAGCCCACGTTGAGGCAGGTACCGCCCAGACGAGGTTCGCCCTTGGGATCGGCATAGGGATTGGATTCGGCACAGGCGGTGTTGAAACCGAGCTGCGCGGCACGGATGGCCGCGACGTAGCCACCAGGCCCTCCCCCGATGACCAGGACGTCAAATTGCTTCGTCATTGTTTTATTCCTTGTTCAGATCGAAACAAGGCACGGCGGCGGCAGGGTGACTGCCGCGGCCGTGCCTCAGGACCACTGGATCAGACGTCCAGAACGAGTCGAGCCGGGTCTTCCAGGGCTTCCTTCATGGTCACCAGGCCAAGGACCGCTTCGCGGCCATCGATGATCCGGTGATCGTAGGACATGGCCAGATAGTTCATCGGCCGCACCACGACCTGCCCATTTTCGACCACCGCGCGATCCTTGGTGGCGTGGATCCCGAGGATGGCGGATTGCGGCGGGTTGATGATGGGGGTGGACATCATCGAACCGAACACCCCACCGTTGGAGATGGAGAAGGTGCCACCGGTCAGCTCTTCCATGGAGATCTTGCCGTCCTTGGCCTTGGCGCCAAACTCGGCAATCTTCTTCTCGATGTCGGCGATGGAGAGTTGGTCGGCATCACGCAGGATCGGCACCACCAGCCCGCGGGGAGAGCCCACCGCAATCCCGATGTCGAAGTAGCCGTGGTAGACGATGTCATTGCCATCGACGGAGGCGTTGAGAACCGGGAATTTCTTCAGGGCTGCCACAGCCGCCTTGACGAAAAAGCCCATGAAGCCGAGGCGCACGCCGTGGGCCTTCTCGAACTTGTCCCCATACTGCTTGCGCAGCGCCATCACCGGAGCCATGTTGACTTCGTTGAAGGTGGTGAGGATGGCGTTCTGCTGCTGAGACTGCAGGAGGCGCTCGGCGACCCGGGCGCGCAGGCGGCTCATTGGCACCCGTTGTTCGGGCCGATCCCCCGTGACGGCCGGCATCGGCGCCGCAGCGGCGGCAGCAGGCTTGGCCGCCGCGACGGCGTCTTCCTTGGTGACCCGACCACCCCGACCACTACCCGCCACATCGGCGGCAGCGATGCCCTTTTCGTCCAGGATCTTGCGAGCGGACGGGCTTGCGGTGCCCGCCGGCGCGGCAGCGGCTGGCGCAGGTGCGGCCGGCGCGGCCGCAGCAGGAGCAGGCGCAGGCGCCGCAGCGGGACCCGCAGCAGCGGCCTTGCCTTCGGTGTCGATCTGGGCCAGCAGGTCACCGCTCGTGACGGTGTCGCCATTGCCCTTGATGATCTTCACCAGAACACCATCGGCGGGCGCCGGCGTTTCCAGGACGACCTTGTCGGTTTCGATGTCGATGAGGTTTTCGTCACGTGAAACCGAGTCACCCTCCTTCTTATGCCAGGACACCAGGGTGGCCTCGGACACGGACTCGGACAGTTGCGGAACCTTCACTTCAATCAGCATGGAACTCTCCCCTGTTTGTAGGTTGTTGTCGGCATTGTCAATCTTTGATCTCGCCAAAGGCGTTTTCCACCACCGCCTTCTGCTGAGCGTTGTGCTTGGAGTAATACCCCACCGCCGGAGAAGCGGCCGCTGGACGCGCGACGAGGAGCAGCTTGCGCTTGGTGCCCACGACGTTGTCCAGATGCTGGCGGGAAATCAGCCAGTACCACATGCCCTGGTTGCGCGGCTCCTCCTGGGTCCAGACGATTTCCTTGGCATTGGGGTACTTGCCGACCTCGTTCGCGAAGGCCTCGGCCGGGAACGGATAGAGCTGCTCCAGGCGGATGACGGCAGTGTCCTTAATGTTGTTTGCACGCCGATAGGCCAGCAGTTCGTAGTAGATCTTGCCGGAGCACGCCACGATTCGTTTCACCTTCTTGGCGTCAAGCTCGTCCACTTCGCCAATCACGGTCTGGAAGGTGCCGTTCGCCAGTTCTTCCAGGGGCGACGTGGCATCCTTGTGACGCAGGAGCGACTTGGGCGTCATCACGATCAGCGGCTTGCGCTGCTTGCGGACCATCTGACGACGCAGCAGGTGGAAGATCTGCGCCGGCGTGGTTGGCATGGCGACTTCCATGTTCATCTCGGCGCACAACTGCATGTAGCGCTCCGGGCGGGCGGAGGAGTGTTCCGGTCCCTGCCCTTCATAGCCGTGGGGCAGGAGCAGAACTAGCCCGGCCTGACGACCCCACTTGGCCTCGCCGGAACTGATGAACTGATCGATCACCACCTGGGCGCCATTGGCGAAGTCACCGAACTGACCTTCCCAGACCACCAACTGCTCTGGCTCGGTGGTGGAATAGCCATACTCGAAGCCCAGAACGGCCTCTTCCGACAGCACCGAATCGTAGATGTGGAAATCAGCCTGACCGTCCCGGATGTGCTTGAGGGGAACGTAGATCCCGTGATCCCAGCGCTCGCGGTTTTGATCGTGCATGACCGCATGACGGTGGAAGAAGGTGCCACGACCGACGTCTTCACCGGAGATCCGGATCCCGAAGCCCTGGACCAGCATGGTGGCGTAGGCCAGGTTTTCTCCCATCCCCCAGTCGAGGGCCAGGGACCCTGCGCCCATGGCCTTGCGGTCTTCAATGATCTTGGCCACCCGGGGATGGAGGGTGAAGCCCTCGGGCATCGTCGTGATCGCCGTCGCGAGGCGCTGCAATTCACCGATGGGCACCGAAGTATCGGCCTTGTCGGTGTATTTCTTGTTGATGTAGGGCGACCAATCCACCGCGAACTTCCGCTTGTGGCCAGGCAGCACCGGATTTGCGAGCAATTCCCCACGATCCAGATGATCCCGGTAGTCGCGGATCACCTGATCCGGATCCCCAGCGGCACATACTCCTTCGGCCACCAGCCGGTCGGCGTACAAGCGCCGGGTCCCCGGATGGGCCGCGATCTTCTTGTACATGAGGGGCTGGGTCACCATCGGCTCGTCGGCCTCGTTGTGGCCGAGTTTGCGGAAGCAGATGAGGTCGATGACGACGTCCCGCTTGAACTCCTGGCGGAATTCGACGGCCAGCTGGGTTACCAGCGCCACTGCCTCGGGGTCGTCGCCGTTCACGTGGAAGATTGGCGCTTCGACCATCTTGAAGATGTCGGTGCAATACAGGGACGACCGATAATCCCGCGGATCGGAGGTGGTGAAGCCGATCTGGTTGTTGACGACAACGTGGATGGTGCCCCCCGTGCCATAACCCCGGGTCTGGGAGAAGTTGAGCATTTCCTGATTCACGCCCTGCCCTGCGACGGCCGCGTCGCCGTGGATCAGAACCGGAAGAACCTTGCCTTTGCCCTCGTCGAGGCCCCGACGCAATTGGCGTGCATAGACCGAACCTTCCACCACCGGATTGACGATTTCCAGGTGGGATGGATTGAAGGCCAGGGTCAGGTGCACCGGGCCGCCATCGGTCATCACATCGCTGGAGAAGCCCATGTGGTACTTGACGTCACCCGCGGTGAGATCGGCGTAGGCCTTGCCTTCGAACTCGGCGAAGAGATTCTTGGGCAGTTTGCCCAGGGTATTGACGAGTACGTTCAGACGCCCCCGGTGGGCCATACCGATGACGATTTCCTCGACCCCACCCGCGCCGGCGACGCGGATGATTTCATCCATTGCCGCAATGGTGCTTTCGCCCCCTTCGAGGGAAAAACGCTTTTGTCCGACATACTTGGTATGCAGGTACTTTTCCAGCGTTTCTGCTGCCGTCAGGCGCTCAAGAATGCGTTTCTTCTTTTCGGCGCTGTATTTCGGCGTTGCCCGCAAACTCTCCAGACGGCTCTGAATCCAGCGTTTCTGGCCGATCTCGGTGATGTACATGTACTCCGAGCCAATCGAGCCACAGTAGGTCTGGCGCAGAGCTTCAAGAATCTCCCGCAGGGTCGCGCGGTCGGAGGAAAAACCGGAGAACGAACCAACATTGAAGGTTTCGTTGAGGTCGGCCTCGGTGAACCCGTAGTAGGAGGGCTCAAGCTCGGCGATCTGGGGCCGCTCGGTCCGCTTCAAGGGGTCGAGATTTGCCCAGCGGTTACCCAGGAAGCGGTAGGCATTGATCAATTGCAGCGTGCTGACCTGGCGCTTGTCTTCCCCGGCAGACACTGTGCGCACCGGCCCGCGCTTCGCCATCTCGGCAAAGGCCGCAATCACCGGGAAATGGGCCACGTCCCGCGCGGCGGCACCGGGGGTGTGCTGCATGGCATCGAAATAATCCCGCCACTCGTCGGGCACGGCCGCCGGATCATTCAGATACAGTTCATAAAGCTCCTCGACGAACGGCGCATTGGAGCCGAAGAGGAGCGAATTGGATTGAAGCTCATCCATCATATGGACCACCTGACTTTCTCTTATTGCCTTCCCCAGGAAGGCGGAAATTTCTGCGGAAGATAGGGGCCCACCGGGACAGCAGCCCGCAAGAAAAAACGGGACAGCCGTACCTGGACGGCCATCCCGCTTCTATCTTAGTTATCTTCCATCCCTCCCCATCATGGAACCGCTCAGCGTTGGTCGATGGGCTTGACGTCACGCCGTGCCGCGCCAACGTAGAGCTGGCGGGGACGTCCGATCTTGTACTCCGGATCGGTAATCATTTCTTCCCACTGGGTCATCCAGCCCACCGTCCGCGCCAAGGCGAAGATGCAGGTGAACATGGAGGTGGGGATGCCGATGGCTTTCTGAACGATGCCGGAGTAGAAGTCCACGTTCGGGTAGAGCTTCTTCTCGACGAAATACTCGTCCTCAAGAGCAATGGTCTCGAGCTTCTGCGCAAGCTTAAACAGGCGGTCGTTTTCCAGACCCAGTTCCGCCAACACTTCAGAGCACACCTTGCCCATCAGCTTGGCGCGGGGGTCGAAGTTCTTGTAGACCCGGTGACCGAAGCCCATCAGCTTGAAGCTGTCGTTCTTGTCCTTCGCACGCTTGATGTATTCGCCAACGCGCGAGACGTCACCGATCTCCTCGAGCATCTGCAAGCAGGCCTCGTTGGCGCCACCGTGCGCGGGGCCCCACAAGCAGGCGATACCGGCAGAGATGCAGGCGAAGGGGTTGGCACCCGAGGAACCCGCCAGGCGCACCGTGGAGGTGGAGGCGTTTTGCTCGTGATCGGCGTGCAGAGTAAAGATGGCGTCCAGGGCACGGACCAGGACGGGGTTCGGCTCGTACTTTTCGCAAGGCGTACCGAACATCATGTGCATGAAGTTCGAGGTGTAATCCAGATCATTGCGGGGGTACATGAACGGCTGGCCGGTGTTGTACTTATAGGCCATGGCGACGATCGTCGGCAGCTTGGCCACGAGGCGGTTGAAGGAAATGTTCCGGTGCTCGGCATCGGAGAAGTCCATCGCATCGTGGTAGAAGGCGGACAGCGCGCCGACCACACCCACCATCACCGCCATCGGATGCGCGTCCCGCCGGAAGCCCGCGTAGAAGCGGGACATCTGGTCGTGGAGCATCGTGTGATTCTTGATGGTGTTTTCGAAGGTGACTTTCTGGGCTGCGTTGGGCAGTTCACCGTTCTTGAGCAGATAGGCGACTTCCAGGAAGCTGCAGTTGTCAGCCAATTGTTCGATCGGGTAGCCGCGATACAGCAGTTCGCCCTTGTCACCGTCAATGTAGGTGATGGTGGAACGACAACTGGCGGTGGATAGAAAGCCGGAATCGTAGGTGAACAAGCCGGTTTTCCCACCCAGGGTACGGATGTCAATGACATCGTTTCCGTGGGTCCCGACCATCACCGGGAATTCGACGGTCTTTCCATCAACCGAGAGGGTTGCAGTGCGTGCAGTACTCATGATTCGTCCCTTTGTTAGCCCGTTTATAAGCGTCTTGCTCCCCGTCTGACCTGACTGCTACGTCCTGATTTGTAGCAGCCTGATCAATTCTTGCCAGCGCGGAACCGTGCACGGCTTGCTGCCATTGACCATGGCCCACAGGTCATGGTCTTCGGTCAGCAGCAGCTCTTCGAGATCAATGAGCTGTTCCTCGGTAAGCTGGTCAAAGTGGTCATCGAGAAAACGGGTGAACACCAGATCCAGTTCGAGCAAAGCCCGCCTGCAGTGCCAGCGCACCCGTCCACGATGAACCGTCATATCGCCCGGCGAACCATCAGATCCTTGATCTTGCCAATCGCCCGGGTCGGATTGAGACCCTTCGGACAGACGTCGACGCAGTTCATGATGGTATGGCAGCGGAACAACCGGTAGGGATCTTCAAGGTTGTCCAGGCGTGCGCTCGTGGCCTGATCCCGCGTGTCGGCAATGAACCGGTAGGCCGCCAGAAGCCCAGCCGGTCCGACGAACTTGTCCGGATTCCACCAGAAGGAAGGACAGGAGGTCGAGCAACACGCGCAAAGAATGCACTCGTACAACCCGTTGAGTTCTTCCCGGTCTTCCGGCGTCTGCAGGCGCTCCCGCTCGGGGGCCGGCTCGTCGTTGATGAGGTAAGGCTTGATGGAATGGTATTGCTTGAAGAATTGGGTCATATCCACGATCAGATCGCGGATGACCGGCAGGCCAGGCAGTGGCCGCAAGGCAATCGGCTGGGCGAGGCTATCCACGTCCGTCAGGCAGGCCAGGCCATTCTTCCCGTTGATGTTCATGGCGTCCGAGCCACAAACCCCTTCCCGGCAGGAGCGCCGGAAGGAGAGGGTGTCATCCACCACCTTCAGTCGGACCAAGGCGTCCAGAAGCTTCTTGTCTGAAGCCTCCAGTTCGACCGAGATGTCCTGCATGTAGGGCTGCTGGTCCTTGTCCGGATCGTAGCGGTAAATCTTGAACTGAACAGTACGTTTGCTCATGGTGTAATTTCTCCCCGCCCGTCAGTAGGTGCGCTTGGCGAGCGCGATGGGCTCGACGTCAGCGGACATTGGCTTGAGGTTAACCGGCTTGTATTCAAGACGATTGCCAGCGGTGTACCAGAGAGTGTGCTTAAGCCAATTCTGGTCGTCCCGGCCATTGGGCCGTTCGGCGGTATCCGGAGCATCGTCCCGCACGTGGGCACCGCGGGATTCCTTGCGAGCCTCGGCGGAGATCATGGTCGCCTTCGCCACTTCGATCAGGTTGTCGAGTTCCAGGGCCTCGGTCCGGGCGGTATTCCACACCTGGGACTTGTCCTTGATCTCCGTGGACTTTGCCCGCTCCGCCACTTCGAGGATGCGTTGCACCCCTTCCTTGAGCAGGTTGTCGAAGCGGAACACGCCGGCATGCTTCTGCATGGTCCGCTGCATGGCGAGCCGCACCTCATGCACGCTCTCGCCATTCTTCTGGCTTTCGAGGCGGGCAATGCGGGCGAGGGAGACGTCCGCAGCCGTCTCCGGCAGCGGCTTCAGCATCAAGTTGCCTGACTTGAAGTCGTCCACCACCGTTTCGCCGGCCGATTTACCGAACACGAGCAGATCCAGCAGGGAGTTTGTTCCCAGGCGGTTGGCGCCATGGACCGACGCGCACGCGCACTCGCCAGCCGCATAGAAACCCACCACCGGCGAATTCGGATTACCGTCCTTGGGCACGACAACCTGACCACGATAATTGGTCGGAATGCCTCCCATCTGATAGTGGCAGGTGGGCACGACCGGGATGGGCGCCTTGATCGGATCAATACCCGCGAATTGGATGGAAATCTCCCGGATCCCCGGCAGCCGCTTCATGATGTTCTCAGGCGACAGGTGGGTGATGTCAAGCAGGACGTGGTCCTTGTCCGGACCACAGCCACGGCCTTCGTTGATTTCCGTCACCATGGAGCGCGACACCACGTCACGAGAGGCCAGATCCTTGAGGTTGGGCGCGTAGCGTTCCATGAAGCGCTCGCCCGCGTCGTTACGCAGGATGCCGCCCTCGCCCCGCACTCCTTCGGTGATGAGCACCCCGGCACCCGCCACCCCGGTGGGGTGGAACTGCCAGAACTCCATGTCTTCCAACGGGATCCCAGCCCGGGCCGCCATGCCAACGCCGTCGCCGGTGTTGATGAAGGCATTGGTCGAACTGTAGTAAATCCGGCCGGCCCCACCCGTCGCGAAAATGGTGGCCTTGGCATGGAAGATCGAGACCTCTCCGGTCTCCATTTCCATCGCCGTGACGCCGAGGACATCCCCATCATCGTTGCGGATCAGGTCCATTGCCATCCACTCGACGAAGAACTGGGTGTTGGCCCGCACATTGCGCTGATACAGGGCATGGAGCATGGCGTGGCCGGTGCGGTCCGCTGCGGCGCAGGAGCGCATGACCGGCGCCTGGCCGTAGTTCATCGAGTGGCCGCCGAAGGGACGCTGGTAAATCTTGCCGTTGTCCGTGCGGTCGAAGGGCATGCCATAGTGTTCGAGTTCGACGACGACCTCGTTGGCCTTGCGGCACATGAACTCGATCGCATCCTGGTCACCCAGCCAGTCCGACCCCTTAACGGTGTCATACATGTGCCAGTGCCAATTGTCCTCGGTCGTATTGCCGAGGGAGGCCGCGACACCACCCTGGGCGGCCACGGTGTGGGACCGGGTGGGGAAAACCTTGGTCAGGACGGCGGTGCGCAACCCCGCCTCAGAGAGTTGGAGGGCGGCCCGCAAGCCCGCCCCACCAGCGCCGACGATTACCGCATCAAAGGTACGCTTTGCGACGTTCACGCTTAGAGCCTCCACAGGATTTGGGCCACCCAGCCGGCATAGCCGACGAGCACGAGCAGAGTGAGCATATGCAGCACGAGGCGAATACCCGTGGGCTTGACATAGTCCATCCAGATATCACGAACCCCGACCCAGGCGTGATAGAAGAGCGAGAGAAAGAAAAGCAGCGTTACGAAGCGCGTGAATCCGCCGCGGAACAGGCCGCTCCAGGCCTCGTAGGTCATTGCCGGCAACATCAGGGCATTGATGGCGAAATACAGGGTGTAAATCGCCATGACCACGGCCGTCACGCGCTGGGCGAGCCAATCCTTGAGCCCGTAATGGGCCCCGACCACGACACGATTTACCATAGCTTCACCCCGATCAGAACAGTCAGCGTCAGGCTGGCAATGAGCACCATGCGGGCAGAACTGCGCGCCGAGGCGAGATCCAGACCTTTATGCATGTCGAGGAGCAGGAAGCGGATCCCTGCGCAGAAGTGATGCATGTACGCCCACAGGAGCCCCAGCAGAATCAATTTCACCAGGGGATTTCCGACCACCGACTTGTAGCTCTCGAAACTTTCGGGCGAACCCAAGCTCATCCCGAAAAGGCCAATCAAGATGGGCAAGCAAAGAAAAAGACCCGCCCCGCTGACCCGGTGAAGAATCGACACGAAACCCGGTAGCGGCAACCGGATTTCGTTCAGCGCCAAATGCTTGGGGCGCTGCTTCCTGACTGTCACTTCTGACATGGTTAGTTTTCCCCCCTCAACAAAGTTGACCACCCCACGATGGCCACAGACCCAAAAGACAAAGCGGCATTCTATCTCCGGACACCCTCGCCGCAACACGGACCCGGTGATTTCCGGGACGCGGATTTGTTTTGTTGTTCTTAGTTCAATTCGTTCAGGTAGTAATGGTCGGTGGTCGCATAGAGCCCACGCCGCCACTCCACCGGTTTATCACCATAGGTATAAGTCAATCGCTCAACCGAAAGGAGTGGCGTCCCCTCCGCCACCCGCAGCGCCTCGGCCGACGACCGATCTGCACCGACCGCCCGAATCCGCTCCTGGGCGCGAATCATACGCAACCCGAAGCGAGCCTCGAACAGGCTGTACAACGAGCCGTTCCAATCCTGCAGCAACTCGAAACTCAGCCCGTGGAAGGCCTCACCCGGAAGATAGATTTCGTCGATGACCACCGGCTTATTATTGAATCGTAAAAGTCGCCGCAAAATGAAAATCGGTGAACCGAGTTCGATACCCAGCATCCGAGCCGCTTCTTGCCCAGCCTTGGCACGCCAGCACTCCAGCGGAATGCTGATCGGGTGCTCGAGACGACCATCGATTGGCACGAGACGCAAAAAGCGAAAGAGTGAACGCGGGTCGCTGTGAGAAGCAACGAAAGTCCCTTTCCCCTGCTTCCGCACCAAGAGATTATCCGCCGCCATTTCGTCGATGGCTTTACGGACCGTTCCCTGGGATACACTGAAGCGCGCCGCCAATTCATGCTCGCTCGGAATCGCTTCACCCGGGCGCCATTCGCCGGCCTCCAGCGCCTGAAGGATCAGACTCTTGATCTGGCGATACAGGGGACTGAAAGTGGGCGATTCCTGGGCCATCCAGATATTTCATCACAAAAAATTTCCAGCGTCCAATGCCTGCAACATGTCTTATATAAGACATAAGCTATACCATTGACACGTCCACTGACTTCGGCTTAGCATTTCGCGGTTCTAGCAAATTGGGCTCAACACGACCACAATATAAATTTTCACCCAAGCCTGCCTGGAACGTGTCAGGAATTTTCGACATCCATTTTTCCATGAGGGAGTAATCCGATGAGCAAAGCCCCCGCCCGTGTGGCAGTCACCGGCGCCGCCGGCCAAATTGGCTACAGCCTGCTGTTCCGCATCGCCAGTGGCGAAATGCTGGGCAAAGACCAGCCCGTGATTTTGCAACTCCTTGATCTGCCCCAGGCCCAGAAGGCCGTCAAGGGCGTGATGATGGAACTGGAAGACTGCGCCTTCCCGCTGCTCGCCGGCATGATCGCCACGGACGATCCCAATGTCGCGTTCAAGGATGCCGACGTCTGTCTGCTGGTGGGCGCCCGCCCCCGCGGCCCCGGCATGGAGCGCGCAGACCTGCTGACCGCCAACGGTGCCATCTTCACCGTCCAGGGCAAGGCCATCGCCGAAAACGCCAAGGAAGACGTGAAGGTGCTGGTGGTGGGCAACCCCTGCAACACCAACGCCTACATCGCCCGCGCCGCTGCCATCAAGGTCGGCCGCACCAACCCGAACAACTACCACGGCATGCTCCGCCTGGACCACAACCGCGCCCTGTCCCAGCTCGCCAGCAAGTCCGGCCGTGAAGTCTCCTCCTTCAAGAAGATGGTCGTGTGGGGTAACCATTCCCCGTCCATGTACGCCGACTACCGCTTCTGCACCTCCAACGGTGACAGCGTGAAGGCCCTGATCAACGATCATCAGTGGAACAACGACGTCTTCCTGCCCACCGTGGGCAAGCGTGGCGCCGCCATCATCGAAGCCCGGGGCCTGTCCTCCGCCGCCTCCGCCGCCAATGCCGCCATCGACCACGTGCGTGACTGGGCCCTCGGTTCTGACGACTGGGTGACCATGGGCATCCCCGCCCCAGCCGACAATGGCTATGGCATCCCGGAAGGCGTCGTGTTCGGCTTCCCCTGCGAATGCAAGGGCGGTTCCTTCACGATGATCAAGGGGCTGGAGATCGACGAGTACTCCAAGGGCAAGATCGCCAACACCCTCAAGGAACTCGAAGACGAGCGCGCCGCCGTGGCCGACATGCTGAAGTAAGCATCGTCCTGCGCTGACGTCGAGGAGGGTCGCAGCCCCGCGCTGCGGCCCTCTTTCTTTTGCAGACGGCTAAAATTCTTCCTTCCCCATTTTTCAGGAAACGGGTCATGCGACACCCCGATGCGGTGCTCTTCGCCGGCGAAAAGCCCTTCCCCATCCTTCCCGCCGTCGACCATTACGCCGGCAGCGAAAAACTGATGCGCAAGGCCATGGCTCTCCAGGCCGAGAAGGGCCCGATCTTCGACATCACCTGTGACTGCGAAGACGGCGCCAAGGCGGGTGCCGAGGTGGAGCATGCCACCATGGCCGCCGAACTCATCATGAGCTCGGCTAACGCCCATGGCCGGGTCGGCGCCCGGATTCACGACATCACCCATCCCTCCTGGGAGGAAGATCTGGAAATCCTGGTCCGCATCGCCGGCCAGCGGCTACCATTCCTGACCCTGCCCAAGCCCCGCGCCGCCGCGGATGTGGCGATCCAGATCGCCGCGCTCCGCGCTTCCGAAGCGCGCCACGGCATACAAACCCCCATCCCGGTGCATGTATTGATCGAAACCCACGGGGCCCTGCGGGAAATCTGGGAGATCGCGGCCCAGGCCGGCGTCGAGTCCCTCGATTTCGGCCTGATGGATTTCGTCAGCGCCCATCACGGTGCCATCCCGGGGGCGGCGATGAAGAGCCCGGGCCAGTTCGACCACCCCCTCGTCGCCCGGGCAAAATGTGAGATCTCCGCTGCGGCCCTGGCCAACGGCGTGGTGCCGTCCCACAACGTCACCACCGAACTGACCGACCTCGACTATATCCGGCGGGACGCCGAGCAGGCCCGACGGCGCTTTGGCTACCTGCGGATGTGGAGCATCCACCCGAACCAGATCGACCCGATCATTGAGGCGATGCGGCCGGATTTCTCCGAGGTCGAGGACGCCATCGCCATCGTCTGCGGCGCCCAGGACGCCCACTGGGGCCCCATCCAGCATGCCGGCAAGCTCCATGACCGAGCCTCCTACCGCTACTACTGGGAGCTCCTCAAACGAGCCCGGGCCACCGGCATGACGATCCCGGCCGAAATCACCGAGCGTTTCTTCGCCTGACCGGCTTCCGACCCGATCCGCCGTCCCAAGCCCTAGCGGGTCCGGCACGGCGATCCGTCCCGCGCTCCTCTGGCGCCTCGTCCCCGGCCACGCCGGGGCGCCAACGCGGAATCAGCTGATTGGGCCCGTTGCCAATCAGATCCGCACGCCCCATTTCCCGCAGCGCCCGGCGCAGCAAGCCCCAATTGGCCGGGTCGTGGTAACGCAGAAAGGCCTTGTGAAGCATTCGCTGGCGGCCGCCCCGCACCACCGCCACCCCTTCCCCCCCGCGGCTGACCCGACGCAGCGGATTGCGCCCGCTGTGCCACATCGCCGTGGCGAGCGCCATCGGCGTCGGCAGGAAAGTCTGCACCTGATCCGGCCGGAAACTACTGCGTTTGAGCCATAGGGCCAGATTGAGCATGTCTTCGTCGCGGGTGCCGGGATGGGCGGCGATGAAATACGGCACCAGATGTTGCTTCTTGCCAGCCTCGCGGGAAAAGCGCTCAAACATCGCCTTGAAACGTTCGTAGCTCCCAATGCCCGGTTTCATCATCAGGGAAAGCGGCCCGTCCTCGGTGTGTTCCGGCGCGATCTTCAGGAGGCCGGACACGTGATGGGTCACCAGTTCCTTCACATACTCGGGATCCCGCACCGCCAGGTCGTAGCGCAGACCCGAGCCGATGGTGATGCGTTTGACCCCCGGAAGCCGGCGGGCCTGTCGGTATAGCTCCGTGAGCGGGCCGTGATCGGTGCCGAGGTTTTCGCAGATGCCTGGATAAACGCAGGACAAGCGCCGACAGGCCGCCTCGATCTTCGGATCCTTGCAGGCCATGTGGTACATGTTCGCCGTCGGACCGCCTAGGTCAGTGATGTGGCCGGCAAAGCCCGCCGTCTTGTCGCGGATCTCCTCGATCTCCCGCAGGATCGACCCCTGGGAGCGGCTTTGGATGATCCGCCCCTCGTGCTCGGTGATCGAACAAAAGGTACAGCCGCCAAAGCAGCCCCGCATGATGTTCACCGAAAACTTAATCATGTCCCACGCCGGGATGCGGGCGCCGCCGTAGCCAGGGTGGGGCCCCCGGGCATAGGGCAGGCCGTAGATGAAATCCATCTCGGCGGTGGTGAGCGGCACGGGGGGGCGATTCAGCCACACATCGCGATCGCCATGCCCCTGGACCAGGGCCCGGGCGTTGCCGGGGTTCGACTCCAGGTGGAAGGTGCGGGACGCGTGGGCGTAGAGCACTGGATCGTCCTTCACCGCCTCGAAGGCGGGCAGTCGCACCACCGTGTGCTCCCGCGCCGCCCGACGCGCGGCGACCCGCTGGGCGGCCGGAACGATGCGGATCGCCACCGCGCCCCCCGCCGATCGTGGCGCGGCGGCAGCGGGCTCCATGGAGTAGGGGTCGGGATGGGCATCGACCCCTCCCGGGGTATCCACCGTGGTGGAATCCAGCTCCGCCCAATCCTCGCCCGGCCGCCAGCCCCGCTTCACCATGAAGGCGGTGCCCCGCAAATCCCGGATCGTCTCGATGGCTTCGCCGCGATCCAGGCGCTGGGTGAGATCCACCACCGCCCGCTCGGCATTGCCAAAGACCAGCAGGTCCGCCTTGGCGTCGGGGAGAACGGAACGACGCACCTTGTCGGACCAGTAGTCGTAATGGGCGATGCGGCGCAGGCTGGCCTCGATGGAGCCGATCACGATGTGAGCGTCGGGAAAGGCCTCCCGGGCCCGCTGGGCATAGACCACCACCGCCCGATCCGGGCGACGATTGGGCGCCGCGTCCGGGGTGTAGGCATCATCGGAGCGCGGCTTCCGGTCCGCCGTGTAGCGGTTGATCATGGAATCCATGTTCCCCGCCGTGATGCCAAAGAAGAGGCGCGGCCGCCCCAGGGCGCGGAAGGGCTCGGCGGAATGCCAGTCCGGCTGGCTGAGGATGCCCACCCGGTAGCCATGGGCCTCCAGTAGGCGTCCGATCAGCGCCATGCCGAAGCTGGGGTGATCCACGTAGGCATCGCCAGTGACGAGGATCACGTCGCAGGCCTCCCAGCCCAAACGCGCCATCTCCTCCCGGGAAGTGGGCAGGAACGGGGCAGAGGTAACGGGGCGGCGGGGGGGAATCAAGGGGCTGGGCACATCCATGGCTGGATTATATCCGAGTGCCACGGTCAACTATCGCCCGCCCGGTGGCAAGCCGCCAGCGTCCCCTCAGCCCGGACCGCTGCGAATCAAGCCCACCACCACCCCCTCGATGGCCAAGCCGTCGCGGCCCGGATCCACCTCGATGGGCGCAAAGTCGGGATTGGCCGGCAGGAGGCGCACCTTGCGCCCCACCCGCTCCAGGCGCTTGACGGTTACCTCGTCCCCCACCCGGGCCACCACCATCTGGCCGTGGCGAGCTTCCGCCGTGCGATGCACGGCCACCAGGTCGCCGTCCAGGATGCCTGCGTCCCGCATGCTGAGGCCCCGCACCCGGAGGAGGTAGTCGGCGCGGGGGGAAAACAGCGCCGGATCCACCCGGTAGTGATGGTCGATATGCTCGGCGGCCAGGATGGGGCTCCCCGCCGCCACCCGCCCCACCAGGGGCAGGCCGCTCTCCCCGGTCAGGCGGATGCCCCGGGCTCGCCCCTCCTCCAGGGTGATGGCCCCCTTGGCCGCCAGGGCCCGCACATGGGCCTCCGCCGCGTTGGGAGAGCGGAAACCAAAGGCCACGCAGATCTCCGCCCGGGTCGGCGGCCGGCCCGCCTGCTCCTGGGTCTGGCGGATGAAGTCGAGAATCTCCTGTTGGCGGGCAGTCAGCGTTTCAGGCATCCAGCTCTCCCATGGTTGGCTGTATTTTCATACAGACTCGGAGGCCGCGCAATTCTCTCACCCCCTGGCCGTCTCCTCTTGAACTGGATTCTTAACTGTACAAAAATACAGTTATGAGCCCACCCACTCCTGCCCTCGCTGCCCTGCTCCATCACCCCGGAGTGTGGCGCGGTGGCCATCTTGCCGACAACACCGCCCCTGGCCTCCCCACCGGTCACGCCGCCCTGGATGCCGCCCTGCCTGGCGGCGGCTGGCCCCGGGGCGGTCTCACGGAACTGCTCCCCCGCCACCGAGGGGTGGGGGAACTCTCCCTGCTCCTCCCTGCCCTGGCCAGTCTGGAAGCCGAGGCTGGCTGGATCGCCCTGGTCGCTCCGCCCTGGCCGCTCCACGCCCCGGCCTGGCAGGCAGCCGGCATCCGCCTCGCCCGCCTGCTGGTGGTGGCACCACCGCCCCGGGAGATTCTCTGGGCCTGCGAACAACTCCTCGCCAGCGGCACCCTCGGAGCCCTGGTCGCCTGGTTGCCCGAGGCCGATCCGCGCGCCCTGCGGCGCCTCCAGCTCGCCTTGGCCGGCCGCTCCAGCCTGGCCTTTCTCTTCCGCCCCCCGGCCAGCGCAGCCCAGCCCTCCCCCGCCCCCCTACGCCTAGCCCTGGAGGCCGGCCCCGGCGGGCTGGCGGTGGACATCCTCAAACGCCGGGGGCCACCCCTCGCCGCCCCCCTCTCCCTGGCCATCCCTCGCCCCCTGGCCTGGCATCGCCTGGCGCCCCACTGCTCGGCCCCGCCCAGCCTCCAGGCGCTCCCGGCCTGAGGAGATGAGTCGCCATGCTCTGGCTCGCCCTCCATCTGCCCCGTCTGGCCGTGGAAGTCTGCGCCCCCCGGGCCCCGGCGGTGATCGCCGTCCAGGGCCGGGTCCGGGTTCCGGATCTCGCCGCCGAGGCCGCCGGCGTGTGCCCGGGGATGCGCGTCGGCAGTGCCCTGGGATTGGCTCCGGGGCTCACGGTGTGCGACCCCGATCCTGACCGGGAGGCCGCCGCCCTGGCCACCCTGGCCTGCTGGGCCGGCACCTTCACCCCCCAGGTGAGCCTCGCGCCGCCCCAGGAGCTGCTGCTGGAAATCGGCGGGTGCCTGCGCCTCTTTGGGGGCCTGCCAGCCCTGCTAAGCCAGGTGGAGGCGGGCGCCGCCTCTTTGGGCCATGCCTTTCGCCTCGGCCTCGCCCCCACCCCCATGGCGGCCCAGTGGCTGGCCCGGGCGGGTGTGGCGCCCAACCCCGGCCCCCCCACCCCGCCGCTGGCAGCCCAGGTCTCCCCCCTGCCCGTCGGCGTCCTCGGCCTGCCGGAGCGCCAGCACACCCAGCTTGCCGTGCTGGGGCTGCAAACCCTGGGCCAGGTACTCGCCCTGCCCGGGGCGGGGCTCGCCCGCCGCTTCGGCCCCGGCCTGCCCGAGCAGCTGGCCCGAGCCCTGGGCCAGGTGCCGGACCCCCGCCCGCCTTTCTCCTTCCCCCAAGCCTTCAGTCAGCGCCTGGAGTTGCCGGCCAAGGTCGAGCGGGCGGAGCACCT
>JAEUNY010000069.1 GCA_016791005.1 Zoogloeaceae bacterium
AGTTCGAACTCCTCTCCGCTCAACTTCCCGGGCGCGAGGAGGATGCGATCGGGGATGCCGATCTTGCCTATGTCGTGCAGAAACGCGCCGACGACCAGATGGGAGATTTCCCCCGCGGGCACGGCCATGGCTTCGGCAACGGCCACGGCATACAGCGTGACGCGGTAGTTGTGTGCGTCGGTGCCCGAATCCCGCTTGGCAACCGCATTGCCGAGCGAGCGGATGAGGGAAAGGTTGGATTGCAGCAGGCGATGCGAGAGGCGCGTCGACTGTCGCAGCATGGCCAGCAAGAGCGGATAAAGAAGGAGTGCCGTGGCAATGACAGCCGCTATGGCCATCAGGGCGCCGTTGCGGATCTGTTCCTGTTGATGCTGCAAGACCTCGCGATCGAGTCTATAGACCCCTTCCAGATAACCGACTAACGCGCGGTCGTTTCCCACGAGCGGCAGAACCGCCTGGATCAGGCGTTCCCCATCGATCCCGATCCAGCTTCGATGGACGGTTCCGGCAGCAGGCCAGGCATGCGTATGCGATCGAGCGGATTCGATCAGGCTTGCCGGTATGGATGCCCAGGTTTCGAAGACGGGCTTGCCATCGCGATCGAAAACCCGGATGCCGACGAAGCCGGTTTGATTCAGCAGGCGCGTCAGGGCTCCATGCCGGTCTGAGACCTCGCCCTCGCGCAGCAGCTGCATGGCGGGAGAGCCGAAATGCCGTGCGCCGGCCGAGGCCAGTTCCAGGGCGGCGTCTTCGCTGCGGGCGGTCTCGATCATATAGGCCGTTCCACCGGCGGCGAGCCCGATGGCCATCGTCGCCGCCGCCAGTCGGGGCGCGAGCATCCGGTGCAATTCGCGGGGCGTAGCGGGTAGGGGAGGCGTCATGGGAGTTCGTCGATCAGCTCCTGGATCGGTGGGCAGCCCCGTGCTCGAAGGCGAAGACGGGTGCCGCGTTGGCGCCATGATCACGCCAGGCGATTTCCTTGGCGGCAGCTGTCATTCGTTCTTGACGAGAATGGCCTTGATGGGATCGATCGGGCCGATGTCGTGCCACTTTTCGCTGCTGTTGACCACGGGCGGCTCATCCAGACAGCCGTGGTTGCATTCGATCTTCCAATGCTTTCTCAGTACAGCCCGGCAGTAGATGTACCCGATGGCGTCGGGCTTGAGGCCCACCGCCTCGGCCAGCAGGCGGCACGCACATCGGTTGCCATGCTTGAGCATGTCTTCGGAACGCTGCTGAAGTCTTATTGCGTGCCACCTGCCAGCTGACGATGCGCCTGCTCCAGGGCGCGGGCGTCCTTGGCCGCGTTATTGAACTGCTCCTGCAGGGAACGGCAGTGGCTCTCCATTGACGGCAGATCGCCTTTTGGGCGGGTGGCATAGCCACGGGCCATCTTTGCGTGCCAGGCCGCCTCGGCTTCATAGCTGGCCGCCTTCTGGGCGAAATAGTCGGCGAGCCTCTGGTGGTCGGCCGGGGTCGTGGCCCTGGTGATCGAATCGGGAATCTCGCTGACCGGGGGTGGCACCGACGTGCATGCCGCAAGAACGAGCACAGCCAAGCCGGCAAGGCGTGAGGCGAACGGGTAGCGCATGATCCTTCTCCTTCCAGGCACTCAGTGAACCAAGTGTGCGACGGAGAGGTTGACGCACGCATAACTGCGCAATTACCAATGCGTTATCGAAATGTCAGGAAGCGGGACAACGCAGCGTAATCGAGTGACGTGGCCGAAACGCGGGCCACCTGGCAGCCAGGGCGATTCCGAGGCGGTCGCCCGGCCCGCCGAAGAAACGAATGGGCACCCACCCCTGTCGCAGCCGACCGCCCGATGACCGGTCGGCTGCAGGAGCCTCAGCCCGCGGGCTGCGCGACCAATGGCACCGCGTCGCGCGGAGCCCCCTCCAGGCCGCGCGTGAGCCGCCATTGCTTGACGAGCGCGTAGATCGCGGGAATCACCGCAAGCGTAAGCACCGTCGAGGAGATCATCCCGCCGACCATCGGCGCGGCGATGCGGCTCATGACCTCGGAGCCGGTACCGGTCCCCCACAGGATGGGCAGCAGGCCGGCCATGATCGCCACGACCGTCATCATCTTAGGTCGCACCCGTTCGACCGCCCCTTCCATGATCGCGGCGTAGAGGTCCGCGGCGGTCGGCTGCGCACCCTCGGCCGCGCGCTGGGCCTTGACATGCTCCCACGCATGGTCGAGGTAGATCAGCATCACCACCCCGGTCTCGGCCGCCACACCGGCCAGCGCGATGAAGCCCACGGCGACGGCAACGCTGAGGTTGTAGTCCAGCCACCACATCAGCCAGACTCCGCCGACCAGCGCGAAGGGCACCGACAGCATCACGATCAGCGTCTCGGTCAGGCGTTTGAAGTTAAGGTAAAGCAGCAGGAAGATGGTCAGCAGGGTCACCGGAATGACGATCTTCATCTTGGCGATCGCGCGCTCCATGAATTCGAACTGGCCGCTCCAGGTGACGTAATAGCCGGGCGGGAAGCTCACCTGGTCGGACACGGCCTTGCGCGCTTCGGCCACGTAGCCCCCGATGTCACGGTCGCGGATGTCGACGTAGATGTAGGCCGACAGCAGGGCGTTCTCGGTGCGGATGCCCGGCGCGCCCTTGGCGATCTCCACCTTCGCCAGCTGCCCCAGCGGGATCATCGCCCCGTTCATCGTCGGCACCAGGACCTCGCGGGCAATCTGCTGGGGGTCCGAACGCAGCTCGCGCGGGTAGCGCACGGTTACGCCGAAGCGCTCCCGGCCTTCGACAGTGGTGGTCACCATTTCGCCGCCCAGCGCCGTGCCGATGACGTCCTGCAGTTCGCCGACGGCCAGCCCGTAGCGGGCGAGCTGTTCGCGGTCCGGCTCGATGTTGAGATAGAAGCCGCCGGTGATGCGCTCGGCGAAGGCGCTGGTGGTGCCCGGCACGGCCTTCACCACCGCCTCGATCTGCTTGGCGAGCCTTTCCATTTCTCCCAGGTCCGTGCCGAAGACCTTGATGCCAATGGGGGTGCGGATGCCGGTGGACAGCATGTCGATGCGCGCCTTGATGGGCATGGTCCAGGCGTTGGCGACGCCGGGGAATTGCAGTGCCGCATCCAGCTCGGCGATCAGCTTGTCGGTGGTCAGGCCCGGCCGCCATTCGGCTTCGGGCTTGAGGTTGATCACGGTCTCGAACATCTCGGTTGGCGCCGGGTCGGTGGCGGTGTTGGCGCGGCCGGCCTTGCCATAGACCGAGGCCACCTCGGGGAAGCTCTTGATGATCTTGTTCTGGGTCTGCAGCAGCTCGGCGGCCTTGGTGATGGACATCCCCGGCAGGCTCGCCGGCATGTAGAGCAGCGTGCCCTCGTTCAGCGTCGGCATGAATTCGCTACCCAGTTTCGACGCGGGAAAGATCGAGACGGCGAGAACGAGGAGCGCGGAAAGGATGGTCACCTTCTTCCAGCGCATCACCCAGGCGATGATCGGCCGATACACCCAGATCAGGAAGCGATTAACCGGGTTCTTCGCCTCCGGCATGATGCGGCCGCGGATGAAGATCATCATCAGCACTGGCACCAGCGTCACCGATAGCAGCGCCGCGCCGGCCATGGCGAAGGTCTTGGTGTAGGCCAGCGGCGAGAACAGCCGGCCCTCCTGCGCCTCCAGCGTGAATACCGGGAGGAAAGAGACGGTGATGATGAGCAGCGAGAAGAAGAGGGCCGGGCCGACTTCCTTGCAGGCGGTAATCATCGCCGTGGCGCGCTCGCCGCTCGTGTGCCCCTCGGCCAGGCGTTCCAAATGCTTGTGGGCGTTTTCGATCATCACGATCGCGGCATCGACCATGGCGCCGATGGCGATCGCAATGCCGCCCAGGCTCATCAGGTTGGAGTTCATGCCCAGCGCGCGCATCGCGATGAAGGCGATCAGCACGCCCACCGGCAGCATCAGGATCGCCACCAGCGCCGAGCGCACGTGCAGCAGGAAGACGATGCAGACCAGCGCGACGATGAGCGATTCCTCGGCCAGTGTGCGCTTCAAGGTGTCGATCGCGCGGTGGATCAGGTCCGAGCGGTCATAGACGGTTTCGACCGTGACCCCGGCGGGCAGGCCGGCGCCGATCTCGGCTATCTTTTCTCTCAGGTTGTGGATCACCTCCAGCGCATTCTGGCCGTAGCGGGCCATGGCGATGCCGGACACGACCTCGCCCTCGCCGTTGAGCTCGGTGAGGCCCCGGCGCTCGTCCGGCGCGAGTTCCACCCGGGCGATGTCGCGGATCAGCACCGGCGTGCCGCCCTCGCTCTTCACCACCAGGTTTTCCAGATCGCCACGGCCGCGAAGATAGCCCTTGCCGCGCACCATGAACTCGGTTTCCGCCATCTCCACCACGCGGCCGCCAACGTCGCGGTTGGAGTCGCGGATCACCTGTGCGATCTTCATCAGCGGAATGGCGTAGGCGCGCAGCTTCACCGGATCCACCGTCACCTGGTAGGTCTGGACGAAGCCGCCGATGGAGGCCACCTCGGCCACGCCGTGGGCCTTGGCGAGCTGATAGCGCAAATACCAGTCCTGGATGGTGCGCAGCTCAGCCAGGGTCTTGTCCTTGGCCAGCAGCGCGTACTGATAGACCCAGCCGACGCCGGTGGCGTCCGGTCCGAGCTGGGGGGTGACACCCCTGGGCATTCGGCCGGCGGCGAAGTTGAGATATTCCAGCACCCGCGAGCGCGCCCAGTAGATGTCGGTGCCGTCCTCGAAGATCACGTACACGAAGGACGCGCCGAAGAAGGAGAAGCCGCGCACCACTTTGGACTTCGGCACCGACAGCATCGCCGAGGTGAGCGGATAGGTGACCTGGTCCTCCACCACCTGCGGCGCCTGGCCGGGGTATTCCGTATAGACGATGACCTGCACATCGGAGAGGTCGGGCAGGGCGTCAATCGGCGTATTGACCACGGCGTAGAGGCCGCCGATGGTGATGAAGAGGGTGGCGAGCAGAACCAGGAAGCGGTTCCTGCCCGACCATTCGATGATTTTGGCCAGCATGGTGATCCCCGTCAGTGGCCGCTGTGGGAGCCGGCGGCGGGAGCCGATGCGCCCGCGCTTTGGCCCGCCGGCTTGACGCTGGTGATAACCCATTCGCCGGGCTGGCGCTCGACGAACTCGACCGCCACCTTGGCGTCTGGTGGCAACTGCTGCAGGAGCGCTGGGTTGGCCAGCTTGAACTCCATCGTCATGGCCGGCCAGTTGAGGCTGGCTACCGGCCCGTGATTGAGGCTGACGGTGCCGGCCTTGGCGTCGACGCCCTCCACCGTGCCTTCGGCCTTGTGGCCGGCGCTCGTGGAGGCCGGGGCAGCCTCCTGTGCAGGCTTGGCTCCGCCGTGGGCGGCATGACCGAAGCCGCCCACCGCCGCCTTCAGGTTGCTTTCGGCGTCGATCAGGAAGTTGGCCGCGACGACGACCTGTTCGCCGTCCTTCACGCCTTCCAGCACCTCGACGTAGTTGTCACTGCGAGCGCCGAGCTTGGCCTCGCGCGGCTCGAAGCGGCCTTCCGCCTTCTGTACCAGCACCACTTGGCGGGTGCCGCTGTCGATGACCGCGGAGACGGGCACGGTGACCGCCTGCGCCTTGCCGGAGGCCGGCAGCTCCACCTGGGCGAACATCGCCGGCTTGAGCAGCAGGCCCGGATTGGCCAGCTCCAGGCGCACCGGCACCGTCCGCGTGTCGGCCGCGAGCGTCGGATAGACATAGCTCACGCTGCCCTCGAAGACCTTGTCCGGATAAGCGTTGATCCTGACCCTGGCCTTGGCACCGGGCCTGACGAGGCCGATATCCTGCTCGAAGACGTCCGCGACCACCCACACCGAGGACAGGTCGGCCACTTGGTAGAGCGCCTCGCCGGGCATGAAGCGCATGCCCTGCAGGGCCTTCTTCTCGGTGACGATGCCGGTCACGGGGGAGCGGAAGGTCAAGGTCCGCTTCGCCTCGCCCGACTTCGCCAGCGCGCGGATCTGCTCCTCGGAGATGTCCCAGTTCTTGAGCCGCATCAGGCTCGATTCGGCGAGTTGCCTCATCCCGGATTGGGCCGGCCCCTCGGCCTCCTTGAGGGCTTCGACGCCGCGTGCGGCCACGGCGTATTCGCGCTGGGCGGACACTAGTTCCGGGCTGTAGACCTCGAACAGTGCCTGGCCCCTGGCCACCGGCTGGCCGGTCACATTCACGTGCAGGCGCTCGATGTAACCCTCGAACTTGGGCGTGATGTCGAAGATGCGCCGCTCGTCGGGCTCGATGCGGCCGGAAGCCCGCACCACCTTGTCCAGCGCACGGATTTGCGCCGGCTCGGTGCGCACGCCCAGCTTCTGAACCTTCTCGGTGCTGATCCTGATCTGGTTGGCGGACGCCGGCTCGCTATCCTCTTCGCCCGCGTAGACCGCGATGTAGTCCATCCCCATGGGGTCCTTCTTGGGCACTGGCGAGGTGTCGGGCAGCCCCATCGGATTGCGGTAGTACAGCAGCTTGCGTGCTTTCTTGCCGTTTTCGGCCGGTGCGGGGGCGACTGCCGCAGCGGATTCGCCATGGCTTCCCGCCCCCTTGTTGCCCAGCCAATAGCCGCCACCCCCAGCCACCAGAGCCACGGCGAGGATGCCTGCCGCGAGGCCCGCGCCCTGCTTCATAGATCTTCTCCCAAGAGTCGTTCGATTTCGGCGAGGCGCATCTGCGCCTCGGCCTGTGCCTTGATCTGGTTCTGCCTTGCCTGGCGGATCTGCCGCTGGGCGTCGAGGAGGGTGGCGAAGTCCACCTTGCCCGTCTCGTAACCGGCCAGGGCCGCCTGGAAAGTCAGTTCGGCCTGCGGCAGCAGGCTGGTGGTGACCAAGCCCTCGGTTCGTCGCGCCGCCTCGATGCCGGCGAGCTGCTCGCCCAGGTCGGAGAGGAGCTGATTGGT
Source organism: Zoogloeaceae bacterium (assembly GCA_016791005.1). GTDB lineage: Bacteria > Pseudomonadota > Gammaproteobacteria > Burkholderiales > Rhodocyclaceae > JAEUNX01. The sequence goes on from JAEUNY010000069.1 coordinate 6,923, forward strand.
CGTGGCGTCCTTGCGCGAGCGGGCCGCCGCCAGCATCGATTCCGCTTCACGCTCCTGGGCGCGGCGGGAGGACTGTTGCAGCGGAATGTTGAGCTCGACCATCAGCTCCCATTCTTTCACCGAATTCTGGTACTGGATGGGCGAGACCCCGAAGGTGAAGTCGGGATAGCGGTTCCGGTAGGTGAGGTCCCGGCCCTTCTCCGCCGCCTTGACGAGGGCGTCGGCGGCGAAGAGCTGAGGGTTGCGGGCCCGGGCCCGATCTTCCAGCGCGGCGTAGTCGAGGCTTGCCGGGGCCGGGAGTGGACGCAGGCGTTCGGGCGGGGCGAGCGGCGCCAACGCCGGGCGCGCCAGCAGGCCGTTGAGACGAGCTTGCGCCTGGCGGCGCGCGCTTTCCAGCGCGATCAGTTCATTTCGCATGTCGCTCTGCTCGACCTGCGCGCGGATCACGTCCTGCTGCGCCGCGAGGCCGCCGGCATAGCGGACCTGCGCCACCTGCTCGAGGCGGACCGCCAGATCGAGGATCTCGCGGGTCAGCTTTTCGCTTCGATCGGCATCGTAGAGCTGGGCGTAGGCGGTCTTGATTCGCGCCGCGAGCTCGGCCCAAGTGCCCACCGCCCTGCCGCGGGCCGCCTCGGCCTCCTGCTCGGCCACTTCGCGCTTGAGGTCGCGCTTGCCGAACCAGGGCACTTCCTGGCTCACGATGTAGCGGGTGTTGCCGACCCGGGTTGGCGACAGCGTGGGACTTTGCTCACCCATGCGGGTGATGTCGCGCAGTTCCATGACGAACTTTGGATCGGGCAATGCCCCGGCGGGCGTGATGCGTTCGCCGGCCGCCGTGGCTTCGTGCTCCATGGCGGCATATTCGGGATTGCGCTCGCGGGCGAAAGCGATGAGTTCGTCGACCGAACGGCCGATGAGCCCGTCGGCCTTGCCCTGCGCATAGACGCCGGCTGGAACCAAGGCCAGCCATGTGAGCAGCCACGCCGCCCCCCTCGATCTCATTGTTTTCTCTCCCTGAGTGTTCGTGTGGCGGAATCGCAGCCGGGCGTCGGTGGTGTTGTACGGCTGTGATCCCGAACGGGCAGGGGGCTACCTG
>JAEUNY010000071.1 GCA_016791005.1 Zoogloeaceae bacterium
GCTGTCGTAAGGGCGTCATGACATTCTCCTCAAAACCGGGGACATCCCCCGGTTTCAAGGTAGAAGCGCCAATACAAGCGCATTAAAAAAACGCGGTGGCAGGTCGATCTCCCGGCCACCGCTTCAGCGGTTTAGTTCAACGTTCGAGTTAACCGGCCCGCGGAGGCAAGCGCCGTAAGCCCGAGCTGAGATGATGCACCATGTGCCTCAGCACGGGCTTACGGCGCTTGCCGTAGCGGGTCCGGTTGAACGAGGGGTTAGATTCTCCTCGGCAATCACGGTGGGGTAGCCCTTTTCTCATATGCTTTGCCGTCGATAATCTCGATCGACTTAATTGCCAGTTCGTGCATAAGACAAAGTGTCGCGTTCTCGTACTCGTGGTACTCAGTGAGCGTCGCGATCACCATGTTCTTTCCGTGCGCGATGTCATTCCGACGGGCGACCAGGGCCTTTATGCGGCTTCTGTGTTTGTGTAGTTCTTCGCAGCGAATTCCAAGCCGGTCTGATTCTCGCTCGAATATGTTTGGCCAAAGATTGCTCTCGGTCTTTAAGCGAGAGTCGTCCGGAAACTCTGCTGCGGCGAGAAGCGCTTGAGGTAGCCCTATCTCGAAAAATGACCAGATTGAACTTGAATCGAGGTTTGCACGGTGGCCTCTAAATCTTGGCTCCAAAGCTAGCAGCGCAAACTTGGTTTCTAGCGCGCCAGTCGGGATTGCTGCCGACTGAATGTGATCGAGGACGGTGTCCCAACAGAACTTGGTAAATCCTTCAAAGTGGGCATAGAGCAATGCCCACATTGCGCGCAGCAATGCCCGATAGGCTACATGCTCAGTTGTTGCGTTGATTGCTAGCCGCTTCAGCGACGCGAGTTCGGCCTCGCGCCACTTTAGGTCTTGCTCAAGAATGATGTCGACGCTCACGCTGCGCTGACTAGAGCCGCTGCGGCGAGCTGAATACGGGTCTTCAGCTTTTCCTTTGAGTTTGCGCCGGGGCCAGTTACGGCCCTGAACGCTTCCGTTTGGACCAGTTGAGTAACCTTCTCTCGAAGAGATGCGGGGTTTTTGCCCTGGATCTGATCGAAGGTCGTCTGAATCCCGATCGCAATTGCCTCAAAGTACGCGGGCGGCAGCGAGCCCGTTGGATTCTCTCCTCGGTAGCGGAGGAACGCAGTCTCACCTAGATTCTGTCGGGCAAAGGTCATGACTTTGTGGAAGGTGTCCACTTCAGCTTCAGTTTCGAAAGGCAGTTTCTCCAACAGTACGCCTTCCATGTATGTGTCTAGCCAATCGCGGACACTGCCCTTAAATCCCTCAAGAAAGTTCTTCGCCGCAAAGAATCGTAGGACCAGTTCTTCTGCTGCCTTCTTCTCCTTGTCGGGTTGGGGCAGATAGTCAGCGCAGGCCGCAAAGTCGTCTTGCAGCGAGAGTTGGACAAGTGTGTTGTAGAACGCTATTCCTCGTTCTCCCAACATACGCGATGAACAGTTTCGAATCTCTTGCGGTTCAAGGTTTGCGCCGCCAGTGTTCAGCCGCTTGAACATCTCGTATCGAAGGAACGCCTTGCTTTGCTTCTTGATTACTACCGTTCGGATAGGGGAGCGCTTGATGCGAAGTCTGAGTGACAGGGGCATCTGGGTGAACGCCAAACCGTTCAGGCCAGGGACGAGCGTGCACCCATCAAGCGTAAGTGGATCAAGTTCAATGCTCTGTGGCTCCATGAACTGGAGGATCGTGCTGATGCGTTGCAGACCGTCTATGAGTTCAAAGACACCATCTTGGTTCTCAATCACGAAGATTTGAGGGACCGGGAGCTCAAGCAAGATGGATTCGATCAGATGCGACTTCTGCTGAAGAGACCAGCGAAACAGACGCTGGTACTCAGGCTGAATGATCAGTTCCTTGTTGACGTGAAGGTTGGCGATCTCTCCAAAGCTCAGGTCAAAGGAGTCTGTCCGGACTTCGCCTACGCGTGCAGCGATCTCGTCTTCGAGTGCCATGATGTTCCTTGGAGAATCTAACTTTGTTTTAGGGCGACAGTTCTGCCGCGTAACATTGGCCCTGCTCCATGACATTGCCCATGCTTGTTTGCCGAAGTCATTGTTGGCACAGGAATTTTTTTGGTCTTGGGGCACTCGATGGCTACGTAACAGACTGCAGAAAGCGGCACTGACGCAAGTAGTCCATAAGCATACCCGCGGACGCCTCGTTTTTCGACGGCCCCGGACGGCAACCCATCGCCACTGACGGACTAATGGTCGCAGGGCGGCTCCTGACCGCTTCCTGCCAACTGTCGGATCGACAGACAAGCTTGACACTTTTTATTCCCGGGTGCGTCGAGAGCGAAGCAAGTCATTCCGCCGAATCCGCCTTTCAAAGCGCCGCTGCACACCGCGTGCGCCGCGCAATTCGGTTTGGCTACAGCGCGCCTGTCCCAGCCTGACGCCGAAGCGTGAAAGCGGCGCCGCGTCAGGCCGACAAAAAAAGCCGCGTGGTGCGCGGCTGTTGTCGGGGTTGCGGCCGCGGTGGCGGCGGTTCGATTGGCTATTCCAGGTTTTGCACCTGCTCGCGCATCTGTTCGATGAGGACCTTGAGTTCCATCGCGGCGGAAGTCACGTCCGCCGCCGAGGCCTTGCTGGCCAGGGTATTGGCTTCCCGGTTGAATTCCTGCATGAGGAAATCGAGGCGCTTGCCGCTGGCGCCGCCGGCGCTGAGAATGCGCTCGGATTCGTCCACGTGGGCCATGAGGCGGGAGAGTTCTTCGGCCACGTCGATCCGCTGGGCAAAGAGGCTGACTTCCTGGCGAATGCGGTCTTCATCGAGGGTGGCCACGGCTTCCCGCAGGCGGGTGGCGAGTTTTTCGCGATGCTCGGCCACCAGCTCGGGCATGCGCGGTTGGACCTGGGCGACCAGCTCGCGAACCCGCGCGAGGCGGTCCCGGATCATCGCCGCGAGCTTTTCCCCTTCCCGGCGGCGGCTGGCCAGGAGATCCTCCAGGGCCGCCTTAGTCATGTCCAACAGGATGGGCCGCATTTCGTCGAAGCCGACGCCGTCATCGGCGAGCATGCCGGGCCAGTGCAGCAGTTCGGCGACGGACAGCGGCTGAGCCGCCGGAAAGCGCGCCAGCAGGGCGCTCTGGGCCTGCTCAAGTTGGCCCAGCAATCCGCCGTTTAGGGTGAAATCCCGGGTGGCGTTGTCGCGCCGCTGCACGCCGCATCGGCATTCCACCTTGCCCCGAGCGAGGCGGGCGGTGATGAGTTCGCGCAGGGCAGGTTCGGCTTGGCGGAGTTCTTCGCCCACCCGGAAGGTGAGATCAAGGAATCGGGAATTGACGCTGCGAATCTCAAGATGCAGGCTGATGGGGCCCAACTCCCGAGTTTGGGCGGCAAAGCCCGTCATGCTATGGACCATGGAACTGCACTCCAGTAGGGTTGCCGGTGGCGCGATCGCCCCCCGCGGGGCGCCGGCGATGTCGAGAAGGCCCGCATCTTAGCCCTGGCCCCATGCCCCCTCAAGCCAATGCTCCCCTGCCGCCGGGTTATCAGCTCGACCAATACCGGATCGAGCGTCAGCTTTCGCTGGGCGGTTTCTCCATCGTCTACCTCGCCTACGACGCCCAGGGCGCGGCGGTCGCCATCAAGGAATACCTGCCCAACGCCCTGGATTTGCGCCGCGAGGGGCAGATCGAGCCGGTGGTGCTGGCCGAGCACGAAGCCGCCTTTCGCTACGGAATGAAATGCTTCTTCGAGGAGGGCCGAGCCCTCGCCAAACTCATGCACCCGAACCTCGTTCGCGTGCTCAACTTCTTTCGCGCCAACGGCACGGTGTACATGGTGATGCGCTTCGAGCGGGGGCGCACCCTGCACGACCTCATTCAGAAGCACCGGGGCGCCCTGCGGGAGCGCTTCATCCGGGGCCTCTTCATCCGGCTGCTCAACGGGCTGCGGGAAGTCCACGCCCACAAGCTCCTCCACCTCGACATCAAGCCGTCGAACATCTACGTCCGTACCGACGGCACGCCGGTCCTCCTGGATTTCGGCGCCGCCCGGCAGACGGCGGTGAATGGCCAGCCGGCCCTGAGGGCGATGTACACCCCCGGCTTCGCCTCGCCGGAACAACTGGACCGCTCCTCGCCGCTAGGGCCCTGGACGGACATCTACAGCGTCGGCGCCAGCCTGTATGCCTGCCTGGCCGGCTCCGCCCCGCCGCCGGCCAGCGAGCGCCAGCGGGAGGACACCTATCAGCCGGCGACCAAGGCGTTTGCGAAGGAGCATTCCTCTCAACTCCTGGAAACCATAGACTGGTGCCTGCAGCTCGACCCGCTGGCCCGCCCGCAAAGCGTCTACGCCTTGCAAAAGGCCATGGCGCGCTGCGAGCCGGACGAGCCCATGCCGGGAACCGTATTCACCGACCTCGGGGCCAAGATCAAAGCGTTCATTGGGCGATCATGAAATTCACGATCTATCAGGAAAGCCGGATCGGCAAGCGGCGCAGCAACCAGGACCGCATGGCCTACTGCTACTCACGGGACGCCCTGCTGATGGTGGTGGCGGACGGCATGGGCGGGCACCTGCACGGCGAGATCGCCGCGCAGATCGCCGTGCAGTACATCGCCAAGCGCTTCCAGCGGGAGGCCATGCCTACCGTGGCGGACATCCCCCTGTTCCTTTCCCGGGCCCTCATCAACGCTCATCACGCCATCGTCGATTACGCCGAAGAGAAGGCCCTGGCGGACATTCCCCGCACCACCGTCGTCCTCTGCCTGATCCAGGACAACACCGCCCACTGGGCCCACGCCGGGGACTCCCGCCTCTACCTCATCCGCGATGGCGCCCTCAAGGTCCGCACCCGAGACCACTCCCGGGTCCAGATGATGTTCGAGCAGGGACTGATCGACGAAGCGGCCATGCGCACCCACCCGGACCGGAACCGGCTCTATAGTTGCCTGGGCGGCCTCGACCTTCCCCGCATCGATTTCGCCCGGCCGGTGGCGCTGCATCACGACGACCTCCTGCTGCTGTGCTCAGACGGCGCCTGGGGGCACATTCACGACGATCAGCTCGTTACGCTGCTCGACGCGCCCGACCTCCTCGCCGCGGCGCCTCGTTTCCTCGACGAAGCCGAGCAACGGGGCGGCGCCACCTGCGACAACCTTTCCCTCATCGCCCTGCGATGGCATGCTGACGGGGAGCCGGTGCAACCCACGACGGTCAGCACCGACACCCTGGGGGCCCAGACCGTCACCACCCGCCTGGAGGGGTTCCCCCAGCCGCGGGGTGACGGCCAGCCTCCCGAGTTTTCCGAAACCGAGATCGAGCAGGCGATTGCCGAGATCAACGCCGCGATCCAGAAATTCAGCCCCTGAGACCCCCCGATGCGCCCCAGCCTCCGCCAGCCCGACGAACTTCGCCCGATCCGCCTGACCCGCCGCTTCACCCGCCACGCCGAAGGCTCGGTGCTGGTGGCCTTTGGCGACACCCAGGTGCTGGTCACGGCCAGCGTCGAGGAGAGCCTGCCCGGCTTCCTGCGCGGCCAGGGCAGCGGCTGGCTCACCGCCGAATACGGCATGCTGCCCCGCTCGACCCACACCCGCTCCGCCCGGGAAGCCGCCCGGGGCAAGCAAAGCGGCCGAACTCAGGAGATTCAGCGCCTAATCGGGCGCAGCCTGCGGGCGGTGGTGGACCTGCGGGCCCTGGGCGAGCGCCAGATCATCATCGACTGCGACGTGCTCCAGGCCGACGGCGGCACCCGCACGGCTTCCGTCACCGGCGCTGCCGTCGCCGTCCATGACGCCCTGTCCGGACTCGTCGCCCGGGGCAAGCTCGCTCGTCACCCGATGCGGGAGCTGGTGGCCGCCGTCTCCGTGGGGGTGTTCGAGGGTGCGCCGGTCCTGGATCTGGATTACCCCGAGGATTCCGCCTGCGACACCGACATGAACGTGGTCATGACCGCCAGCGGCGGCCTGATCGAAGTGCAGGGCACAGCGGAAGGTGCCCCCTTCCAGCGCGACACCCTCAACCAGATGCTGGACCTGGCGGAGGCGGGCATCCGCCGCCTCGTCGCCTGCCAGGAAGCCGCCCTGGCGGAAGCCTGAGGACGCCGCCGCCATGAAGCAGATCGTGCTCGCAAGCAACAACCCGGGCAAGGCGCGGGAACTGGGCCAGCTCCTCGAACCCCTGGGCTTCGAAGTGCTGCCGCAATCGACCTTCGACGTTCCCACGGTGGACGAACCCTTCCCCGGCTTCGTCGAAAACGCCCTCCACAAGGCCCGCCATGCAGCCCGCCACGTCGGTCTGCCTGCCCTGGCGGACGATTCCGGCCTCTGCGTGGCAGCCCTCGGGGGCGAGCCCGGCGTCCACTCCGCCCGCTTCGCCGGGGAACCCAGTTCGGATGTCCGTAACAACGAACTGCTGCTGCAACGCCTGGCCAGCGAGTTCGACCGGCGCGCCTATTTCTACTGTGCCTTGGTGCTGGTGCGCTCGTCCCTGGACCCGCGCCCGCTGATTGC
>JAEUNY010000079.1 GCA_016791005.1 Zoogloeaceae bacterium
GCCGCCCGCACTGTGCGCGTTGTGCTCATGTTCGTGCCCGGTCTGCGCTCAAACGGTCCAGGTGTGGACCATGAAGGCGTCGTCGCGACGATGCAGCAGGATCAGGTCGAGGACGTCCAGCGGATTGATGGGGCGGATACCTTCGATAAGCGAGGGCTCGCCGTGGCCGTAGAGGGCCTGCAGGGCGAAGCGGCACGCATAGACCTTGCCCCCTTCCTCCATGAACTTCATCAGTTGCTTGTTGAAGTTCTGATGGCCGGGGAAGGCTTCGTCGCCGATGGTCGGAAAGCCACGTTGCACGCCCAGGGTCACGCCGGGGCCGTAGAGCAGAATGGAAGTCTCGAAGCCCTTGCGCAGCAGGCGGGTGGCCTGGAGCAGGTTCACGAAACCGATGGAGCCTTCGAAGGCCACGGTATGGAAGGTGACGAGGGCCTTCTCGCCCGGCTCGGCCTTCACGTCCTCAAAGACCTTCTCCTCGTAATCGACGAAGAAATCACCTTTCTTGTGCAGGGGCATATTGACGGCGGGCATTGCAAATCTCCTGTTGAGTGAGGTTGAGGTGCGCACCGTTGGCGGTGCTGGCACGCTCTCCTTTCAGCAGTATCCGTGCCATCAAGTTATGCGTTGTATGCAATCACTTAGCGATCAATAGCGGGCAATCTGCGACAAATGATCGTAAAAATTCCATTGGCGTTGCAAACGAGTAGAAATTGGCTATCTAACTGGGCTGTGGCTGATGACTTGGACGCACCGAGATGGCCCACGGAGGCCGAATTGCTCCCTCATTCAGGGCGCGGGCGTGCAATTAGAAATACGATAAAGTTTCGCTGAAAATGCAATCAACGATTACAATCCGCCGAGCCCCTGAGGGTAAAGGAAATAAAGCCCGACTCCCGCCGGGAGAGGGGTTGGGGTGAGGGAGGCCCCGTTGCACGCAGGGATGTGATCGGTTCTGCTGTGCCAACCTCAGTTTTAGGATCAAGGGGAAACCGGATGGAAAGCATCGCTTCGCATTGGCGCAAGCAACTGGCGGCCGGCAGTAAGCCCGCTTACCTGGGCATCGCCGATCTCATCGCCGAAGACCTGAAGAGCGGCCGCCTGGTGGCGGGAGACCAACTCCCCACCCTGCGCGAGCTGGCCGAGGACCTGGAGCTCAACTACACCACGGTGGCCCGGGCCTACACCGAGGCCCGCAAGCGTGGCCTCATCGAAGCTCGCCCGGGGATGGGCAGCTTCGTCCGTAGCAAGGCACCGTCACCACCGCTACGGGCCGGCAGCGATCTTGAAATGACCATGAACCTGCCGCCCGAGCCGCGGGAGGCGGGCCTCATCGAGCGCCTGAAGCAGTGCGCCGCGACGGTCTGCGCCCGCCAGGATCTCTATGAACTCCTGCGTTACCAGGACTTCGGCGGCAAGCCCCACGAGCGGGAGGTGGCGGCCGAGTGGCTGCGGCCCTGGCTGCCAGACGTGGCCGGCGAACGCCTGCTGGTGGCGCCTGGCATCCATGGGGCGCTGGTGGGCCTGCTCTCCCAGCTCGCCCGCCCGGGCGAGACGGTGTGCGTGGAGGCCCTCACCTACCCAGGCATCAAGGCCATCGCCACCCAGCTGGGCATCAATCTCCACCCCCTGCCGCTCGACGAGGACGGCCCCAGCGCCGCCGCCTTCGAGGAGGCCTGCAAGCGTCTTCAGCCCCGCGCCTTCCACCTCAATCCGGTGATGCGCAACCCAGATATGGGCACCATCTCCCGCGCACGCCTCGAGGCCCTGGCCGACGTGGCCCTGCGCTACAACGTGCCCCTCATCGAAGATGACGCCTACGGCATGCTGCCGCGCCAGCGTCCTCCAGCACTCGCCGTGCTGGTGCCGGAGTTGACCTACTACGTCACCGGCTTTTCCAAATTTCTCGGCGCGGGGCTGCGTACCGCCTTCGTGGTCGCCCCCGACGTGCGCCAGATCCAGCGCCTGGCCGGCACCCTGAGGGCCATGACGGTGATGGCCTCGCCGGTCACCACCGCCATCGTCACCCAGGCCATCGCCGACGGCACCGCGTCGGCCATGCTCGCCGCCGTCCGGCAGGAGTCCCAGGCTCGCCAGACTCTGGCCGACAAGCATTTGGCACCCTACCATTATCGTGCCCAGGCGGAAGGCTTCCACCTTTGGTTGTCGGTCCCACCCTCCTGGAGCATGGTGGAATTGGCCTCATACCTGCGCACTAAGGGAATCGGCGCAGTGGCAAGCGTCGCCTTTGCCACCGACGGCAACCCTCCCGTGGCTGTGCGCCTGTGCCTCGGTGGGCCTTCAGGCCGGGAGGATTGCGACGCCGCCCTGCGTTTGGTCGCTGATACCCTGGATCACCCCATGCATCCCCACGCCACGGCGGTTTAAGGTCTGTAGCCGCACCATGCCGCTCTACCACGACCTCGCCGACCGGACCGCCAAGCTCATCGCCGACGGTGTGCTGCGCCCCGGCGATCGGTTGCCCTCGGTCCGCCAGACGTGCCGCGCCCACGGCATCAGCCCGGTCACCGTGACCCAGGCCTACTACCTGCTGGAAAGCCGTGGGCTGGTGGATGCCCGGCCAAAGTCCGGCTACTTCGTCCGCGCCCGCCTCGGCCAGCGCCTGCCCGAGCCGGAGATGAGCCGGCCGGTGGGGCACTCCACGGCGCTGGAGGTCAGCGACTTCATCTTCCAGATCCTGGAAAGCGTCAAGGACCCGGCGGTGGTGCCCCTGGGCTCCAGTTTCCCCAGCCCCTATCTGTTTCCCCTCGACAAGCTGGGCCGTTGCCTGGCCGCCGCCGCCCGCAAGCTCGATCCCCTGGCCACCGTTACCGACCTACCGCCGGGCAACGAGGAACTCCGCCGACAGCTCTCCCTGCGCTACCTGGCCCAGGGCGCCGACGTGCCGCCCCAGGAGATTGTCATCACCTCCGGCGCCATGGAGGGGCTCAACCTGTGCCTTCAGGCGGTAACCCGACCAGGCGACCTGATCGCCATTGAATCTCCGACCTTCTACGCTGGCTTGCAGGCCAGCGAACGCCTGGGCCTGAAGGTCATCGAAATCCCCAGCCACCCCCGGGAGGGCGTGAGCCTCGTCGCTCTGGAGGACGCCCTGCGCCACCACCCGATCAAGGCCTGCCTGTTCATGCTGAACTTCGCCAATCCCACCGGCGCGCTGGTGGCGGGCGAAGGCAAGAAGGCGCTGCTGGCGCTGCTGCGCCGCTACGAGGTGCCGCTCATCGAGGACGACGTCTACGCTGAGCTGTACTTCGGCCCCGAGCGGCCCTTGTGCAGCAAGGCCGAGGACCGGGACGGGCTGGTGATGCACGTCTCCTCCTTCTCCAAATGCCTGGCCCCCGGCTACCGAGTCGGCTGGGTGGCGGGGGGCCGCTACGCTGGCCGCATCCAGCGCCAGAAACTGTCCACCAGCCTGGCGACGACGATTCCGGTCCAGATCGCCCTGGCCGATTACCTGAAGCAGGGCGGATACGAGAACCACCTCCGGCGCCTGCGCCAGACCTTGGCGCGACAGGAGGTAGCATTTGTCGAACTGGTCGAGCGGTATTTCCCGCCCGCCACCCGGCTCGCTCGGCCGGGTGGCGGCTACTTTCTGTGGCTCGAATTGCCGGCGCCGACGGATGCCTTGCGGCTGCATCAGCAGGCCCTGGAGCAAGGCATCAGCATCGCGCCGGGGCCGATCTTTTCGGCCAAGCGCGAGTTTCAAAGGTGCATTCGGCTTAACTTCGGGCACCTGGAGCCTGCTCGGTTGGAGACGGCGGTTGAGACTCTGGCGCGGCTGGTGGCGGGGTAGTCAGAGGCTCGTCCAGCGCGCCAGTTGCGGGCCGAACCATGTGGTGATCAGCAAGGCGGCGGGCACGCAGACGATGAAGATGCGCAGGACCCAGGCGATGAAGGGATGGGCCAGGTTGGATTCGATGAAGTGCCGGGCCACCAGCCAGCCCTTGAACCAGACGACGGCGGCCACCGCCAGAGGCAGCCCGGAGGCGCCGGCCGACCAGCGAGCCAGGACCAAGCCCAAGGCGGTCAGCCCCAGCAGGCCGAGCCAGGCCCCGAACAGGGTGGAGAGGGAAAGGCTGGGGAGCGCGGGCTTCGCTTTCATGATTCAGGCCAGCAGGTAGAAGAGCGGGAAGAGGGCGAGCCAGATGATGTCGGTGGCGTGCCAGTAGCTCGCCAGCGCTTCCAGGCCGGGGTGGCTCTCGGCCGTGTAGCTGCCGTTCACGTGGTTGGCCAGCACCCACAGCAGGCCCAGGATGCCCCAAAAGCCGTGCACCAGGTGGGTGAGGGTCAGGTAGTAATAGACGGTGAAGAAGATGCCGGAGTCGCCGTGGATCCCGTGCCCCAGGTTCCACTGGAACTCCAAGTACTTCACCAGCGGGTAGCCCAGGGCGAACACCAGGCCGCCGATCAGCCAGTAGAGGGACTGCCGCTGCTGCCCGGCGCGCATCGTCGTCACCGAGCAGGCGATGAAGAAACTGCTGGTCACCATCAGCAGGGTGATGGCCGTGCCGGCCAGGGTCGATAGCCGTCCGGGGCCGGCTTCGAAGGCTTCCGCGTTGTGGGCACGGGCCACGAAGTAGACGGTGAAGAGCACCAGGAACTCGACAAACTCGCAGGTGATGCCGACCCAGATTCCGTGGTTGCCCGGAATGCGCCCACCGGCCGGCTGCCGGTCTGGTTGCCCGTCATCGACCGGGAATGCCTGGATTGCTGCCGTCGTCATGGTGTTCTCTCCCCTCCTTGCACCCTGTCATTGTTCCAGGCTGCAGTCAGCGGCGACAGATACAGCCGGCATTGCGTCCGACCGGCACAGAAGGAAAGTGCGTGAATCTGTTCCTATGAGAAATCGCGCAGCCTGAATCTGCCCCTATTTCCGGCCCGATGATTTACTTGCCCCCAGTTCGATCGGGGGCCTTCGCCCTCTCGAGATCCGCCTCAGGAGGGCAGTGCCATGACCAAGCCGGTCAGCAAGGTTCGGGAAGCCAAGCTGGAGTTGTACCGCAAGAAAGGGAAGATCCACGCCAAGGCCGTGAGCGGGCGGTTCAACACGCTGCGCTGGGCCATGGTGTGGCTCACGCAGATCGTTTTCTATGGTGCCTGTTGGCTGCAATACGATGCGGTCGGCGGGGCGCGGCAGGCCATCCTCTTCGACATCGCCGAGCGCAAATTCCATCTCTTCGGGCTCACGTTGTGGCCCCAGGATGCGCTGCTGCTGGCCATCGCCCTGATCCTGGCGGCCATGGGGCTGTTCCTGGTGACGGCCCTGGCCGGGCGCTTGTTCTGCGGCTTCGTCTGCCCCCAGACGGTCTACACAATGCTGTTCACCTGGATCGAAGCCAAGGTGGAGGGCGATCACCTGGCGCGGCTGAAGCTCGACCAGGCGCCAATGAGCGCTGAGAAGCTGGCGCGGCGGGTGACCAAGCATGGGCTGTGGCTGGTGCTGGCGGGGTGGACCGGCTTCACCTTCGTCGGCTACTTCACCCCGATCCGCGAACTGGCGGGTCATCTGGCGACGTGGAACGTCGGCCCCTGGGAAGGTTTCTGGGTGCTGTTCTACGCCGCCTTCACCTATGTGCAGGCCGGCTTCGCCCGCGAGGCGGTGTGCCAGCACATGTGCCCCTACTCCCGCTTCCAGGGCGTGATGTTCGACGCTGGCACCCGCACCGTGAGCTACGACGTGGGACGCGGGGAGCCGCGCGGCAAGGCTCTGCAGGACATGCCGGCCGGCGACTGCATCGACTGTGGCGTGTGCGTGCAGGTCTGCCCGACCGGCATCGACATCCGCGACGGCCTGCAATACCAGTGCATCAACTGCGGCTTGTGCGCGGATGCCTGCGACGAGGTGATGACCAAGGTCGCCAAGCCGGTGGGCCTGATCCGCTTCGCCTCGGAGCTGGAGCTGACCGGTACGCCGCGCGCCAGTGGCCGGCCGCGGCTCGCGGTATATGGCGGGCTGATGGCGGTCTTCATCGGCCTGGGTGGATGGACCCTGGGCCAGCGTTCCCCCCTGCTGGTGGACGTGCTGCGCGACCGGGGCAGCCTGGCTCGCGAGGGCGCCGATGGCCGCATCGAGAACGCCTACACCCTGAAGCTCATGAATCTTGTCGAGGCCCCTCGCGACTTCGAGGTGGCGGTGAGCGGCCTGCCCGGCATCGACATCGTCGGAACCCGGGAATTTGCCAGCGAAGCCGGCAGCGTCAAGGCGGTGCAGGTGACCGTCTCCGCCCCCGCCGACGGGGCCGGCTCCGGCGTGCGCCATATCGCCTTCGAGATCCGCGCCAAACAGGATCCGGCCGCCCGCGTGGTCGAGAAGAGCACCTTCTTCCTGCCCTGAGGAAAGCCGCCATGTACCTCTACAACGCAACCGACCAGCGCCTGGTGGACGACCGGGTGATCCAGTTCCGCGGACAGATGGAACGCTTCCTCGCTGGGTGCCTGTCCGAGGACGACTTCCGTCCCCTGCGCCTGCAAAACGGCCTCTACATCCAGCGCCACGCGCCCATGCTGCGGGTCGCCATTCCCTACGGCACCCTCTCCAGCCGCCAGTTGCGCAAGCTGGCCGACATTGCGCGGCGCTACGACCGGGGCTACGGGCACTTCACCACCCGCAGCAACATCCAGTTCAACTGGGTGCGCCTGGAGGAGGCGCCGGAGATCCTGGCCGAGCTGGCCACCGTTCAGATGCATGCCATCCAGACCTCCGGCAACTGCATCCGCAACATCACCACCGACCAGTTCGCCGGCGCGGCGGCAGACGAAATCTTCGATCCGCGGCCTTACTGCGAACTCGTCCGGCAGTGGTCCACCCTCGCGCCGGAATTCCTGTTCCTGCCGCGCAAGTTCAAGATCGCCATCGCCGGCGGCCGGGAGGACCGGGCGGCGGTGCGCTTCCACGACATTGGCGCAAGCGCCCGCGTCGGCGAGGATGGGCGCATCGGCTTCGAGATCTTCGTCGGCGGCGGGCTGGGCCGCACGCCCATGGTTGGCAAGCTGCTGAAGGACTTCCTGCCCCGGGAGGAATTGCTCAACTTCTTCGAGGCCATCCTGCGGGTCTACAACCGCTACGGTCGGCGCGACAACAAGTACAAGGCGCGCATCAAGATCCTGGTGAAGGAGCTGGGGCTGGAGACATTCGCCAAGGAGGTGGAGGACGAATGGGAGTGGAGTCGCGGCGGGCCCAACACCATCGAGGCGGCGACCTTCAACGACATGGAAGCCTTCTTCGCCCGGCTGGATTACCCTCCGGCCGACCCGCACGATCCTGCCTATCGGCAAGCGCTGCAGTACAACCGGGCCTTCGCCCGCTGGGTCGAGCGCAACGTCGCGCGGCATCGGGTGGAAGGGTACGCTATCGTCACCTTGTCCCTCAAGAAGACCGGCATCCCGCCGGGAGACGCCACCGCCGAGCAGATGGAGGGGATCGCGGATCTCGCCGAACGGTTCAGCGCGGATGAGATCCGCGTCAGCCACGAACAGAACCTGGTCCTGCCTCACGTGGCCCGCAAGGACCTGCTCGCTCTGTGGCAGGGCGCGCGGGCACTGGGGCTCGCCACGCCGAATATCGGCCTCCTCACCGACGTGGTTTGCTGCCCGGGCGGGGATTTCTGCTCCCTGGCCAATGCCCGCTCCATCCCGGTGGCGGCGGCCATCCAGCAGCGTTTCGACGACCTGGACTACCTCTTCGACCTGGGCCCGCTGGAACTCAACATGTCCGGCTGCGTCAATGCCTGCGGCCACCACCACATTGGCCACATCGGCATCCTCGGCGTCGATAAGAACGGCGAGGAGTGGTGCCAGGTGACCCTCGGCGGGCGGGAAGGGCAGCGAGGGGCGCTGGGCCGGGTGATCGGCCCGTCCTTCGCCGCCGAGGAGATTCCCGACGTGATCGGGCGCCTGCTGGAGGTCTATCTGGCGGCCCGCCACGAAGGGGAGGTTTTCGTCGACACCGTCGAGCGCATCGGCCTCGACCCCTTCAAGGCACGCGTCTATGGAGAAGAGCATGCCGCGCATCATTAAGGACGGCCGGATCGCCGACGATCCCTGGAGGTGGGTCACCACGGACGAAGTCATGACGCCCGAATGCCTGGCCGGGGACGAGCACCTGCTGCTGCCCTTGCCCCTCTGGCAGGACCAGCAGGACCGTCACGACAGGGCCCGCACCGGGGTCTGGCTGGCTCCCGACGACCCATTTATCGCCTTGCTGCCCTGGCTGGCCGAGTTGCCTCTGATTGCCATCCACTTTCCGGTGTTCACCGATGGCCGCGGTTACTCCCTTGCCCGATTATTGCGGAGCCGGTATGCCTATGCTGGAGAACTGAGGGCGGTGGGCGACGTGTTGCGGGACCAGATCTACTTCCTCCACAACTGTGGCTTCGACGCCTTCTGCCTGCGTGCGGATCAGGCGCCGGAAGAGGCGCTGGGAGCTTTTGGCGACTACGCCTGGACGCCTGTTGCGGGCCGCGGCCGGGCTCTGGGAGTTTGAGAATTCCCCAGTTGTGGCAAACGCGTCAGAGCTCGAGAGCATCCAGGTCATCGCCAGTCCAGCGATCGCAATCAAGTCACTTCCGACCGTAGTCACACATGGACTGGGCGGGCAGTAATGGACGAACGATTGCCTGCAAATGGTTGGAGGGGCGACTGCTCCACTCGGATTCATGCCGTTCAACATCTGAGGGATCAAGCGACCGGATTCGGTCGGGAGTTCGCGTTCGCTAGATAGGAAAGCTGCCGTTTGCAGCTTTCCGAAGTTGAACGGCAGGTATGCCCCGATGCATTCGTGGGCCAACCTTTGGCCCACGAAAATGGACGCCAACTCCCCGCAAGGCGTGACGGAGTCAGACGTCGTGAACGCTTGGGCTACGTCAAATCGTGATGGCCCGCCTCGAAAATTCGATCTGCCCCGGAATCGAGGGCGTCTGTCTGACTTAGTTCATTTTCAGATTTTTGAAGAAGAAAACACAAATAAAAATGGCGCGCGGGCAACTCAGACAGCCGCAGTCGGCCCGACTTTCCGGCGTTTCGACCCCGCAACCCGAATCCGGCGCCGTGAGCTGCGACGCTTTTTGGGAGCGGGATCTGCACCAGACGAATCCGCGACGCTGCCTTGCCGAAGGCGTTGCAGCTCCGCCCACAGCGCATGAATGAGTTCGTCCTTGTCAGGATGCTTCAAGGCTTTGAGGTTCGGCAGTTTCTCTAGGACTTGGGATGGGGCGACCGCCTTCACAAAGGACGGCAACTGACAGATCACCATCGTGGAATTGGCTTTGATCTCGCATCGAATGACCAGACGTTCCTTCCCGAGGGCCGCGGGAGGCATATCACCGACCACTTTCCACCCTTCAGGCAGGTCGCCTGACCACAGGCCTTCCTCTTCTTTCTGAGTGTGGAGCACGACCGGGCGACTTTGCTGGTCGGATGCTTGTCGGAGCTCGTGGCTGAGTTGAATCTTGAATGCGCGCCACTCGCGCGGCGCAAGCATCTTTGGCTCGACCACTCCGAAGCTCAAAACTTTTCTTTCTTGCCAGCGCTGCTGCATCTTGCGGAGCGCTAGCAGAAACCATCCTTCGGTCAGATGGCAGGCTACGAGCAAAACGAAATTGCGCGCCATGTACTTATTCTGAGGAACCTGAGCGCGGACTGGATAGGCGCGGAGCGAGAGATGATCCGACAGCTGGCCCTGCTCGTCGCCCAATAGCGCCTGCCGCTTACGCGAACGACGATTTGCCATCTTCAAGTCTTCAGACAGCCCGCTATTTGTCAAGAGATCGTAGATCCATTGCTTCTCGGCTGACGCTTTTCTTGTTTTCGTCGGCTTGTCCTCGGACGCCGAAGTTTCGCAGGCTTCGAGGGTTCCGATGACCTCCATCAGCCGGTTGTTCGGCAGGAGCGACAAAGCGCAAAGCTGCGCGCCGACGTGGCGGTGCCAGCGTGGGCTTGTTCTCTCCGCCGGCTCTTTCTTGGCCTTTGGACGATTAGCAGACCTGACTATTGCTATAGAAAAGCGGTAAGCCATTTGGCCCACTCCGTGCTGCGTCGACAAAGCCATTGTGTTGTAACCACGGGATTCTATGAAGAGCTTTCACAGACATCCTGTTGTAAGCCTCTATATCGGCGCCCGTGCGGGGCATGCCCGGCAGCGTGCTCAATTTAGAGGCAGAAATGGATGGCAATGCCAAACGCATATAGCCTTTTTCACGCCTTTTCTACGCCTGATAGGCGCACAAAACACTAGGTAAAACAACAATTTAGGCGTTGCTTGTCGCTCCTTCGACGCGTAAAAAGACGACTGTCGGCTGGCACTGAGTTTCAACCAGCCGGCGTCGCTCCTTAACAATTCGCCCATTTTTCCTTCCCGTGGACAGACACACGCCTAAAAGGCGGGCGACGTCGCGCATTCAGTTGCACGGCGCGGCCGTTCGCTCTGCCAACGAGGGGATCGGGAGTTACGACTACGTCGCGACGCTCGATCGATTCCGCCACCGTGAGAGTGGCAACCTAATTAAGGAGGGCACCCTTCTAAGACTATTCGGACACACCATCCCCCAACGCGTCTCCGAAGTGGAGGCGCTCTATACCCCGGTGCTGGGCGTGCGGCAGTACGCCGCACTGACCTTTGTCCCTGGGGGCCCCAATGACATCGTGGACGACGGGCAGGTGTTTCTCAACACTTGGACCCCAACGCCGGTCGTCCCGGTCAATGGCGATGCCCAGCTGTTCTTCGCGCTCGTTTGGCATTTTTTTGACGGGGACGCGGACGCCATCCGGTTCTTCCTGGATGTCGTGGGGTGGCTCGTTCAGCACCCGGACCGCAAACTGGCGTTCATGGTCCTTTTGATCGGCGCGCAAGGGGTGGGCAAGAGCCTCATCGCCGACGCGGTCGCCGAACTGGTGGGGCGCCGGAACACGGCGTTTCCCACGCTGGAAGCCCTGCGCAGCAACTTCACGGGGTGGCTGCAGAGTGCGCAGCTCATCGTGATCCACGAGTTGGAGTATCTCGGTCGCGAGGTCGCGAGTCGAATCAAGCATTGGGTAACCGGCGAGCGCTTGCTCATCAACGTCAAAGGCGTGCCGGAGTACTACGTCCGGAATTACGCCAACATCATCGCGTGTTCGAACGCCGAAGACGCCGCCCACCTTGACCCCGACGACCGGCGGGTGTTCTCTTGGATCAGCCGCGCCACCAAGCGGGAACCGGAGTTTTACGCAGCCTTTTACCGGTGGTATTTCGAGGGTCCGGGCCGGGGCATCGTGCTCAAGTTCCTGCAGGAGCGCGATCTCACTGGATTCAATCCGCACGCGGCGCCGCCGCGCACGGAGGGGCGTGCACGCCTCATCGAAAACGCCCTGTCCGAAGCCGAGCGCTTCCTCCAGGACGCCCTGGCGGCGCACGCGCCGCCGTTTGCCGCCGATCTCTGCAGCGCCCGCGAGGTGCTCCAGTACCTCCGCCTGCATCTCGTCCGAGCGACGGATGCCGAGGTTCGGCGGTTCCTGCGCCAGCACGGCGTCTCCCTGGGCCAGCACCGTCTGCACGGCGGGCGGCCCTGCCTGTGGGCGGTACGCAACCCTGCGTATTGGCAATCCGCCTCATCCGAGAGCGTGACCGCCGGCTACGTCTCCCCCTTCGACCAACATGAGTTCGGTCGCGCCAACCCTGACGCGCTGCCGTCGGAGTTGCCATGAAGCCCCACCCCGGGACTGAGCGATGGGCCGCGTGCCCATCGTCGGTTTCCCGATTTTTAAACCCCTTTTATAGAGTTCATTTTATGAGCTTTCTCACACCACCAACCTACGCCGACCCGTTCGCGGACTTTTCCGTGGCGGTCGTCCAGCTCAACCACGGCGCCGAGGAGGCCTCGGCTTCCGGGCAGCTTGCAGTTCTGGGCTGGCGCCCTGAGCCACCCTACCGCGGGGGACCCTCCGGCCCCCTGAAGTTCCCAGCGCTCGAGGTCGGTGCGCTGGTCGTCGGGCTGACGAAGGATGTGTGCAGCCATGCCGGCATCCTGACCGACGTGACCGCGAGCCCCCAGCGGCTCACCTGCGCGATTCAGCTGTGGCCGCTTGAAGTCGAGGTGCCGTTCCGCCCGTTCGAGATCAGTGCGCTGTCCGGCAAACCTCAGGGCATTTTTTGGTACACCTGCGCCCGCCAAGGCAAGGGTCCGCATTTGGTCCAAGACAT
>JAEUNY010000086.1 GCA_016791005.1 Zoogloeaceae bacterium
ATCCATCTCCTGCGCGTGCAGTGAGCGCCCACTCGTCTGGATGTGGTACTTGAGCTTCTGGCTGCGCTCGTTGGCGCCGTACTTGTTCTTCATCGCCACCGCCCAGATGCGGCGGGCGACGCGGCCGATCACCGAGTATTCCGGGTCCATGCCGTTGCTGAAGAAGAAGGACAGGTTGGGGGCGAAGTCATCGATGTGCATGCCCCGCGCCAGATAGCTCTCCACGTAGGTGAAGCCATTGGAGAGAGTGAAGGCAAGCTGGCTGATGGGGTTCGCGCCCGCCTCGGCGATATGATAGCCGGAGATGGACACCGAGTAGAAGTTCTGCACCTGGTGATGGACAAAGTACTCCTGGATGTCGCCCATCATCTTAAGGGCGAATTCCGTGGAGAAGATGCAGGTGTTCTGGCCCTGGTCTTCCTTGAGGATGTCCGCCTGCACGGTGCCCCGCACGGTCTTGAGGGTCCATTCGCGGATCTTCTGCACTTCGTCGTCGGTGGGGTCCCGGCCGTTGTCGGCGGCAAACTTGGCCACCTGCTGGTCCATGGCGGTGTTGAAGAACATGGCCAGGATGATGGGCGCGGGTCCATTGATGGTCATGGACACCGAGGTGGTCGGGCAGCACAGATCAAAGCCGTCGTAGAGCACCTTCATGTCGTCCAGGGTGGCAATGGACACCCCGGAGTTGCCGATCTTGCCGTAGATGTCGGGACGCGGATCGGGGTCGCAGCCATACAGCGTCACCGAGTCGAAGGCGGTGGAAAGGCGGTGGGCCGGCATCCCTTCGGACACCCGCTTGAAGCGGCGGTTGGTGCGGAAGGCATCCCCCTCGCCGGCGAACATGCGGGTGGGGTCCTCGCCCTCGCGCTTGAAGGCGAACACGCCGGCGGTGAAGGGGAAGGAACCGGGGACGTTTTCCTTCATGAGGAAGCGCAGGGTCTCTCCCTCATCCTCGAAAGCCGGCAGGGCGACCTTGCGGATCTTGCTGCCCGAGAGGGATTCGGTGGTGAGCTTGGTGCGGATCTCCTTGTCGCGGATCTTCACCACGTACTCATCAGCGGCGTAGAGCTCCCGGGTCTTGGGCCACTGGTCGAGCAGCTTCTTGGCCGTCGGGGTGAGTTCGCCATCCTTCCAGCTCACCAGCTCGTCAAAATGCTCCGCCGGCTTGCCACATTGTTCGAACAGGGCCTTGGCGGTGCGCAGGGATTGACGCTCCCGGGCCACCCGGGCCTGTTGGGCCGTGTGTTTGTGATAGTCCCGCACGCTGTCGGCGATCTCGGCGAGGTAGCGGATGCGCTCGGCGGGGACGATGGCCCGCCCCTTGGAGGAGGACTTCACCCCCACCTTGGGCAGCTTGCCGGATTTGGCCTTGAGCCCTTTCTCGACCAGGCGCGGCAAAAGGGCTTGATACAGGCCGGTGACGCCGTCGTCGTTGAAGCGGGCGGCCATGGTGCCAAAAACCGGCATCTCTTCGACGCTGGTGCCAAACAATTCCCGGTTGCGCTGGTACTGCTTGCGCACGTCCCGCAGGGCATCCTCCGCGCCCTTGCGATCGTACTTGTTGATGGCGACGAAGTCCGCGAAGTCCAGCATGTCGATCTTCTCGAGCTGGCTCGCCGCACCGAACTCCGGCGTCATCACGTAGAGGGACACATCGACAAAGGGCACGATGGCCGCGTCGCCCTGGCCGATGCCCGAGGTCTCCACGATTATTAGGTCGAAACCTGCCAGCTTGCAGGCTGCAATGACCTCCGGCAGCGCGGCCGACACTTCGGAGCCGGTGTCCCGGGTGGCCAGGGAACGCATGAAGATGTTTTCATGGTCGATGGCGTTCATGCGGATGCGGTCCCCCAGGAGCGCCCCGCCGGTGCGCTTGCGGGAGGGGTCGATAGAGACAATGGCAATGCGCAGGCGGTCATCCTGGTCCAGGCGCAGCCGCCGTACGAGTTCGTCGGTGAGGGAGCTCTTGCCCGCGCCGCCGGTCCCGGTAATGCCCAGGGTGGGCGTCTTGACCTTGGCGGCGGCGTCCTTGAGGGCGGCCTTGACCTCGGCCCCACAGGCGCCGTTTTCCAGGGCGGTAATGATCCGCGCCAGGGCCCGGCGATCGCCGGCGGTCAGGCGCTTGAGGATGGCCTCCGCGCCCTGGGGCGCTGCCGCGGTAAGGTCGTAATCGGATTTCTCAACCACATCGTTGATCATGCCCTGCAGGCCGATCGTGGCGCCGTCGGCCGGAGAGTAGATCCGGGTGACGCCGTAGGCATGAAGCTCGTCGATCTCGGCGGGCACGATGACCCCGCCGCCGCCGCCGAACACCTTGATCCCTTCGCCGCCGTTGGCCCGGAGCAAATCAATCATGTACTTGAAGAATTCGACGTGGCCGCCCTGGTAGGAGGTGATGGCGATGCCCTGCACATCTTCCTGCAGGGCCGCATTGACGATCTCCCCCACCGAGCGGTTGTGCCCCAGGTGGATCACCTCGGAGCCGGTGGATTGGAGGATGCGGCGCATGATGTTGATCGAGGCGTCATGGCCATCGAACAGCGCAGCCGCCGTGACAAAACGGACCTTGTTTTTCGGCTTGTAGGGAACCAGTTTCTTGCTCACGGATAAATCGCTCATGCCTCGTCTCCTCCTCGAATTGTGATCGCTCTTGCCCGCCCCCCGGCGAGTGGAACGAAATCTAGTGGAAGCTTACGTTAACGTCAACGTAAACTTCTCTTGGCACTTCAACCCCCCTAATCCCCCCCATCCGCAGCCCGGGATCTGCATCGAAATGCGGCAAGTTACCCAGTGTGCGGCGGGAAAGTTGCGGAACTGTTGCGCAATGTAGGCAATTGTTTCATCCTGCATTTTCATAAGATAGAACACCCGCAAGGGGGAGTCAGGAGACCATGATCATGGCGGTCGCCCCACCGGCGCCCCGTCCCGAAGCTTTGCGCCGATACGATCTGCTGCTGGCGGGTCTGGACCTGCTGGACCAGGGCGTAGCGGTATTCGATGCGACGCCGGAGCTCGTCACCTGGAACAAGGCCTTCACCCGCCTGCTGGATTTTCCCGAGTCCATGGTCCGGGTGGGCACCCCCTTCGAAGATTTCGTCCGCTACAACGCCCAGCGCGGCGAATACGGCGAGGGCGAGGTCGATCGCCTGGTGGCGGAACGCATGCGAGCCGTCCGCGCCTTTCAGCCCCACTACACGGAGCGGGCGCGGCCCAATGGCCAGGTTCTGGCGATTCGCGGCGTGCCGATTCCCAATCTGGGATTCGTGTCCCTGTGGACCGACGTCACGGAGCAGCGGCGCAATGAGCGCCTGATCCAGGAGCACAACGCGGTGCTCGAGGCGCGGGTCCGAGAACGCACCTCCGCGCTGACCCGCGCCAACCAGGAGATCGACCAGATTGCCGAGGCCCTGCGCCTGTCGGAAGGTCGCCTGCGGCTCATCATGGACGCCATTCCGGCGCTGATCGCCCATGTGGATGCGGGGCACCATTACCTCTACGCCAACCGCGGCTACGCCGAATGGTTCGGCCTCACCCCGGAGGCCATCTGCGGCCTGACGATCGAGCAGGTTTTCGGAGCCGAGGCCTACAGCATCATCCGTCCATACCTGGACCTGGCGGCTGCAGGTGAGCAGGTCAGCTACGAGTATTCCCGCCAGGGCCCGGAAGGGCGAACGGTGCATGCCCGCAGCGTGGTGGTGCCAGAAGTGTCCCTGGAAGGTGGCGTGCAGGGCTTCTTCGTCCTCTCCATCGACATCACGGAGCAGAAGGCCAGCCAGGCAGCCCTCATCCAGGCGCAGAAGATGGAAGCCGTCGGGCAGCTCACCGGCGGCCTCGCCCACGACTTCAACAACCTCCTCACTATCATCATCGGCAATCTGTCGACCCTCAAGGACAAGCTGCCCGGCGGCAACATGGCGGGGCCCTACATCACCCCCGCACTCCAGGCGGCGCAGCGTGGCGCCGAACTGATCCGCCGGCTCCTCACCTTCTCCCGCCGGCAATCCCTGGACCCCACGGCGGTGGAGGTAACGGGCCTCATCCTCAACATGACCCAGCTCCTGTCCCACTCGCTGTCGGAGTCCATCGACATCCAGACCCAGCTGCCCGACCCGCCGCTCTACGCCCTGGCCGACCCCCATCAGCTTGAAAACGCACTCCTGAATCTGGCCATCAATGCCCGGGACGCCATGCCCCAGGGGGGCCGCCTCACCATTTCCGCCAGCGCGGTCAAAGTGGAGGGCAAACTTGCCAACCGATTCGAACTGGCCCGGGGCGACTACGTCCTGATCGACGTGGCAGATACCGGATTCGGCATTCCCGCCGCGTTGCTGGGCCGGGTTTTCGAGCCGTTCTTCACGACCAAGCCCTTCGGCAGCGGCAGCGGGCTGGGACTCTCGATGGTGTATGGCTTCGTCCGCCAATCCGGCGGCAATGCCCGGATCCGCAGCAAGCCCGGGCGAGGCACGACCGTCTCCTTCGTGCTCCCAGTGGCCGACGCGCCCCTCGCCCCCCCCGCCCCCCGCCCGACCGCCGGCCACACACCGGACGCGCCGCAATTGCCCGTTCTCCTCGTCGAAGACGAACCCGATGTGCGCCGGGTGATCCGGCAGCAACTGATGGACCTGGGCTACCCCGTCATCGAGGCGGACAATGGGCTGGAGGCCAAAGGGATGCTCGAAGCCGTCCCGGACATTTCGATCCTGGTCTCGGACACCGTCATGCCCGGCGGCATGGACGGCCGCGATCTCGCCCGGGCGGCCCGCCAGATCCGGCCGGACCTGCCCATATTGCTCATTACCGGCTACACGGCCAACGCCACACCGGACGCCATCCCCGTGCTGCGCAAGCCCTTCGACAAAGCGACCCTTGCCCGGGCCCTCCGCGACCTCCTGGGCCAGCACACCCTGGAACCCCTTGCCGTTCAAGAGACACCATGAGCCCCAATCCCATCATGTCGGCCCAGGTCCTGGTCCTGGAAGACGAACCCGAAGTGGCGCGCCTGATCTGCGCCAGCCTTGCCGACTACGGCCTGCAGGCCGAGACCGTGCCGACCGGCCGCGAGCTCCTCAAACGCGCCCAGCGCTCTGCCCCCGACCTCTGCCTGATCGACCTTGGGCTGCCCGACATGGACGGCCTTCAGGTCCTCAAGGAACTTCAGGAGCGGGCGCCCTGCGCGGTGATGATCCTCACCGGCCGCAATGACGTCTCGGACCGGGTTCTGGGCCTGGAACTGGGGGCCGACGACTACTTGGTCAAACCCTTCGAGCCGCGGGAACTCGTCGCCCGGGCCCGCTCCATCCTGCGCCGCTACCAGCGCAACGCCAGTGAAGCTCCGGTCACCGTGAGCCCGGGAGTCGCCCACTTCAACGGATGGACTTTCGACCCGGGCCGCCACCATCTTCTGACCCCCACCGGCGAGGAAGTCGGCCTGTCGGCAGCGGAAGCGGCCCTGCTGCAGACCCTCCTGCGTCGCCCCAACCGCATCCTGACCCGGGAACAACTGCTGGGCGAGCGGGACGTGGACCCCTACGACCGCAGCATCGACGTGCGGATCTCCCGCCTGCGCCGCAAGCTTGACGACGACCCCCAGAATCCACGCCTCATCAAGACCGTTTACGGTGCCGGTTACCTTTTTACCGCCAGCGTCACCTGGGGCTGAATCGGCCGCGCCGGCCTGGCATAAAATGGGCGTTTATTCGAGGGAGAGCACCATGACGACAAGACCTTTCAAAGTGCTGGGGATTCAGCAAATCGCCATCGGCGGCCCGAGCAAGGAGCGCCTGCGCACTCTGTGGGTGGAAAAGCTCGGGCTGGAGATTACCGGCAATTTTGTGTCCGAGCGGGAGAACGTGGATGAGGACATCTGCGCCATGGGATCCGGCCCCTTCAAGGTGGAGGTGGACCTCATGCAACCCCTGGATCCGGAGAAAAAGCCAGCCGTCCACACCACCCCCCTGAACCACGTCGGCCTGTGGATCGACGACCTGCCCAAGGCCGTGGAGTGGCTCGGCGCCAATGGCGTGCGCTTTGCCCCCGGCGGCATCCGCAAGGGCGCGGCCGGCTTCGACATCTGCTTCCTCCACCCCAAGGGCAATGAAGAATTCCCCGTGGGGGGCGAAGGCGTGCTGGTGGAACTAGTCCAGGCGCCGCCTGAAGTCGTGCAAGCCTTCGCCAAACTTGCCGGCTAACCCTGCGGCGAGAGGCGCTGGTAGGCAAGCCTTGCCGCACCCCGGGTCGGCAAGTGCACCCCACCCAACAATGCGCCCGGGGACGGGCGCGCTTAAAAGCACCTGCGCCGGGCGCATTCGAAACCCTGACCCTTGGCGGGTCCGCTTTGCTGCCACGATCTGAACCCGGACAATAGTCCCGCCAAGCCAACTACACGGCGGAGTGGGGCTTCCAACTAAGCCCACCTCCGCCTTCGCGCCACCGAACAAAGTCGCTGTGCCAGACGTGTTTGCCCGCTTCCCCTCCATCCTGCCAATTGGAAGCGAGGCACCCCAGTCCGTCCCATCCCTATAGCGCCCGCATTCTGACGCCCCACTCGCCCAGCGAGCGTCGTCAGCCTGCAACCTTTCCTCGCCACAATCCGCCCCTGCGCCCTCCAGCGCCGCGCCCGCGACGGGATGTGGCCCCAGGTCGCGCCTTCGACCACGACCCTCTTTGCATCCGGAGACTCGCATGCGGAAATCCCTCCTCGCCCTAGCCTTGGCCAGCGCCCTTGTTGCCCTGCCCCACGCCGCCCAGGCCGCCACCGGCACTGAAATCGACCAATCTGCCAAGGCCCTCAGCATCGCCGTCCTGGCGGACACCCCCTACGGCAACGCCCAGCGGGCGGTCTTCCCCGCCATGATCGACAGCGTGAACAACGACCCCAAGGTCCGCGTCGTCATCCACCTGGGCGATCTCAAGAACGGCAGCACCTCCTGCTCCAATGAATACCTGGGCTTCGTCGTTGAACAACTCGCTCGTCTGCAGGATCCCCTGGTCTACACCCCGGGCGACAACGAATGGACCGACTGCCACCGCCTGAACAACGGCCCCTTCGACCCCCTGGAGCGCCTGGACTGGATCCGCACAACGCTCTTCCCGCAACCCGGCACCACGCTGGGGGGCCGCCCCAAGAGCGTGTTCACCCAGGCCCATGAGCCGGGCTTTGAAACCTTCGTCGAGAACGTGCTGTGGTTTGAGTCCCGCGTCGCCTTCAGCGCCGTTCATGTGGTGGGCAGCAACAACTCCAAGGCCGCCTGGACCAACGAGCAACCCAGCGACACCGAGCGCCGCAAAGCCGAACGCCTGGC
The DNA here is from genome assembly GCA_016791005.1 of Zoogloeaceae bacterium. Classification (GTDB taxonomy): domain Bacteria; phylum Pseudomonadota; class Gammaproteobacteria; order Burkholderiales; family Rhodocyclaceae; genus JAEUNX01. Next base: position 7,302 of record JAEUNY010000086.1, read on the forward strand.
CCGCACCGAAGCCGCCATTGCCTGGATCGACCGCACGTTCGATCTGGCCGGAGAACAAGGCGCCGCCGGCGTGGTGATCGCCATGCAGGCCGACATGTGGGACGCCTTCTCGGTGAACAACCACCTGCCCCTGGACGGCTTCACGTCCATCGCCCAGCGCCTGGCCGACCGCGCCCGCGCCTTCGGCCGCCCCGTGCTCCTCCTCCAGGGCGACTCCCACGGCTACCTGGTGGACAACCCGCTGGCGGGGGCTGACCCGGTACATCACATCGCCCACCCCGTGCCCAACCTGACCCGCATCGTCGCTCCCGGCGCCACCGCCACCCAATGGCTGCGCCTCAACGTCGATCCCGCCAAGCCCGAGGTGTTCACCTGGGAAGCGGTGAACGTTCAGTAAAGAAGGCGCACGACAGGCCTCCCAGGCTCCGGGGCACATCTGAGGTCCCAGGGAGTGAAGCTGGCACAACGCCAGCGGGGCCGCCCCTACTTTGAATCCGGCTTGAAGTGAGCTCGGCAAATACCCCCCTCCAGGGGGTTGGGGCAGTATGTCTTTCAGCCTGGAATTCGTGCAACGAGGAGTTTCGTTGCGGGGCCAACGCCAGCGGCATTCCGGCTCTTAGCCCGAGCAGGTCGCAAAAGCACAGCACCTTCCATCTGATGGGCCTGGGCAGAGCTTGGCAGCTTGCGAAAGGCGCCCGCGGGGGCTGACTGATCCAGGTCAGGCACCACCCTGCGCACCCAGCAAGTCGAGGGTCAGCGGATCCCTCTGGCCTCCGAAGAAACGCGCCAGCGCATCAGTGAAAGGCTCGATGGTCGGCCCGGCCTCGGCAAAAAGGGTGAGGCACGAGCGAAGTTTAAGCGCATCAACGTCGCCCAGAATTTGGCGAGCCGTCACGTCCGGATGAGCCAGCATAGCCTGGACGCTCTCGAGCAGACGGGGCCCGAGTATCGGATGGGCAAGATAGGCGCGGGCCTCGCCCAGCCCCCCCAGGCCGTAAAACTGCGCCGTCGTGCTGCGTCCAAGCCCCGCCAACTGGGGAAAAACGAACCAGATCCAGTGGGAGGACTTCCGTCCCCGTCGCAGCTCGGCCAACGCTACCGCGTAGGTCGTCCTCTGGGCCTCAACGAAGCGGATCAGGTGGTAAGGATCCCCAGTCATTCCAAACTCGCTGCTTCAGCCCGCCCCTCAGAGCGAGGCGACTGAAAAGGTATCGCAGTCGCCCATGCGACCGGATTCCAGCCCGCGCCGGAACCAGCGCACCCGCTGGGCCGAGGATCCATGGGTGAAGCTGTCGGGAACCGCATACCCCCGAGCTTCCTTTTGCAGTCGGTCGTCGCCGATGGCCGTTGCGGCCGCCAAGGCCTCCTCGACGTCCCCGGCTTCCAGCACATGGCGCGCCCGATCAGCGTGGTAGGCCCACACCCCGGCCAGGCAATCCGCCTGAAGTTCCAGACGCACGGAAAGCAGGTTCCCTTCGCGCTCCGTCACCCGCTGGCGCGCAGACTGGACTTTCTCGGAGATCCCCAGGACGTTCTGGACGTGATGCCCCACCTCGTGGGCGATCACGTAGGCCTGGGCAAAATCCCCCGGAGCGCGGAAGCGGGTGCGCATCTCTTCATAAAAAGACAAATCGATGTATACCTTCTGATCGCCGGGGCAGTAAAACGGTCCCATTGCGGCCTGGCCCGTCCCACAGGCGGTGGGGGTCATGCCTGAAAACAAGACCAGACTGGGCATCGGGTACTGCCGTCCGGACTGCTTGAATAGTGCGCTCCAGGTGTCTTCCGTGTCTGCCAACACCATGGACACGAACCGCGCTTCGGTATCGCCTTCCGGCGGTCTTTGTGCGGGGGCTTGCTGGACCGGAGCCGACCCGCCGGCGAGGTTGAGAATCACCCGGGGATCGACGCCGAAATACATGGCGATCAGGGCGATGGCGATGGTTCCCACACCAATGCGTCCGCCCCCCAGGCGCCCCCCTCTGCCCCCGCCCTCACCCCGCCGGTCCTCGACGTTTTCGCTTTCCCGCCCGTCATCGAATCGCATGCCTGTCTCCGGAGTCTGCGGCCAAGATCTTACTCCCGCGCAGCCAAGGCACCGGAGCACAAAAAAAAGGCTCACTTGCGTGAGCCTTGAGCCCTCGATAGGAACCCACCCGAAGGCAGGCCTCCCTCCCCATCGAACGCAACCGGTGGGCACCCCCAGGGGGTGCCCGAAACTCTTTATTCGAACTCGATGATGACCTCGTCCACCGACAAGCTGGTGCCGGCGCTGGCCACGACCTTCTTGACCTTGCCGTCCTGCTCGGCCTTGAGGACGTTTTCCATCTTCATGGCTTCGATGACCGCAAGCTTTTCGCCCGCCTTCACGTCCTGCCCCACGCTGACCGCCACTTCGCGCAGCAATCCCGGCATGGGCGAGAGGAGGAACTTGGAGAGGTCCGGCGCCGCCTTCTTGGGCATCAGGGCCATCAGCTCGGCGGCCCGGGCAGTCACCACCTCGGCCTCGGCCAGGGTGCCCCAGTGCATGAGGCGGTACTTGAGGCCGATTCGCTCCACCTGCATGACGAAGGGGCGGCCGTTGAGGGTGCCCTTCATGAGCGGGTTGTAAAAGTGCCAGTCGGACTCGACGTCGTAATGCTCGCCCTGGTAGGTGATGCGGCAACCGTTGCCCTGCTCCGTCACGGTGACGGGGTGCTGATTGCCACCGATGATCACCACGAAGCGCTGGCCGATCTTGAACTCATGACCGGGCAATTGGCCGACGATGCGGGAGGCCCGCTCCAGGTAGCGGCGATGGACGAAGCCCGCCACAGCGACCAGCATCGCCGGATCGTCGTGGGGCACCATCGACGAATTGAAGCCCTTCGGGTACTCCTCGGCAATGAACGCCGTGGTGAAGTTGCCCGCCACGAAGCGCGAATGCTGCATCAGCGCGGCCTGGAACGGAATGTTGGAGCTGATGCCGCGGATCACGAAGGCGTTAAGGGCTTCGCGCATCCGCTCGATGGCCTGATCCCGGGTGGAACCGTGGACGATGAGCTTGGCGATCATCGAATCATAGAACATGGAGATTTCGCCGCCGTCATAGACGCCGGTATCCACCCGCACATGCTCGCCGTCCGAATCCGCCGGCGGATCGAAACGCACCAACCGGCCAGTGGAAGGCAGGAAGCCGCGGAAGGGGTCTTCCGCGTTGATCCGGCACTCCATGGCCCAACCGTCCAACTTGACGTCGGCTTGGGTGAAGGACAGCTTTTCGCCGGCCGCCACGCGGATCATTTGCTCCACCAGGTCCAGCCCGGTGATCTTCTCGGTGACGGGGTGCTCAACCTGGAGACGGGTGTTCATTTCCAGGAAGTAGAAGCTCTTGTCCGAGCCCACCACGAATTCCACCGTGCCGGCGGACTCGTAATTCACCGCCCGGGCCAGGGCGACGGCCTGCTCGCCCATGGCCTTGCGCGTGGCCGGGTCGATGAAGGGAGACGGAGCCTCCTCGATGACCTTCTGGTGACGGCGCTGGATGGAACAGTCCCGCTCATTCAGATAGACGTAGTTGCCGAAGGAATCGCCCAGCACCTGGATTTCAATGTGGCGCGGCTCCAGCACGAACTTCTCGATGAACACCCGGTCGTCGCCGAAGGCGTTCTTGGCTTCATTGACGCAGGAGGAAAAGCCCTCGAAGGCTTCCTGGTCGTTGAAGGCCACCCGCAGACCCTTGCCGCCACCGCCGGCGGAGGCCTTGATCATGACCGGGTAACCGATGCCCTGGGCGATCTTGACCGCCTCGTCCGGACCCGAAATGGCTTCGTTGTAGCCAGGAATCGTATTGACCTTGGCCTCCAGGGCGAGCTTCTTGGACTCGATCTTGTCCCCCATCTTGCCCACGGAGTAGTGCTTGGGCCCGATGAACTTGATGCCCTCTTCCTCGAGACGCCGGGAGAACTCGGCGTTTTCGGACAGGAAGCCATAGCCGGGGTGAACCGCCTGGGCGCCGGTCTGCTTGCAGGCGGCGATGATCTTGTCCATCACCAGGTAGGACTCTTTCGAGGCCGCCGGGCCGATGCACACCGCTTCGTCGGCGAGCTCGACATGGAGCGCGTCCTTGTCGGCCTCGGAATAGACCGCCACAGTCTTGATGCCCATCTTGCGGGCGGTCTTCATGACGCGGCAAGCGATCTCGCCGCGGTTCGCAATCAGAATCTTGGTAAACATGTCTTGGCGTCCTCGGCGATCACAGCGGAATGTTGCCGTGCTTGCGCCACGGGTTGTCGAGTTGCTTCTCGCGGAGCATGGCCAAGCTGCGGCAGATGCGCTTGCGGGTCTCGTGGGGCTGGATCACGTCGTCGATGAAGCCCCGGGCGCCGGCCACAAAGGGGTTGGCGAACTTGGCCTTGTACTCGGCTTCTCGCTCGGCGATCTTGGCCGGGTCGTTCTTTTCGTCCCGGAAGATGATCTCCACCGCGCCCTTCGGGCCCATTACCGCGATCTCGGCGGAGGGCCAGGCGAGGTTCACGTCGCCCCGCAGGTGCTTGGAGGACATCACGTCATAGGCGCCGCCATAGGCCTTGCGGGTGATGACGGTGACCTTGGGCACGGTGCATTCGGCATAGGCATAGAGCAGCTTGGCGCCGTGCTTGATGATGCCGCCGAATTCCTGGCTGGTGCCCGGCATGAACCCCGGCACGTCCACGAAGGTCACCACCGGAATGTTGTAGGCATCACAGAAGCGGACGAAGCGGGCCGCCTTGATGGAGCTCTTGATGTCGAGACAGCCGGCGAGCACGAGGGGCTGGTTGGCCACGATGCCGACGGTGGAACCTTCCATCCGCGCGAGGCCGATCACGATGTTCTTGGCGTAATCCGGCTGCAGCTCGAAGAAATCCCCATCGTCCGCGACTTTGAGGATCAACTCCTTCATGTCGTAGGGCTTGTTGGGATTGTCCGGCACCAGGGTGTCGAGGGAGAGCTCGATCCGGTCGGTGGGATCGGAGGTCGGCCGCACCGGGGCCTTCTCACGGTTCGAGAGAGGCAGGTAGTTGAACAGCCGGCGGGTCATCATCAGCGCTTCGACGTCGTTCTCGAAGGCCATGTCGGCCACGCCGGATTTGGTGTTGTGGGTCACGGCGCCGCCCAGTTCCTCGGCGGTGACTTCCTCGTGAGTCACGGTCTTCACCACTTCCGGGCCGGTCACGAACATGTAGGAGCTGTCCTTGACCATGAAGATGAAGTCGGTCATGGCCGGGCTGTACACCGCACCGCCCGCGCAGGGCCCCATGATCAGGCTGATCTGGGGAATCACCCCCGAGGCCATGACATTGCGCTGGAACACGTCGGCATAGCCCCCCAGGGAAGCCACGCCTTCCTGGATGCGCGCGCCGCCGGAGTCATTGAGACCGATCACTGGCGCGCCTGCCTTCATGGCGTGGTCCATGACCTTGCAGATCTTCTCGGCGTGGGTCTCCGACAGGGAGCCCCCGAACACGGTGAAATCCTGGCTGAAGATGAAGACCAGGCGGCCATTGATAGTGCCGTAGCCCGTCACCACCCCGTCCCCCGGGATTTGCTGGTCCTGCATGCCAAAGTCGTTGCAGCGGTGGGCCTTGAACATGTCCCACTCTTCGAAAGTCCCTTCATCGAGGAGGACCTCGATCCGCTCCCGCGCGGTCAGCCGGCCCTTGGCATGCTGGCTGTCAATCCGCTTCTGGCCCCCACCCAAGCGGGCGGCCTCCCGTCGCCTGTCCAGTTCGTGGATGATGTCGTGCATAAAGCCTCCGATGAAAACTTGTCTCTAACGCCGAAACGGCGCCTATCCCAGATAGCTCAGCAACCGGCCCGCGGCTGCGGCGGGCGTGGTCACGCCTGCCTCAACGGCGCCGGAGAGTTGCGGCAGCGCATGACGTACCTGGGGATGGCCACGGAATCGATGGCGCAGCCCCTGGTCTATCAATTCCCACATCCAGGCCAGAGCCTGGTGCCGCCGCTTGGCGGCGAATTCCCCGGAGGCGGTCATCGCCTCCCGATAGCGCTTCACCTCATTCCAAAAGTCCACCACGCCATCCTTCTTCAGCGCAGAGAGGGTCAGCACCGGCACCGTCCAGTTCGGGCTGGCCGAACGCAGCATATGGAGGGCCGAGAGCATCTGAGCCTTGGCACGGGTCGCCGCCGCAGCATCGATGTCCGCCTTGTTAATGACGATGAGATCGGCGATCTCCATGATGCCCTTCTTCATCGCCTGAAGGTCGTCACCCGCATTCGGGAGCTGCAGCAGACAGAAGATATCCGTCATGCCGGCCACCGCGGTTTCGGACTGCCCGACCCCCACCGTCTCGACGATGATGACGTCGAAGCCCGATGCCTCGCAGATCAGCATGGCCTCGCGGGTCTTTTCCGCCACCCCGCCCAGGCTGCCCGCCGACGGGCTGGGGCGAATGAAGGCTTCAGGGCGCTGGGAGAGCAACTCCATTCGCGTCTTGTCCCCCAGAATCGATCCTCCGGTGAGGGTCGATGAGGGATCCACCGCGAGAACCGCCACCCGGCAGCCCTGTTCGATGAGGTGCAGTCCCAAAGCCTCGATGAAGGTCGATTTCCCCACCCCGGGGACCCCGGAAATGCCCACCCGCATGGCCTTGCCCGTATGGGGCAGGAGGCCCTCCAGGACGCGATGGGCCCGCTCGCGGTGATCCGCCCGGCTCGACTCGATGAGCGTGATCGCCTTGGCGAGCGGGCGCAATTGCCCCGCCAGCACGCCAGACACCAGTGCCTGGTCAGCAGAGTCGAGATTGAGGAATTCAGCGGGCATGTTCATGCGCAGCACAGGCGATGCGGAAAGAATAATGGCCCCGGCGCAGGACCGCCACCTTGGACGATCCCGCCGAGACCCGACCGGGTCAGCCTTGACGCGCTGCGCGGATCTGCTTCAAAACCTCCCGAGCCGCCGTCGGGATGGGCGTTCCGGGCCCGAAGATCCCCTTGGCGCCTGCCGCGTAGAGCGCGTCATAGTCCTGCGCAGGAATGACCCCGCCGACGAAGGTAATGATGTCGTCGGCGCCCTGATCCTTGAGGGCTTTGATGATGGCGGGCACGAGGGTCTTGTGACCGGCGGCCAGACTGGAGCAGCCCACCGCATGGACGTCGTTTTCGACGGCGTGGCGGGCAGCCTCTTCCGGAGTCTGGAAGAGCGGCCCGATGTCGATGTCGAAACCCAGGTCGGCGAAGGCCGAGGCCACCACCTTGGCGCCGCGGTCGTGGCCGTCCTGGCCCAGCTTGGCAATCATGATCCGGGGGCGGCGGCCCTCGTCAGCGACAAACGCCTCGATGTCAGCCTTGAGAGCCTGCCAATCTTCATTGCCTTCCACTACAGAGTTGTAGATCCCGGACACGGCCTGGGGGTTGGCGCGGTAGCGGCCGAACTCGGTTTCCAGCGCGTCGGAAATTTCGCCCACGGTGGCGCGCAGGCGCACCGCCTTGACGGCGAGGTCCAGCAGATTGCCCTGGCCGGTCTTGGCGCACTCGGTGAGCGCGGCCAGCGCAGCGTCTACGGCGGCCTGATCCCGGGTGGCGCGGATGCGGGACAGCCGTTCGACCTGGGCCTCGCGCACGACGTGGTTGTCGATGTCGAGGATGTCGATCGGATCTTCCTTGGCCAACTTATATTTGTTCACGCCGACGATGACGTCCTTGCCGGAGTCGATGCGGGCCTGCTTTTCCGCCGCGCACTCCTCGACCTTCATCTTGGCCCAGCCGGACTCGACGGCCTTGGTCATGCCGCCCATGGCCTCGATTTCTTCGATCAGGCTCCAGGCCTTGTCCGCCATATCCTGGGTCAGCTTTTCCATCATGTAGGAGCCGGCCCAGGGGTCCACCACGGAGCAGATGTGGGTCTCTTCCTGGATGATGATCTGGGTGTTGCGGGCGATACGGGCCGAGAATTCGGTGGGCAGCGCGATGGCTTCGTCCAGCGCGTTGGTGTGGAGCGACTGGGTGCCGCCAAACACGGCCGCCATGGCCTCGATGGTGGTGCGCACCACATTGTTGTACGGGTCCTGCTCGGTCAGCGACCAGCCCGAAGTCTGCGAATGGGTCCGCAGCATCATGGACTTGGCGTTCTTGGGATTGAACTGCTTCATGATCCGCCACCACAGCAGACGCGCAGCCCGCATCTTGGCGATCTCGAGGTAGAAGTTCATCCCCACCGCCCAGAAGAACGACAGGCGGCCAGCGAAGGTATCCACGTCCATGCCCGACTTGATGCCGGTGCGCACATATTCCAGGCCGTCGGCCAGGGTAAACGCCAGCTCGATAGCCTGGTTCGCCCCCGCCTCCTGGATGTGATAGCCCGAGATCGAGATGCTGTTGAACTTGGGCATGTGCGACGACGTGTACTGGAAGATGTCGGCGATGATCTTCATCGACGGCGTCGGCGGGTAGATATAGGTGTTGCGGACCATGAACTCCTTGAGGATGTCGTTCTGGATGGTCCCGGAAAGCTGCGCCTGGGCGACGCCCTGCTCCTCGGCGGCGATGATGTAGCCGGCCAGGATCGGCAGCACGGCGCCGTTCATGGTCATTGAGACCGAAATCTTGTCCAGCGGGATGCCGTCGAAGAGGATCTTCATATCCTCCACGGAGTCGATGGCCACGCCGGCCTTGCCCACATCACCCACCACGCGGGGATTGTCGGAGTCGTAGCCGCGGTGTGTGGCCAGATCGAAGGCCACCGACACCCCCTGCCCGCCGGCGGCCAGCGCCTTGCGGTAGAAGGCGTTGGAGGCTTCGGCGGTGGAGAAGCCGGCATACTGGCGGATCGTCCACGGCTTGACTGCGTACATCGTGGCCTGCGGTCCACGAAGGAAGGGCTCGAAGCCGGGCAGGGTATCAGCATACTGAAGCGCCGCCGTGTCCGCGGCGGTGTACAGGGGCTTGACGGTGATCCCTTCCGGCGTCACCCAATTCAGCGCAGAGACGTCATTGCCCGGCGCACTTTTCGCCGCAGCCTTGGCCCACTGGTCCAGCCCGGCCTTCGGGCACTCGGGGACGTTGGAATCGGACATCTTGCACTCTCCAGAATACTTGGCGTGCCGGACGGCCCCGCCACCATTGACTGTATTGACCACCACCCCTTGCGCGGCAAAAAACCGCCCGTGGTCGAAACCACGGGCGGCTGCCTGCGCCTCAGCACGAAACCGCTCCCTCTCCCGATGCCGACTATCCTGCCGGCATTCCCTTGGCCGATTCGTCCGAGAACTTGACTTGCACCGCCGGCGATAATACTTTATCCATAATTATGAATGCAAGCACCCCCCAACCTATCCGCCGGGACCCGATTCCCCACTCCCAGATTGAACCGCTCGCCCTGTATCAGCAGGTGGCGGAGCGCTTACGGCAGCGGATTTTTTCCCATGAGCTCCCCCCGGGAAGCTGGGTCGACGAACAAGCCCTGGCCGAGCAATATGGGATTTCCAGGACCCCCCTGCGGGAAGCGCTGAAAGTCCTCGCGGCGGAGGGCCTCGTGACCCTTAAACCTCGGCGAGGCTGCTACGTAACGGAAGTTTCGGACCGCGACCTGGACGAGGTGTTTTCGGTGATGGCCCTCCTGGAAGGCCAATGTGCCGCGGAATGCGCCCAGCGCGCAACGGCGGCAGATCTAGCCGAGCTGCAGCGCCTGCATGCTCTCCTCGAACAGTCCGCGACGGACGGGGATATCGAAGCGTACTTCGAGGCCAACCAGGCCTTCCATCGCCGGGTCCAGGATGTCGCGGACAACCGCTGGCTTCAGCAGATGATTCAAGACCTCCGAAAAGTCATCAAACTTTCGCGGCACCACTCCCTCTTCAGCGAGGGGCGCCTGGTCCAGTCCCTCACCGAGCATCGGCAGATCCTCGCCGCCTTGCTGGCGCGGGATCGCGATGGCGCAGAGGCCGGCATGCGGGCCCACATCGCCAGCGCCCGCAAGGCCCTGGCGCGCGCCACCGCGGGCCGCAGCCACCTCGTCTGACCCCACCCCGCGGCGGGGCATCGCCACCCAATTCAGAGGAGCCCGTCAATGCCGGGGACCATTCTTTGCGAGCAGGATGGCGGACTGGCCATCGTCACCCTGTCCAATCCGGACAAGCTCAATGCCATCGACGCCCAAATGTGGAGGGATCTCAAAGCTACATTCTCTCGGCTTGGCGCCGAGCCGGCCGTAGGCTGCGTCATGTTGCGCGGCGCCGGGGACAAGGCCTTCGCTGCCGGGGGCGATATCGAAGAGTTTCTGACGGTACGCAGCACCGTCGATGACGCGCTCCACTATCACGACGAACTGGTGGCAGCCGCGCTCGAGGCGATTCGTCAATGTCCGGTGCCGACCCTTGCGGTGATCGACGGGGCGTGCATCGGCGGGGGACTGGAAATCGCCGGTTGCTGCGACATCCGGATCGCTAGCCTTGGCTCCCGATTCGGCGCCCCGATCAATCGCCTCGGGTTTTCCATGTACCCAGGGGAAATGGCAGGCTTGCTGGCCCTCGTCGGACCTGCGGTTCTGCTGGAGATCCTGCTCGAAGGGCGCATCCTCGATGCGCGGGAAGCCTACGAAAAGGGCTTGCTGACCCGGATCGTTGCCCCAGAACGCCTGGAGGAAGAAGGCCACGCGACCGCCCAACGAATTCTAGCGGGGGCGCCGCTCGTCGCCCGCTGGCACAAGCAATGGGTGCATCGTTTGATGAGCGGCGAGCCCCTCAGCCTGACCGAAAAACGACAGGCCTTCGACTTTTTGGCCACCGAGGATTACGCGGAAGGCATCGCCGCCTTCCTCGCCAAGCGCAGGCCCCACTTCAAGGGTCGCTGACCGCGACACCGGGAGTGACGGCAAAGGGGTCGATTACCCGATGGTCAGGAATCGCTGCGGATCGACTTTCCAGCGCTCCGGCGCCTCCGTCGAGACGATTTTGTCAGCGCCCCCATTCCCCACGGGGCGGGAGAGATCGACCAATTCCGGACGAATGTGAGCGCCAGATTTGGTGCTGAAGAACACTCGAACCTTCGGCGTCAATAGACTCTCGTCGCACTGCTCGACCACCACACCGAGTCTCCCGGACTCCAGCCGAACGAGGCTGCCCACCGGGTAGATACCCACGCAGCGCATGAAAGCCTGCAGCAGGTTGTGGTCGAAGTGATTCTTGCTCCACTCCCACATCTTGCGCAGCGCCTCTGTGGCCGGCATGCCTTGGTGATAGCAGCGATCCGCGGTGATGGCGTCGTAGACATCGACGATGGCGGCCATCCTGGCCGCTGCCGTGATCGCGTCACCGGCCAATTGGTCGGGATAACCTTTGCCGTCAAGCCGTTCGTGATGATGACGGGTGATATCGAGGGGAATCTCACCCACCCCTCCCGTCTCGAGGAGAATGGCATGGCCATCGCCCGGATGACGTTTGATCAGCGCGAACTCTTCGTCGGTGAGGCGCCCGGGTTTGTTGAGCACGGCGTCCGGCACCTTCATCTTTCCCAAATCGTGCACAAGCCCGCCGATTCCGAGTTCCCTCACCATGTCGGCGCCCAGGCCCATCGATCGACCAAAGGCCACGAGGAGCGTGCACACGCTCACGGAATGGAGAAAGGTGTAATCGTCCTTGTTTTTGATGCCGACCAAGCCGATCAAAGCGCCGCTGTTACGCAGAACCGAACCGGTAATCGCCTCGACCACCGGCTCCACGTCGTCAAGGGAGACCGCCTTGCCCAGACGAACGTCCTGCATCATGCCCCGCACCACCTTGTGGGCCTGGGAATGGACCTTGCGGGCCCGCTCCATCTCTTCGGCCAGGGAAACCCGCAGTGGCTCAGGGGGCACGGTCTCCATGGCGGCCACCAAATCACGCTCGACCTCCGCCCGCACCACCGCCGCATCGCGTCCCTCGGCGTCATCCAGACCTTTGGAAGTATCGATGTAGACCTCGTGAATCCCGGCATCCAGAATGCGCGCGAGGTCGCTTTCGGATTTGAGCAAGAAGCTCTTTCGCCAGAAGGGATGCGACATCCAGTCTCCACAGAGTTCCTGGACGTACATACCCAGCTTGAGACGATCGACCGGGATTTTCTTCAGCATGACGAAGCAATTTCCATTTTGCGGCGGACGCCGCGTCTGCCCTGCTAACGGACCCGGACAGGGCGACTTGAGGCAGAAATTCACGCCACCGGACGCAGGCGGAGAAGGCCGTATAATGGGGTTCCGCAAGTTTTGACCCCCCTAATGGATCCCCTCCTGCTTCTAAAGGCCCTGATCCTCGGCGTCGTCGAGGGCCTAACCGAATTTCTCCCCATCTCCAGCACTGGCCACTTGATCCTCGCCGGAGACCTCCTCGACTTCAATGATGACCGGGGCAAGCTGTTCGAGATCGTCATCCAGTCTGGCGCCATCCTTGCGGTGTGCTGGGAATATCGGGAGCGCATCGGCCGCACCTTCAGTCGCCTCGGCCGCGACCGGATGGCCAATCGCCTCATCCTGAACCTTGGCATCGCCTTCCTCCCCCTGGCCATTCTCGGGTTGGCCTTTGGCAAAGCGATCAAGGCTCATTTGTTCGCACCGGTCCCGGTTGCCATCGCCTTCATTGTGGGTGCATTCGTCATTCTTTGGGCCGAGAAGCGGGATCACCGGATCCGCATCTATTCCGTCGACGAGCTTCGCCCCCTGGATGCGCTGAAGCTGGGTCTGGCTCAAGCTTGCGCGCTGATCCCAGGCACCAGCCGGTCTGGTGCCACCATCATCGGCGGCCTGCTCTTTGGCCTCTCGCGCAAGGCGGCGACGGAATTTTCCTTCTTCCTCGCCATCCCAACCCTGAGCATCGCCACCGTGTACCAACTCTACAAAGAGCGTGCACTCCTCAGCATCGACGACCTGGGCATGTGGATCGCAGGCTTCATCGCCGCCTTCGTATCGGCCTTTTTTTGCGTGCGCTGGCTGCTGCGATACATTTCCTCCCACGACTTCACGATCTTCGCGTGGTATCGCATCGCATTCGGGATCGTCGTGTTGGCCACCTGGCAGCTGGGCCTGGTGGACTGGACGGCTGGATAGACGCTGAACTCATGATCCTCTACCTCCACGGTTTTCGCTCCGCACCGTCCTCCCACAAGGCCCAGGCGCTGCGGGCTCGGATGGCCGAGCGAGGATTGGAGGAGGCGTTCTGGTGCCCGCAGCTTCCGGTTTCGGGAAAAGACGCCATGGCCATGGTCGAGACCCGCATCCTGCAGTGCCGTAATGACGGCGGCCCTGCGCCGACCCTCGTAGGAAGTTCCTTGGGCGGGTATTACGCGACCTGGCTCGCTGAACGCCACAATCTTCAGGCGGTCCTGGTGAACCCTGCCGTCCTGGCCCCAATCTCCCTGGAGCCCTACCTGGGCACCCAGACCAATCTCTACACCGGCGAGCGTTTCGAGTTCACCCCAGCCCACATTGCCGAGTTGCGTGAATTGGAGGTCCCACGCGTCACCCGCCCCGAACGCTACTGGCTGATGGTCGAAACAGGCGACGAGGTCCTCGACTACCGGGACGCCGTTCTGAAATACGCCGGTGCCCGTCAAACGGTGCTGGAGGGCGGTGACCACAGCTTTACGCGTTGGGCCGATTACCTCGACGACATCCTCCACATGGCCCGTTTGATCCGATGAGTAGCGAGGGGAAACCCTTCGATCCCCGGCGCTATAAGGCCCAGGAGCGTGCCGGATTCAATCGCATTGCCGACCGCTACGGCGCGAATGCCCAGATGCGAGAGAGCCTCGCTCGGAGTCTCCTCCATGCCGCCGACCTGGCCCCCGGCCAGGCGGTCCTGGACCTGGCCAGCGGCCCCGGCCTCCTGGCACGCCACGCCCTGGAAGCGGTGGGGCCCACCGGCTGGGTCCTGGCCAGCGATCTGGCCGAGGGCATGCTGCATTCCGCCCAGGCCGACACCCCCGGCCTGGGGGCCTGCGGGGCGGATGCGGAGCAACTCCCCTTTGCGCCCGCCACCTTCGACCGGGTGCTGATGGGCCTGGGCCTCTTCGTCTGCCCGCATCCCCAACAGGTCCTCCTTGAAATCCGCCGCACGTTGAGGCCCGGCGGGCGCGTGGCCCTGTCGGTCTGGGGCCCGCCCGAGCAGGTCCCCCTCATCACCTGCGCCCAGGACTGCCTGAGCCGCATCGTCGGGCCCGCTCGGGCGGCCCGACCCTCGGTGTTCCGCCTCGGCGGCCCCGGCGTAATGGCCAGGATGTTGGCCGAGGCCGGTTTCCGCGCGATTCAGGTTCAGGACCACCCTCTCCGCTGCGACTTTGCCGATGCTGCCCAATACTGGCAGGCCTTTCTCGACCTCGCCGGCGGCGTCACCGAAGCCCTCGCCAAGCTGCCGGAAGAGACGCGTCTGGCCCTCGCCCGGGCCGTCGAAGCCGACCTCCTGCCCTACCGAAGCGAATCGGGCTTTCGCCTCCCCGCCCAAACGCTCATCGCGACCGCCCAGGCGTGAAAGACCGCCAACGGGAACGGGAGCAGCGGAAACTTCAGTAGAATGGTGGGTTTATCGCCCACTGTCACGCCGATGTTCGTGTTGTTTGAAGAGGATGGGGCCTTCAAAGCCGGTACCGTTCTCACCGAAACCGACGCTTCCCTTCAGGTCGAAACCAGCCACGGCAAGCGAATCAAGCTCAAGGCTGCCCAGGTACTCCTCCGCTTCCAGGCACCCAGCCCCGCCGCGCTGCTCGACGAGGCGGAACGGGAGGCTGAGAAACTCGACACCGAGTTTCTCTGGGAAGTGAGCGGCGACGCAGAGTTTGGCTTTTGCGAGCTCGCAGCGGACTATTTCGGCCATGCCCCCGGGGCGGTGGAAGCCTCGGCCCTCCTGCTGCGCTTGCACAGCGCGCCGATCTGGTTCCACCGCAAAGGCCGGGGCCGCTTCCGCAAAGCGCCGGCGGAGATCCTGCAGGCCGCCCTGGCCGGCCAGGAAAAGAAGCGCCAGCAGGCGGAGCTGATCGACCGGATGCGCGACCAACTGGTCGCCGGCGAGGTGCCCGGCGAAATCACTGCGATGCTGGACCAGATCCTCTACCGTCCCGACCGCAATCGCCTCGAAGTTAAGGCCGTCGAGGCCGCCTGCGCCGAAACCGGGCTCTCCGCACCCCGCCTGCTGCTGCGCGGCGGCGCCCTGGGTTCCTCCTACGACTATCACTACAAGCGCTTCCTCTTCGAGTATTTCGCCGAGGGCACCGCCTTCCCCGAAACGCCCGATCCGGCGGCGGACGAGAATCTCCCCGTGGCGGGCGTTGCTGCGTTTTCCATCGACGACGCCCAGACCACGGAAATCGACGACGCCTTCTCCGTCAGCCCCCGGGCGGAGGGCGGCTGGCGGGTGGGCATTCACATTGCGGCGCCTGGTCTGGGTCTGCGCCGAGGCGATGCCCTCGACGATATTGCCCGCCGACGGCTGTCCACCGTCTACATGCCGGGCAACAAGATCACCATGCTGCCCGACCCGGTGGTGGAGCGTTTTACCCTGGCTGCAGGGCGCGCCTCCCCGGCGCTGTCCCTCTACCTGACGGTCAATGCCGATTTCTCGGTCGCCAGCCACGACTCGCGGATCGAAGTGGTGCCCATTGCCGCCAATCTCCGCCACCACGACATCGAGCCGCTTTTCAACGCCACAACCCTCGCAGAAGGCGGCCCGGATTTTCCGTGGAAGTCCGAACTCACGGTGCTATGGGAACTCGCCACGGTTCTGGAGGCCGGTCGCGGCAAACCCTCGGCCAACCAGAATCTCCTGGACTTCAATTACGTGGTCGATTGGGCGGTCAATACTGATGACGGCCCCGGCGAGGTAAGCATCACCCGGCGGCCGCGCGGCTCGCCCCTCGATACCTTGGTGGCGGAGCTCATGATCGTCGCCAATTCCACCTGGGGCACCCTCCTCGACGAGGCCGGAGTGCCTGGACTGTACCGGGTGCAGACGGCGGGGAAGGTGCGGATGAGCACAGTCGCCGGGCCCCATGAGGGCCTCGGTGTGCCCTGCTACGCCTGGAGCAGTTCACCCCTGCGGCGCTATGTGGATCTCGTCAATCAGTGGCAGATCGTGGCGGTCCTGCGGGGAGAAGACCCGGCCTTCGCACCGAAGTCGCAGGAATTGGTCGCCGCGATGCGGGATTTCGAGTTGACCTATGCCGCCTACGCCGATTTTCAGCGCCACATGGAGCGCTATTGGTGCCTGCGCTGGCTGCGCCGGGCAGGCCTGACCGAAGTGACCGGGCGGACCCTACGAGAGAACCTGGTCCGCCTCGAGACCGTACCGATGGTGGTCAAAGTGCCCTCCTTGCCTGCGCTGGATCCGGGCTGCCGGGTCCGGCTCGCGGTGGAGCGCAGTGACCTCATCGACGTGGAACTCCAACTGCGCTACGTCGCCAGCCTGACCGAGCCGGTAGAGGCGGCGGTCGAAGTCCCCGTCCAGTCGGAGTAAGATTCTCCCGATGTCTGCGCCCGCCCCCACCCTGTCGGCCTTCCCGCCTGGAGCTCGCGGACGGCTCCGCGGGCCCCGGCGCCACCCCGACCAGGCGATGTGGCTCGCGGTGTTCGTATCCTTGGCCCTCCACGCGGTATTGCTCACCATTCACTTCCGCTTCCCCGACGCATTGGGGGCCAAGCGGGCCGACAAGAATCTGGAAGTGGTGCTCGTGAATGCCCGCCATGCCCGGGCGCCGACCGACGCGGATGCCCTGGCCCAGGCCAATCTCGAAGGTGGGGGCGAAGTGGAAGGGAAAACCCGGCCCAGCACCCCCCTGCCCCCGCAAGACCAACGGCGGGAGGGGGACGCGCTCCAGGAGGCGCGACGTCGCGCCGTGGTGGCCGAACGCAAGGCCCACCAAGTGCTCACCCGCCCGAGCGCTACGGCGTCGCTGCGCAGCGAGCCCCGCCCCGACGATCAACCCACGGACACGCCTCGCCAGGTCTCGGGCTACGACCTCCTTGACAGCGCCGCGGCGATGGTCCGCATGGACGCCTCCATCGACAAAAGCCTCAATGAAATGGCCCAGCGTCCCCGCCGCGCCATCGTCGGAGCCCGCACCCAGGAATATCGCTTCGCCCGTTACGTCGAGGACTGGCGCCAGAAGATCGAACGGATCGGCACGCTGAACTATCCCGAGTCGGCCCGCGGCAAGACCTACGGCAGCCTTGTCCTGTCGGTGTCCATCAAGGCAGACGGCAGCGTCGACCGCGTCGAGATCAACCGCTCGTCCGGACACAAGGTCCTCGACGAGGCGGCCCAGCGCATCGTCCTCCTCGCCGCCCCCTTCGCCGCTTTTCCCCCCGATATCCGGCGGGACACGGACGTCATCGAGATCGTCCGCACCTGGACCTTCACCCAGGGCGACCAGATCCAAACGGCCCGCTAACCCGACATTGCCCGAGGACCCCTGAACGTGGATCGCTACGCCGTGGTGGGCCACCCGATCGCCCACAGCAAATCTCCCCTGATCCACCGCGCGTTTGCCCGCCAGACCGGCCAGGCAATGAGTTACGAGGCCCTGCTGGCGCCCCTCGATGGCTTTGCCGCCACGGTGCGTGCCTTCGGCGAGAACCAGGGTCGCGGGATGAACGTCACCGTGCCCTTCAAGCTGGAAGCCCATGATCTGGCGACAGAATTGACGGAGCGCGCCCGCGCGGCCGGGGCGGTCAATACCCTGGTCTTCAGACCCAAAGGAGTGTTGGGCGACAACACCGATGGCGCGGGGCTGGTTCGGGATATCACCAAGAACCTGGGCTACGCCCTCAATGGCCGACGCGTCCTGCTCCTTGGCGCGGGCGGCGCAGCCCGGGGGACGATCCTCCCGCTCCTCGGTGAGCGGCCGGCTGGCCTGGTGATCGCCAATCGTACGGTCGCCCGGGCCGAAAGCCTGGCCGAGCAGTTTTCCCAGGCGGCCGGGGCCATCCCCCTGGCCGCCAGCTCCTTCGCAGGCCTCGCGGGACAGACCTTCGACGTGATCATCAACGCCACCGCCGCCAGTCTGGCCAACGAAGCACCCCCGCTTCCTCCGGGGCTCTACGCCCCTGGGGCCCTCGCCTACGACATGATGTATGGCAAGGGAGACACCCCATTCCTCGCGGCGGCCCGGCAGGAGGGCGCAGCGAAGTTGGCCGACGGGCTCGGGATGCTGGTCGAGCAAGCTGCCGAGAGCTTCTGGTTGTGGCGTGGCGTGCGTCCGCAAACCGGGCCAGTCCTGGAGGCCCTGCGCGCCGGCCGCACTCCGTGACGGTCATCACCCGCTGGATCGTGCGGGGCGCGGCCATCGCGCTCCTCGTGCTCCTGGTCTGGCAGGCATGGATTCTCGCCCACGTAGTCTGGTGGAGTTGGGCCAACCCCGCGGAAACCAGTTTCATGGCGCTACGTCTGGACGAGTTCCGGGAAAAGGACCCAGACGCCCGTTTGCGTCAGGAATGGGTGCCCTACGAGCGGATCTCGATCCATTTGAAACGGGCCGTCGTCGCCGCGGAGGACGATGGCTTCGTCGATCACGACGGCTTTGACTGGGAAGCCATTCAGAAGGCCCTGGAGAAAAACGAGCGACGGGGTCGCCCGGTGGTCGGTGGCTCCACCATTAGCCAACAATTGGCCAAGAACCTCTTCCTCTCCCCCAGCCGGAGCTACCTGCGCAAGGCCGAGGAGGCCCTGATCACCCTCATGATCGAGGCCATATGGACCAAACGCCGGATCCTGGAGGTCTATCTCAATGTGGTGGAGTGGGGGAACGGAATCTTTGGCTGCGAAGCGGCCGCCCGGCGCTATTACGGTGTCACGGCGGCTCAGCTCGGCCCCGCCCAGGCGGCGCGGCTGGCCGTGATGCTACCCAACCCCCGGCGATACGAGCGCCAGTTCGGCCCGCGCCTGGCCGCCCACGCCGCCCGCATCCAGGCCCGAATGGCCCGCGCCGACGTGCCCTGAGTCATCCCGATCGACGAATCTTTTCCTTTCGTCACTGCCCAACGCAAGATGTCAGTCAGGGTCGCGCCGGTCACACCGGAACCCGTAGAATGGCCCCCTTTGTGCCCTCCCCGCCACCGCCATCGCCATGACTCCGGAAGAGGAACTCCACCCTGACGACGTGCAGCAGCATTTGCGCGAAGTCCAGGCCCTGCTCAGCCGCCAACGGCTGGTGGAGAACCTCGTCCATCGCCAGGACATGCCCCGCCATGATTTGGTGGAAAACCTGGTACATAAGCAGCACACGGCGGAACTGCGGCACAAGCTGGACGCCCTTCACCCGGCAGATATCGCCTACATCCTCGAAGCCCTGCCCCTGGAAGAACGGCGCTTCGTCTGGGATCTGGTCAAGGCGGAGCGCGACGGCGAGATCCTGCTGGAAGTCACCGATGCGGTGCGGGAAACCCTCATCGAGGCAATGGCGCCGGAGGAACTCAAGGCCGCCGCCGAGAGCCTGGACGCCGACGAGTTGGCGGACCTCGCGCCGGACCTGCCAGCGGAGGTCATCCAGGACGTCTTCCAGTCCCTGCCCAGCGAGGAACGGGAGCAACTGCGGGCAGCGATGTCCTACCCGGAGGACTCGGTGGGCGCCCTCATGGACTTCGACATGGTGACCGTCAGAGAGGACGTACGTCTGGAGGTGGTGCTCCGCTACCTGCGCCTCTTCGACGATCTCCCCGCTCACACCGACAAGCTCTTCGTGGTCGATCGCGAAGACCACCTGAAGGGCATCCTCACCCTCGAGACCCTGCTCATCAACGATCCGGACAAAGAGGTCTCGGAGTTGATGCGCACCGAGATCGTGAGCTTCGAGCCTGAGGACGACGCCGACGAGGCTGCCCAGGCCTTCGAGCGCTACGACCTGATTTCCGCCCCCGTGATCGGCAAGGACAAACGTGTCATCGGCCGATTGACCGTGGTGGATGTCGTCGATTACATCCGGGAGGAATCGGACGCCGAAATCCTCAGCCAGGCCGGCTTGCGGGAAGAGGAGGACATTTTCGCGTCGGTTTGGGATTCAGTGAAGAACCGCTGGTCGTGGCTGGCCATCAACCTCGTCACAGCCTTCATCGCGTCCCGCGTCATCGGCCTTTTCGAAGGCTCCATCGAGAAGTTGGTGGCCCTCGCCGCCCTGATGCCCATCGTGGCGGGCATTGGCGGGAACTCCGGCAACCAGACCATCACCATGATCGTCCGGGCCATCGCCACCGGTCAGGTGCAACCGGAGGCCCTTCAGCGCCTTCTGCGCAAAGAACTCGGCGTCGCGCTCATCAATGGTCTGGTCTGGGGCGGCCTCCTTGGCCTGCTCGCCTGGTGGCTCTACAAGAGCGCTTCCCTCGGCGCGGTGATGACGGCCGCCATGACCTTGAATCTCCTCCTTGCCGCCTCCGCTGGAGTCATCATTCCAATGCTCCGCTCGCGAGTCGGAGCCGATCCCGCCATCGGAAGCTCGGTCATGATCACCGCCCTCACCGACTCCGGTGGCTTCTTCATCTTCCTGGGCCTGGCCACCCTGATTCTGCTCTGAATCACCGCGATTTCAAGCGGCCTATTGCGCAGCACGGGGTGACCCGATTGACAGAGCCGACCCTCCAACGAAAGCAGCATTTCGGGGACATCACACCCTTTTGGGCGTGATTCACACCACGGACGAGGTGCGGCGACGTGAGGCTACCCAGCGACACTGCCAACTACTTCCTCATGACCGCCACGCCCCGCGGCTGTAATGGCGCCACCAGCCCCGCCGGGGCGGAATCGCCCACCACTCGTGACGGTCATGACCATGCTGCCAGCCCTTCGCCGCTCCCTCGCCACACTCTGCCTCGCAGGCTTCGCGGCACTCCCCTCCCTCAGTCACGCCAGCCTGGTCTCGATCGAAAGCAGCTTCGCTGAATCCGGACAGCCCTTCGAGGTCAAGAAGGACAACGACGCCGTAATTGGCACCTTTGACTTCGGCACCCAGGGGGACGGGCTGATCAACCTGTCATCGCTTTCCCTGACCCTAACGCTCACGGATGGCGACACGGCCAGCGGAAATTTTGACGAGGACAACCTGTTTCTGTTGCTGGACGGCATCAATACCGGAGTGGCGCTGAACGGCTTCGGCAACAATGCCACGCAAACCCGCACGTTTGGACTGTCCTTGGCTAACACCAGCTTTGCCGACGCCCTGCTTGATGCGCTCCTCAAGGACGGAATGCTCGATATCGGCATCCTGGATACGGACAGCGACAACAAAAAGACCGGCGCGTACGACGACAAGAACGGCAAGAATACCTTTATCACAACATCTGGATATGAGGCCCGCCTCATCCTTGGGGGCGATGCGCGCGACCCTGTGGCCGCTGCGGCCACCGTTCCTGAACCCACCTCCCTCGCGCTAACCGCTTTGGCCTTGGCCGGGCTCATCACCTCTCGTCGCAAGCGCCTCGCCTGAATCTCGCTTCCTAGGCGGGAAGCTCCTGCAGCATCCCGCTTCCCATCCACCCGGGCGCGAACGGCTGTAGTTCGCAGCCTCGGGTACGAGAATCCCCGCCGGAAACGCGCGGAAGGGAGTATTGCCGAATATTTGAATATCAATCGCACTTTTTCTTGGTTATCTGGAATATATACATCGGATAAATTGGGCCCTCAACCCTAAACTCAGGACCCGATCATGTCTGCTTCAGCCCAGAAATTGCTGGCCGCCGCCTTGGCTCTATCCTTTGGGACCCACCTTGTCGCCGCGGCTGATACCACGCTGCTCAACGTCTCCTACGACCCAACCCGCGAGCTCTATCAGGATTTCAACGCTGCCTTCACCAAGGCATGGAAGGCCAAGGGAGGCGGCGATCTTGCTATCCGACAATCCCACGGCGGGTCTGGCAAGCAGGCTCGTTCGGTGATTGACGGGCTGGAAGCCGACGTCGTGACCCTGGCCCTGGCCTACGATATCGACGTAATCGCCGAAAAAGGCCTCCTCGCCCAGGACTGGCAAAAACGTTTGCCCCGGAATGCCAGCCCTTACACCTCCACGATCGTGTTCCTGGTGCGCAAGGGCAACCCGAAGGGAATTCGCGACTGGGGCGACCTGGTCAAGCCGGGCATCGCCGTCATTACGCCCAATCCCAAGACCTCTGGCGGTGCCCGGTGGAATTACCTGGCGGCATGGGGCTTTGCCCTCAAACAACAGGGGGGCGGCGAAGCCAAAGCGCGGGAGTTCGTACGACAGCTCTTTGCCAACGTCAAGGTACTCGATTCAGGCGCCCGGGGTTCAACCACCACCTTTGTTGAAAGAGGGGTCGGTGATGTCCTGATCGCCTGGGAAAACGAGGCCTATCTGGCCGTCAAGGAATTGGGGCCAGACAAATTCGAGATCGTTACTCCCTCGATTTCCATTTTGGCGGAGCCGCCCGTCGCTGTGGTGGATCGCGTGGTGGACAAGCGAGGCACCCGCAAGGTGGCCACGGCGTATCTGGAGTATCTCTATTCGCCCGAAGCACAGGAGCTAGCCGCACGGAACTATTACCGGCCAATCGACAAGGCAGTCGCATCGCGGTATGCAAAGCTATTCGCGCCGGTGAAGCTCTTCACCATCGACGAGGTTTTCGGGGGGTGGGCCAAGGCCCAGAAAACCCATTTCGCCGATGGCGGCGTGTTCGACCAGATTGTCATCAGATGAATCCGACGCCCAAGTTACCCCTGAGAAAGGGGACGCACACCACCCTGGTGGTCCCTGGTTTCCAGGGTAGTGGCCCAGACCATTGGCAGAGCTGGTTCGAGACCCAGGTACCGGAGGCGCAGCGCGTCCGCGACATAGATTGGGAGGTTCCGGTGCTTGCCCATTGGGCCACCGCGCTCGTACGGGAAATCGATGCCGCGTCTGGCCCGGTGTGGATCGTCGCACACAGCTTCGGTTGCCTTGCGGCGGTCGTTGCGGCGGCCGACCGTCCGGAGCGTATCGGCGGTGCCCTCCTGGTCGCACCTGCCGATCCGGCGCGGTTTTCACCAATTGGCGTACGGAACCAGGGCGTTGCACCCGACGTCGAGTCCCTAGCTCCGTGGATTCCCGCGTCTCCCCTCCCCTTTTCAAGCGCCGTTGTCGCAAGTCGCAATGATCCCTGGCTCCCTTTTTCCGAGGCCATCGAGTGGGCCGAGCGCTGGGGGAGCCGCTTGATTGACGTGGGCCCACAGGGTCACATCAACGCCGAATCGGGTCACGGACCGTGGCCGGCAGGCCTATCTCTCTACCGGGAGCTTGTCGCGGCCCAGGGCGATCTCCCCATCGGCGAGCTGCGAAGCAGGATGCTCAAACCCCAACGCAGGCGCCTTGGGGCCCTTGCCGCCCTGCGCCAGGGCACCCGCGCAATGTGGACGTTTCCCCTCGGCTAAAACACCGGAAGGTGGGCGTGCGGGGCGGCCCGGAAGGGCGCCCCAAAAAAAACCAGCCGAGGCGGGGGAAGAGCGGTTGCCTGGGTGCAGCGCGCCAGCCGATGGCCGCGACTACCAGGGCCCCCCGCTTTGGGAATGCGGCTCCCCCTCCAGTTCTGGCCGCGTCGCCGAGCGGACCACGGATTCGGTCAGGATCGATGCGCACAGCTCAATGAACCGGTAGGCAAAGCCCCGCAGGTAGTGCCCTTTGCGAACCGCAATTCGGGTGGTATTGGGGGCAAAAAGGTGGGCGCTGGATAACTGGCTCAGCGTCTGGTCACGAAGAGGATCGAAGGCAACCGAGGCAATGATGCCAATACCCAGGCCAAGTTCGACATACGTCTTGATCACATCCGCATCCAGCGCAGACATTACGATGTCAGGCGACAAGCCGGCGTTGGCAAAGGTCCGGTCGAGATAGGCCCTCCCCGTAAAGCCATCGTGATAGGTGATGATGGGATGCTCGGCGATGGCTTCCAAAGTCAGGGGTCGCACAGCTTCCAGGGGATGGCCGACGGGGACCACCACCGAATGGTGCCACGCATAGTAGGCAAAAGAAGCCAACTCCGGTGCCTCGGCCAGGGCTTCTGTCGCCACACCGATATCGGCTTGCCCGTCCTGAACCATCGCTGCGATCTCACCTGGGCTGGCCTGATGCAATACGAGATGGACCCGCGGAAACGCCTCTTTGAACTTTGACACCACCGCAGGCAGCGCATACCGGGCCTGGGTATGGGTGGTGGCCACCGTGAGCCGCCCGTGATCGGCCTGACTGTATTGGTCGGCCAGCGACTTGATATTGCGGGCATCCAAAAGCATCCGCTCAACGATGGCCACCAAGTCCTTCCCAGGGTCGGTGAGGCCGAGGAAGCGCTTGCCCCGGCGGACAAAAAGCTCGACTCCCAGCTCGTCCTCCAGGTCCTTGATATGCTTGGAAACACCGGACTGGGACGTAAATAGGGCGCTTGCCACGTCGGTGAGATTGAATCCCTGGCGAACCGTCTCTCGGATGATCCGCAGTTGCTGAAAATTCATCGTTATCCTCCAGCCCCCTGGCGCTCAAAGACCCTCAAACGCGAGGGCAGCAAGCGCACCGCCTGGCCCTCCTGCAAACTCAGCTCCGCGACCTGAACCTGGGCAAGTTCCACCTCGAAGTGGGCGCCGGTCGACCCATTGGTACCCTCCAATTCCACCCTTGCACTCGCGCCGAACGCCCGGATTCGTGCAATGCGTGCGGCCACGCCATCCATCCGTTCCCGATCGGTGACGATCTCCAGTTCGTGGGGACGGGCGTAGGCGAGGACCTCGGCACCCTGATTCACCCCACCGCTGGAGTGGGGCACACGGTCCTCGCCCACCCACAATCCCTCGCCGTCGACCCGGCCATGAAAGAGATTGACTGCGCCGAGGAATCCGTAGACGAAGGGCGTCGCCGGATGGCGATAGACCTCCTCAGGCGTCCCAATCTGCTCAACCCGACCATGGTTCATCAGGACAACCTGATCGGCCACCTCGAGGGCTTCTTCCTGATCGTGGGTGACAAAAATGGACGTGATGTGGAGTTCGTCGTGAAGTTTGCGCAGCCATCGGCGCAATTCCTTGCGCACCTTCGCATCCAGGGCGCCGAAGGGCTCATCGAGCAGGAGCACCCGGGGCTCCACGGCCAGGGCCCGAGCAAGGGCAATACGCTGACGCTGCCCGCCGGACAATTGAGAAGGAAAGCGATCGGCCAGCCAATCCAATTGAACCAGGCCCAATAGCTCATGGACCTTGCTGTGGATGCGGGTCTCGGAAAGACGTTGGCGACGCGGCTTCATGCGCAGGCCGAAAGCGACATTGTCAAAAACTGTCATGTGGCGAAACAGGGCGTAGTGCTGAAACACGAAACCAACCTGGCGTTCCCGCACGTTGGTGGCGGAGGCATCCTGACCATCGAGCAACACCTGGCCCGAATCGGCGTGCTCCAGCCCGGCGATTACCCGGAGAAGAGTGGTCTTTCCGCAGCCCGACGGACCGAGGAGCGCCACCAGTTGCCCGGAGGGAAAATCAATGGAAACTTCGTCCAGGGCCACAAAGCTCCCAAACTGTTTATGAATCTGACGGACCTGGATACTCATGGGGATATCGCCTCAAAAAGATTGGAATTGGACGCGGATTGGCTGTTGCCGGGCTTCGGCCGCCCGGATCGTGACTCGACCCAGACTTTGAGCCCCAGGGTCACCAGGGCCAGGAGAGCGAGCAAGGAGGCGACCGCAAAGGCCGCAGCGAACTGGTACTCGTTATAAAGAATCTCCACGTGCAGCGGCAGCGTGTTGGTCAAGCCACGGATGTGGCCGGAAACCACCGACACCGCGCCGAATTCCCCCATCGCCCGTGCATTACAAAGAATCACGCCGTACAGGAGACCCCACTTGATGTTGGGGAGGGTCACGTGCCAGAACACCTGCCAACCCCGAGCCCCGAGGACCACGGCGGCTTCTTCCTCCTCCTTGCCCTGCGCCTGCATGAGGGGAATCAACTCCCTCGCCACAAAGGGGAAGGTCACAAAGATGGTGGCCAGGACGATTCCCGGCACGGCGAAGATCACCTTCAGATCGTGCTCCGCCAGCCAAGACCCAAACCAACCCTGGACACCGAAAACCAAAACATAGATGAGTCCCACCACCACGGGGGACACCGAAAATGGCAGGTCGATGAGGGTCGTGAGAAGTTGTTTGCCTGGGAAGGTGAATTTGGCGATGGCCCAGGCCGCAGCGACGCCGAAGACAAGGTTCAGTGGCACTGCGATGGCTGCCGCCAGCAGGGTCAGCCGGACGGCCGACAGGGCATCCGGATCCCATAGCGCCGCTCCGTAGGCCGCCCAGCCTTTTCGCAAAGCTTCGGCAAAGACGGCCACCAACGGTAACAGTAAGAACATCGCGAAAAATGCCATGGAGCTGGCGAGGATCAACCCCTTTAAGGCGGCCGGATCCCGGGTTGCGGGCCGTCCGTCAAAGCGGCTCGCTCCCTGCTCACCTTGAGTGATGCTCGACGAGACGACAGACAAGGATGTCATCAGCGAGCCCTCCCGGTTTGCCAACTGGACCAGGCCTGTAGCGCATTGATGATCAACAGCAACACAAACGAGAACACCAACATCACCACGGCAATGGCCGTCGCACCGGCGTAATCGAACTGTTCCAGTTTGGTGATGATCATGAGAGGCGTGATCTCGCTCACCAGGGGAATATTGCCAGCGATGAAAATCACCGATCCGTACTCGCCGACGGCCCGAGCAAAGGCCAGCGCAAACCCGGTGAGCAAAGCTGGAACAAGGACGGGGAGAATCACATGGCGAAAGGTCTGCCCGCGGGAAGCCCCCAGACTGGCAGCAGCCTCCTCAAGCTCGACCTCGAGATCCTCGAGAATGGGCTGCACCGTCCTTACGACAAACGGGACGCCGATGAACACCAGGGCCACCAGCACCCCCAGAGGACCGAAAGCGACCTGAACCCCTAATGGTTCCAGGAGACGACCGAGCCAGCCGTTCGGGGCATACAGCGCAGTCAAGGCAATCCCCGCCACCGCCGTGGGCAAAGCGAACGGCAGATCGATCAAGGCATCGACCAATCGCTTTCCCGGAAAGCGATAGCGAACCAGGGTCCAGGCGAGGAGGAGGCCGAATACCGAATTGATGGCCGCTGCAATCAAGGAGGCCCCAAAGGAGAGCTTGTAGGAGGCCACGACCCGTGGAGCTGTGACAGCGGCGACAAACCCATCCCAGCCCAGCCCTGCCGCCTTGGCGAAGACCGCCGAAAGTGGCACCAAGACGATGAGAGCCAGATAGAACACGGTTACACCTAGGGTCAGGCCGAACCCCGGAAGCACCTGGCGTGCTCCTTTGGCTCCTGTCCCCCGACCAATCCTGGGGGTTCGAAGTTGAAGTGCCCCAATGGGGGCGGTAAGACAATCTGTTCGGCGGGCCATGCCTGGCTCCAAGTCTGCGATGGAAACAGTCTAGGGAGCCGGGAGAAGAACAATAAATAATATTAACTACGTTCCATATGAACAAATCTACTAAAAGAAAACGGCGGGGATACCCCCGCCGCTTTTTTAGCAATGACTCTCGCTGCGAATTCAGGCCGTCTGCTGAATCCCCGCGACCACCCAGCCCTGGTTGCCCTGGACGGGCTTGACCAAATGCCAGACTTCATCGAAATCCGCCGGTGCAGCGCCAGCGTCCTCCCGCAACAGGCCGTTGAAGCGAACGCTCACGATGTAGCGCCCTGACTCCTCGACGCAGGACAGCACCGT
Source organism: Zoogloeaceae bacterium (assembly GCA_016791005.1). Classification (GTDB taxonomy): domain Bacteria; phylum Pseudomonadota; class Gammaproteobacteria; order Burkholderiales; family Rhodocyclaceae; genus JAEUNX01. The sequence goes on from JAEUNY010000086.1 coordinate 34,976, forward strand.
CGCCTGCAGATCCATCACCTCAGTGTGCTGCACTGCGCCCTGACGCTCGCGGAGGTCCATTTGTAGCTCTGCAAACATCTCGGGTGAGGTGAATTCCCGCAGGTCCGCCAAGTTGCCCGTATCGTTCGCCGTTTGGAGGCGGAGGAAGTTTACCTTCGCCTGCCGGGCAAACCCCTCGGCATCAAAGCCGGCCGGAAAGGCTGCCGCCGGGGCTGCGCCCATCGCTAAAGCCGCTCCCTGACCACCGAAGGGCGTCTCAGGGGCGCCCATCCGCGCCATTCCCACGTCGGGCGAAGCACCGCCCGGCCCCGCGCCGGCATAGCTCAGACCGCTACCGCTCCCCGTCGCAGCCTTCCGCCGGGCGAGGAGACGGAAGATCATGAAGCCCGCCATCACGACGAGGGCAATCAGCATGATGTTGCCGAATTCTTCACCAAACCCGAGATGCGAGGCCAGGGCAGCAAGCCCGAGACCCGCGGCCAGACCGGCTACCGGACCAAGCCACCCATTGCGTCGCGGCTGGGCCGCCGCGGCGGCCGTTGGAGCCGTGGCAGCGCCCGATGTGGCCGTGGGGGCGGTCGCCGGCGAGGTGGGGGTGGTGCTGCGTTGCATGCCCAGGGATTTGCCGCCCCCCAGGCGCTTGGCTTCGGCGTCCGTAACGCCTACGCCGACACTGAGAATGACCGCACAAACGGCCAGCAGTAACTTTTTCATCCGATCTCATCTCCTTGAAGACGGAAAAAACCCGGTGATGGCCGTCTGTCCCACGCCCATCACCGGAAGGGTGACGGGCAAAATGTACCCGCACATGAAATTCTATTGAAGCTGAATTTATCGTATATTTACTTCCGATTATCCGCACTCCATCCCGCTTGCCATGCAATCCCTCAACTACCGCCACCTTTACTATTTTTGGGTCGCCGCCAAGGAAGGCGGGATCGCCCGCGCTGCCGAACGCCTCGACATGGCGATCCAGACGGTCAGCACCCAGGTTCGGGAACTGGAACGCCAACTTGGCTACGCCCTCCTGAAACCCTCTGGCCGGAGCGTGGAACTGACTGAAGCCGGAGCGGCCGCCTTTCGCCTGGCCGAACAGATCTTCCAGTTGGGGGAGCAAATTCCGGCGGCCGTGCAGAACGCCGCCCAAGCCCAGGGCCAGCGCCTCGCGGTGGGCATCGCGGACAGCCTCCCAAAGCTCGTGGTTCGGCATCTCCTGCAGCCAGCAGTCGATACGCCCCATTTGCGCCTCTTGTGCCACGAAGATGAATTCGACGATCTTCTCGCGGACCTCGCGCTGCATCGTCTCGACCTCGTCCTGGCGGATCGTCCAGCCCCGGTGAATCCCAATCTGCGCGTCTTCAGCCACCCCATGGGCAGCGCTTCACTGGCCTGGTACGCCCCCGCCCTGCTCGTTGAGCCGGGACTCGCCCCATTTCCAGCCTGTCTGGCCCAAATTCCCCTGCTCCTGCCCACCGCCCATTCCGCTGTGCGGGCACGGCTGGATGACTGGTTCGCGCGGCAGGGCATCCGCCCCAACGTGGTGGGAGAGTTTGAGGACAGCGCCCTCTTGGCCACCTTCGGCCAGAGTGGATTGGGAGCATTTCCCGCACCCGAGTGGTCGGCGGAGGAATTGACGGGGCGCCTGGGCCTGACGATCCTGGGACGCAGTCCAGAGGTGGTGGAACACTTTTACGGCATCTCCGCCCACCGGCGCGTCGAACACCCGGTGGTTCAGCGCCTCCTCGGTGCCGCAACGCCCTAAACGTCGAGCAGGCGCTCGACGAATGCCTGGGTCGCGGCGATGACGGCCTCGGGCTGGTCCTTATGGGGGCTGTGGCGGCAGTCTGCCAGCTTTACCAAATCGACGTCGGCAGCGCCGCGAGCGATCCGTTCGATCTGATCCAGGGTCCCGTATTCATCGTCTTCGCCCTGGATGGCCAGGATCGGGCAATGGATCTGCGCAAGGTAGGCTTCGATATTCCAGTCCCGAAAGGCCGGATCGAGCCAGATGCGATGCCAGGCCTGAAAAACTCGATCGACGTCCGGATGGTGGCGGCTGAGGCGCTGGGGCAGGTCAGTCCGTGCGTAGGCTTCGCCGGCTTCGCGGATTCCGGCGAGGGTAATCTCTTCCACCAATACATGGGGTGCCATCACCACGATGCCGGCCAACGGCGTCGCCGTCCCGCCCGCGCAGATCAAGGCGATGGACCCCCCGTCGCTGTGACCGAACAGAAACGGATTCTCCAGTCCCAGGGCAGAAAGGAACGCCGGAAGGACCTCCAACCCTTGCTTATGCATGTAGTCCACGCCCCGCGGCGCCGGCTCGGGATCCGAGCGTCCATATCCCGCGCGGGAAAACACCACCGCCTCGCAGCCGGTGGCGTCCGCCACGCGCTGGGGAAAATCCCGCCACAACGAGATCGAGCCGAGGCCTTCGTGGAGAAAAACCAGAGCGGGTGCCGCGTCCTTGGGATGGGCGGATGGCAGACGCACATATTCCAGCGCCTTGCCATCGATCACGACGGTTTTCATGGTCCGTTGTCCTGAAAAAACCGAACCCAAACCGGGAGAGCCGGCGGTCGGCACAGGGTGCGAGTGTGCCGACAAAAGAACCTGTCCGGCAAGGCCACGAGGCGTATGTGCCTAGCCTCGATGACCCACACGCGGGAACGGTGCAACGCCTGTCCCGGCCTCCTCCACATCGACCAGAAATTCCGGCGAGCGCAGGTAGGCCCATTCCGCTTCCCTCGCCATGGTGAGCCCGTCGCGCCCACGCAGCAACCCATCCACCCGCCCGGGATGAACATGGATCAAAGGCCGCGGGCCCGGGAAGCGGAGGAAGGCCCGCATGAGTTCGCGAAAGGGTCGCTGCCCGGAAAAATCATGCAAGCCGGCGAACCCCTGGTTGAGGGGCACTCCGGCCTCCCGGGCTCTGCGGGCGAAGCCAGCACCCAACCCAGTCAGAAACAAGGCCTTGGGAATGGCCACCCCGCGTTTGAGGATGGTCCCAAGTCGCTCCCGGCAATCCCGGGCATAGACCGCTCCGGGGGAATAGCGCCGGCCGATTTCCTCGATCAGGGCCTCCCGCACGATGGGGAGCAAGTGCATGTGCTGGTGGCCGTCGACGTAGTCGGGCGGTCCGCCCCAGGCATCCTCGAAGGCATCAAGCTGCGCACAAATTTCGTCCCGCACCGCCGAGGCCGGCAGTTGGCCGGACAAGCCACGACGAAGCATGACGCCCACTCCCGGAAACCGCCCATCCGGAGCCAACGGCGACGCCCCCCGGAGGGCGGGCTGATCGGTCAGGGTGAGGTGCAGGCCGACGTCCGCGGGGAAACTTGTGATGGCGGACTTCAACAGGCCCACCCCTCCGCGCCACTCTGGCCAGGCCACCATGCAGCTCGTGGCCGAGAGCCGGCCCGCCGCGATCAGGTCGGCAATGACCTCATTGACACCCGGCGCGAGACCGAAGTCATCGGCGCAGACAATGCTTGTAGCAAATTGATCTTCCACGCTTTTTGCGCTCCGGTAGAATGCGCGCTCCTTTCCCCCGGGACCTCCATCTTGTCCATCGAACGGGACTCCGTCCCGCCGTCCTTCTCCGTGGTGATTCCGCTTTACAACGAAGCCGCCGGAGTCGCCCTGCTTCATGCCCGGCTCCAGGCCGTGCTCGCACAACTGCCGGTCAGCCGTCGCGAGATTGTATTTGTGGATGATGGCAGCCGGGACGCCACCTTTGCCGCCGTCACAGTTTTGGCCGCGGACGACCCCACTATCAAGGGCATCCGTTTCGCGCGGAACTTTGGCAAGGAAGCGGCCATGGCGGCGGGGCTACGGGCCGCCACCGGCGACGTGGTGGTCCTGATGGACGGCGATCTCCAGCATCCCCCTGAGCTGATTCCACAGATGCTCGAGGCCTGGCACCAAGGCGCCCGGATGGTCACAGCCGTGCGCCGCTCGCGGGATACCGACCCCTGGCTGCGGCGCCAGCTGAGCCGGGCCTTCTACGCCACCTTCGCCAAAGTCTCCGAGGTCGCGCTGGAAGCCGGTGGCGGCGATTACCGGCTGTTCGACCGGGCGGTGGTGAACGCCATCAACAGCCTGCCGGAGCGCACCCGGTTCATGAAAGGCATCACGAGTTGGGTGGGGTTTCGCCAGGCCACCGTGGATTTTGAACCGGAAGAGCGCGCAGCAGGCACCTCGGCCTGGTCCCTCTGGCGCCTGTTGCGCTACGCAGTTGACGGCCTCTCGGCGTTTTCCACGCTACCGCTGCGGGTCTGGTCGGTAATCGGCCTGGTCATGGCCGCAATCTCCGGGCTGTACGGCAGCTTCCTCATCGTGCGTACGATCATTCTCGGGCGCGACGTCCCAGGCTACGCGTCCATCATGGTCGCGATTCTGTTCCTCTCCGGAATCCAGCTCATCAGCCTGGGCGTCCTGGGTGAGTACATCGGGCGCATCTTTACGGAGGTCAAGGGCCGGCCCCTGTTCCTGGTCGCCGAGCGCATTGGATTTTCCCCCGCAGAAAGCGAACCCTCCTGATGCCCGCCGAACGTGGCGACGCCCTGGCCCGGCGGCTGGCCCTACTGGTCTTTGCCGCTCTCGGTCTCTATGTCGCTTTCGCCTGGGATCAGCACGGCATCAGCAATGACGAGGAGGTGCAGCACGTCTATGGGCGCTTGCTGGTGGATTTCTACACCTCGGGGCTGCAGGACCTCGCCGCCTTTACCTACAAAAACCTTTATCTCTACGGCGGGTTTTTCGACCTTATCGCGGCGGGGTTGGAGCGGGTGCTGCCCGCGTCAATTTCGGTCTGGGATTTGCGCCACTTGCTTTCGGCGGGCTTCGGCCTCGCCGGTCTTGCCGCAGTCTGGCAACTCGGGCGCGTGCTGGGCGGCGAGCGGGCAGGCCTGTTCGCCCTGCTGTGCCTCACACTAACCGGCGCCTGGATCGGCGGCATGTTCACCCACACCAAGGACGTGCCCTTCGCCAGCTGCATGACCTGGGCCCTTTACTTTACGACCCGCATCGTGACCGCCCTGCCCCGCCCGCCGTGGCGTTGGCGGGTGGGCCTCGGCGTAGCGGTTGGCTGTGCCCTGGGCCTACGCGTCGGTGCGGTCTTCGCGGTGTTCTATCTCGGCCTTGCCCTGATCGTGGCGACGCTCCTCGTCGGCCCTCCGGGCGAGCGATGGGCGTATTTCTGGCGCAGCGTCATGGGCCTCGTCCCCGCCGGGTTGATCGCCGTGGTGCTGATGGGGGTCTTCTGGCCCTGGTCGGTGATGGCGCCCGGGAATCTCTTGCAGGCGGCCACCGCCTTCTCCCATTTCTCATTCCTACTCCATACGATCGTTGATGGGCAGGTCTATCTCAACGGCCAAGTGCCACGTACCTATTTGTTAAGCTATCTCTCGGTCCGCTTGCCGGAGATCTTGCTGCTCGGCTTACTGTGGACCGTGCTGCTCGCGCCGTTTCACCGCCGTGACGAGCGGGCAGTCCCTTCCGTCTCCGGGGCGGCCCTGTTTCCCCTCCTTCTCGCGGCCACGTTCCCGATCGCGTTTACGCTGGCAACCCAGCCTGCCCTCTACAACGGAACCCGCCACTTCCTTTTCGTCATCCCGCCCCTGGCGGTGCTAGCTGGCCTGGGCTGGCGCCGACTTGCCGGGTTCGGCCGTGGCGGCGCGCTGATTGCCGGGGCGGCCATCGTCGGCCTCTCCGCCTTTCACGGTCTCACCCTGGCTCGCCTCCACCCCTACGAGTACGTCGCCTACAATCAATGGGTCGGCGGCCTGCCAGGCGCCCAGGGCAAGTGGGAAACCGATTACTGGGGCGACACCATCCGCCCCGCCGCCCGGTTGCTCACGAATTACGTCGCCCGGGAGGGGCTCGCCGACAAGGGCCCGTGGCCCGTCGCGGTGTGTGCCGAATCCATCCAGGCAGCGGCCTACCTGGGGCCAGAATTCGAAGTGACGCGGGACTGGCGGCGGGCCGATTTTTTTATTTCTCCGACCCATATGGATTGCGATTCAGCGGTCAAGGGCCAAGTCATCGGCACGATCGACCGCTTGGGCGTAACTTTGGCGGTGGTCAAGGACCGACGCGCTTTGGTGGGCGATGAACGCACCCCGCGCTAAAGAACTCGGCCCGACCCAGCATTCCTTCGGCCGATTCCTCCGCTTCGCTGCCCTCGGTCTCGCGGGAACGGGTGCCCATTACCTCGCCCTAATCGGCCTGGTGGAGGGGGCAGGCGTCGATCCGCTCTTCGCCTCGATCGCCGGTTTCTGTCTCGGTGCCTTGGTCAACTACCTGATGAGCCATCGCTTCGTATTCCGTTCGCAGCGGGCCCACCAGGAGGCGCTCCCCCGCTTTTTTGCGGTGGCGCTCACCGGCTTGGCCTGGAATGCCTTGCTCATGAAATTGATGGTGCATTCAGCCGGCTGGCCCTACCTTGTCGCCCAGCTGCTGACGACCGGCCTGCTGGTCTTCTGGCATTACGCGGTGAATGCGGTGTGGACCTTCCGCACCCACCGTGACTGAATTGCCCGGTCAGGTTCGACGCAAATGGCGCCTGCCAAACAGCGCCGGCTCCAGCGGACGGCCAATAGCGGGCCCTTGAAGGGCGGGGAAGCCCAAATCCACCATCTGGACGCGCCGGACTTCAGAATCCACCCCCGTAGCCACCGCCTCATAGCCGAAGGTCTGGGCCACGCCCAGCGCCCCCTCCAGAAGGCGGGCATTCACTGCCCCCCCCGGAGCCATCCCGCTATCGATCATCACCCTCGTGAGGGGAAGCTGACCGAGTCGCAGTAAATTCATGTTCCCCTGGCCAAAGCCATCCACCGCCACCTGGCAGCCTTGGTCAGCCAGGGTCTGCACCGCACCTTCGACCGCCCCCTGACGATCATCCAGTAAGCGGCTTTCGAGGACCAACTCGAGCCGCTCCGCGGCCAAGCCGGCGCGCTTAAGGGCACTTTCGACCTGGCGGGGAAATTTCGGGTCCAGCAACTGAGTCAGAGCCACCGGGACGGACAGGCGGAATCGGATTCCCGCGGCAACCCAGCGCCGGGCCTCGTCGCATGCCGTCCGCAACAGCCAGTCCCCCAGGCGGGCAACGTTCTCGCCCGCTCCACTCAAAAGGTCCCGCCCGGTGAGGTGCCCGAAACGGGGATGGGTCCATTGAATCTCCGTCACCGCCAGGGGCAGGCCATTGGGTGCACTGTGCCACTCGGGGCGAAAGCGGACGGCCAAAACATCGCGCCCCAGCGCCTTGCCCAATTCTGCGCAAAGATCCATCCCGTCACGGCTCCCCGGCGACGCAGGTTCTGCCACGGCGCCGTGGGTCGTCGCGCTGGAGCCGGTCATCGGTCGCGCTGGGTTGAGCAACAACAGGCGCCAGCCCGGTTTGGGCCCCGGTAGGATGCGGGCCGTGCATGCTTCATCGGCCCCCATACGCAGTCGGACCGTTGTATCCCCCTGGGCAGAGGGCCACGACACCGCGAAATGGTGGCTGAGAGAGCGCCCCACCAACCCCTCGCGACCCAACCCGAAACGTCGCAATGCGGCACCGTTGGCGGCGCTGACCCGGTCTTCTGCATCGAGGACGAGGAGAGCCTGATCAAGGGCCGCAGCCAGGCGCGGCCAGACACTGGAAGCATCCTCCCGCACGTCGCGAAGAATGTCCGGGCTGAGAATCAAGGCATGAATGCCTGGCCTCAAGCGCGCCGCAGCGCAAAAACGCATCTCCCGCTGACGTCCGTCCGGCATGGCCAAGTGCAGGCTGCCCCGCATCTGTCCCTGGATGAACAAGCGGGCCCGCGCGGCAAGAAAAGCTTGTTCCGAGGCAAAGAGTTCACTGAGCGGACGTCCGGCGAGATCACCGTAGCGGCGCTCCAGGAGGCGGCACGCTGCGGAATTGACCTCGAGGATGGTTTCGTCGCTGACGATCAGGAGCCCCTCGTCGAGCATCTCGAGCAGGGCGAGATAAAGCCCCCGCTCCACCCCTTCGGTGAAATCGGGCAAGAATCGCTCTTCCGAATCGGAGGTAAAGCGGGGCACCCCGGCAAGTTCCATGAACGAAGACAAGAGTTCGGTTCGTTGCAGCCCGTCGAATCTGGTGATCCAACGGCATCCAGAGGGCAATCTTGACGCGTGAGCCCGGCCGCCCAGCGCGGAAAAAATGGCCGGTTTCCCGGCCAATTCCATTGGCAAGCTAGAGGGGCGGATCGTCGCGAACGCGGCCGCTTATTTGCGGCCAAGGCCCCCAAGGAGGAAGGGTATGGGGCGCTGCGGGCGCTTGGGGGAGTCCCCCTCGGCATCGGAGGCCCCGGCGGCAGCCCCCACCGGAGGCGCGGGAGGTTCATAAGGCTTTGAAAAATCAAAGCCATCCGCAGCGACGGCGGGTCGCTTCCCACCCGTGGCGCCGCCCCGCGGTTTGGCGCCACGGTCGCTCGCCTTGCGCTCCCTGGCCTCGCCGGAGGCATCGGCGCCCCCGCTGCGGCGACGACCTCTGGCCGGGGCCTCGAAGAAATCGGCCTCCGGATCGAACCCGGGGACCACTTCCTGGGGGATGGTCAGCTTGATGAGCTTCTCGATCTCCGCCAAGCGGTGCTTTTCCTCGGCACAAACCAAGGACACGGCGTTGCCCTGCCGCCCCGCCCGCCCGGTCCGCCCGATGCGGTGGACGTAATCCTCCGCCGTGTGCGGGAGCTCGAAATTGATGACATAGGGGAGGTCATCAATATCCAGACCGCGGGCGGCCACGTCGGTGGCCACCAGGACCCGCGTGCCGCCGGATTTGAATGATTCCAGGGTTTCGGTACGCTGGGCCTGGCCCTTGTCGCCGTGGATCGCATCGGCGCGGATGCCATGGCGGTTGAGAAAATGGGCCAATCGACTACACCCGAATTTGGTATCCACAAAAACCAGCACCTGGGCGTCGGGTTCGTGGCGCAGGATGTGGGCGAGGAGGTTGCGCTTCAAGCCTGCGGACACCGGATGGACGCGATGGCCGATGGTTTCGGAGACCTGATTCCGCCGCGCCACCTCGATGAGCTGCGGATTCTTGAGCATCTGGTCGGCGAGCTTCTTGATCTCGTCCGAAAAGGTCGCGGAAAACAACAGGCTCTGGCGTGCCGCCGGCAGGAGCGAAAGGATGCGCCGAATGTCCGGGATGAACCCCATGTCCAGCATGCGATCCGCCTCGTCCAGGACCAGCATCTCGACCTGCCCGAGCTGGATGGTCTTTTGCTGGACGTGGTCGAGAAGGCGACCGGGTGTGGCCACCACGATCTCGATGCCTCGGCGCAACTCGGCGATCTGCGCATTCATATCCACGCCGCCGTAAATGCAGGTGGATCGCAGCGGCAGATGTTTGGAATAGGTTTTCACCGATTCCTCGACCTGCATGGCCAATTCCCGGGTCGGCGCGAGGATCAGGGCGCGGGTCTGGTGGCGGGCAGGTGAGGTGCTGGTATTGGCGTGGCGAGCCAGGCGCTGCAGGAGCGGCAGGGTGAAACCGGCCGTCTTGCCGGTCCCGGTCTGGGCCCCGCCCATCAGATCCGCGCCGCCGAGGACGACGGGAATGGCCTGGGCCTGGATGGGGGTGGGCTCGGTGTAGCCGGCGTCGGCCACCGCCCGCAATAGTTCGGGTATGAGTCCGAGGTCGGCGAAGCTCATGAGTCGGTGTGGTCCTGGCACCCCGGAAATGCCTGAATCCGGTCAGGGTGCAAAATGCGAATTCGCTTGTTATTCGGTCGCCCGGGGGCAGCCATGCAGGCCACCAGAGCGGGACGGACTTGACAATAACTTTGAATTATACAACGCAATGCTCATCAGCGCTTCAGGGCGAGGTACCCCGTCACCTCGTCCCGATCGTGATACAGGTGCTTGAAGCGGAGATCGACCGGCCCGGCAACGCGAGTGAGCTTGAAAATCAGGGCCCGACAGCGCTGAAGCTCCTCGCCCCGGCGCTTCATGGGCAGCTTGAGATTGAAGATGCAGTGCCGGCAGCGGCCTGCCGCCACCCATTCGGCCACCAGCTGGGCCACCCGGATGGGCTGGGCCACCATGTCGCAGACCATCCAATCAACGGGCCGGGCGGGCCGCCAGGTAAAGCCATCGGCCTTGAGGTGCTGAATCATCCCCGTGGCGTGGGCGGAGGGGGCCAGGGGTCCGTTGTCGATGGCGACCACCCGCAGACCCCGCCGGGCAAGGTGCCAGGACCACCCCCCGGGAGCGGCGCCCAGGTCCACCGCCCGCTGCCCGGCACGCAGGGAGGCCTCGCGCTCCTTGTCAGTCAGTAGAGCCTCGATGGCCTCCACCAATTTATGGGCCGATCGGCTCGGTGCTTCCTTGGACACCCGCAAGCGCGGAATGCCCATCGGCCAGGGCGAACCGTCACCAGCCTCGACCAAGGCCAACCAGGCCGTGGTCGCATCAGTGAAGACGACATGGAGGACGGGGAGCCCGGTTTGATCCGCCCGCAACCGCTTTACCGCCACCATGGCCTCGGCAAGGGGCGTCTCGAAGCGCCCACAAAAACCGGAGAGCGGGCGAGCCGCGTCGGAGTCCGGGACTTCAATCACCAGCCGCGACACCAGCACCCCGTGCCGCTCCAGAGCCGCCACGATGGGGGCATCACGCCCCCGCTGGGGAATTTCATCCGCGCGAGCAACCCAGAACAACCGTTGGCGAGCAAACACCAGGTCGCGCAGGGGAAACTGCTCGGCAAGGCCTCGTAGGGGCAAGGCCTCAGCGAATTTCAAGGTGGCATACCCCGCGCCAGTCGCCGCCGTGCCCTCCGCCCGAATCCCGGATCGTCCAGCGAGGTCCATCAATTCCGCCACCACCTCCCCCTCAAAGCCGACGCGACAAAACGCCAGCACACCCTGGCAGGGCACGTCTTTCGGGGAGGAGGATGAGCGGTTGGAAGCCACGGCCATGGATCGCCAGATCATTGAGATGGGGGATGATACGCGGGATGATTGGCGATCTTGGCGAGGAAAGCTGACAAATGGAACGGCGACGACTGGGGCGGAGTGAGCTTGAAGTGTCTTCCGTGTGCCTGGGCACCATGACTTTTGGCCAGCAGAACACCGAAGCCGAGGGGCACGCCCAGTTGGACCGGGCCTTCGAGCGCGGGGTGAACTTCATCGACGCAGCCGAGATGTATCCGGTCCCGACCCGCGCGGAAACCTACGGCGACACGGAACGCATCGTCGGGACCTGGCTTGCCCGCCAGCCCAGAGACCAGGTGGTGGTCGCCACCAAGGCGGCGGGACCGGGACGCCGGCTGGAGTGGATCCGCGGCGGCCCAACGGCCTTCGACCGCGCCAACCTGCGGGTGGCCGTCGAAGGCAGCTTGCGCCGTCTGCAGACCGACTATATCGACCTCTACCAACTCCACTGGCCGGCCCGCAACCAACCCATGTTCGGGGGGTGGACCTACGACCCCGCCGCCGAGCGCACCGCCACCCCCATCGAGGAAACCCTGGAAGCCCTGACGGAACTGGTCCGGGAAGGAAAGATTCGCGCCTTCGGGGTTTCCAACGAGCACCCCTGGGGCCTGATGCAGTACCTGCGTCTGGCCGACCAGGCGGATTTGTCCCGAGTCGCCACGATCCAGAACGCTTACAACCTCGTGAATCGGGTGTTCGAGTACGGACTCGCTGAGATGTGTCACCGGGAAGCGGTGAGTCTCCTCGCCTATTCGCCCTTGGGATTCGGCGCCCTCTCAGGCAAGTACCTGGGCGACCCCCAGGCACAGGGCCGTTTCACCCTTTTCCCTGGCTTTGGCCAACGCTATGCCAAACCGGGCGCCGCGCCGGCCATTGCCGATTACGCCGCATTGGCACGCCGCCTTGGCATGACGCCAACCCGGCTGGCCCTGGGGTTCGTGCATCAGCGCTGGTGCGTGACGAGCACCATCATCGGCGCCACAAGCCTCACCCAACTTGAAGAAAATCTCGATGCCTGCGCGATGCCACTGCCTGGTGAGGTTCTGGAAGATGTGGAGGCGCTGCATCTGTCGCGCAGCAATCCGGCGCCATGAGGGCGACCACCGCGCCCTGCCGTCAGGAGTTGTCCCGGCTGCGCCGACTCCGTCGAGGCGGCGGGGCGTCATGGGCGTCGCCCTCGCCCTCCTCCTTCGCCCCCGATGACGCGGGATTGGAATGGTCGTTGGTCGGCGCGCCCTCTTTGGACGGCAGGCTGACGCCAGGAGAAGGCAAATGGCTGGGCACCACGGCCAGGTTGTTCTGGGTCATGTAGTCGTTCATTTCCCGCCAGCCGGAGAAAACCGAAGCCTTGCTTGCGGAGGGATTCAAGGCATAGCAGTCTTCCAGCGCCCGGCCGGAATGCCGGCAAGCGCTCCCGATTGCCCGCCCATCGGCCTCGGCCGCCGCTGCCTCTTTCTTCGGGTCCGGAAGCCCCAACTGGGCCACCAGCTGGTCGCAGCCGGTGAGGAAGGACGCGGCAATGACCAAGGCCCCAAGGCCTCCCCGTGATGGGAACCGCATGAATCGACACGAAAAGATTTGGATTGGGCTCACCGCCAGCATAACGGTCCGGATTTGGTATTCTTGACGCCCCCGCCTCCCCGCCTCATCCCTGGGGTGGCCCTACGGCGGAGCGCCCTTCAGGAGTCGTTCGATGTCTTCCACTCGCCCCATTGCCCAAGCCCTGACGCTTGCCGGATTGTGTCTCGCTCTCGCCGTCCCGCCCGCCCAGGCCAAGAGCACCCGTGCCGCATCCAAAGCGCCACCGCCGGTTGAACGCTGCGACGGGATCGAGCTCACTCAGGAACTCGGCCAGTACAATGGCGCTGCCCTGAGCGAGTTGGTGAACCGTTTCAACCTCACCAACAAGGACTGTCCGATCCAGATCACGGATCGGGCGTGGAGCGAGGGCAAGCTGCCGCCGATGATGATCCTCGGCGAAGCGGAAGAAGAAAAATTCCTGGCGGGCACGCCGCGCTATCGTCCGCTCCACGAGGTGATGAAGGCCGCTGGGCAGCCGCTGACGACGCTTCGCCCGCCGACGATGATGACCCCGATGCCGCTGGACGCCCAGGGACGGCTGCGGGCGCTGCCCATCGCCCTGTCTACGCCGATCCTCTACATCAACCAGGAGGCATTCCGCCGGGTCGGACTCAATGCGGAGCAAGCTCCCCAGACCTGGTTCGACCTTCAGCAGGCCCTTGGTCAGCTCATCGACAACGGCGTACGCTGCCCCTACACCGTCGCCGAGCCCAGCCGGGTCATGATCGAAAATACCAGCGCCTGGCACAACGAACCGACTGTCACGCGGCGCGGAAAATCCGATGGCCTGTCGATCAACGGCATGCTGCAGATCAAGCACGTTGCGCTGATGGCCAGCTGGGTCCGCTCCAGCTACCTGCATATCTTCGGCCGAGGTTCGGAAGCCCAGCAGCACTTCACATCAGGAGAATGCGCGGTCATCGCGGCGCCATCTTCGAGCCTGCCTGAGATTCGGCGGACCTCCCGCTTTCCCGTCGCGGTGTCGGGACTGCCCTACCATGACGACTATCCCGGCGCACCTCAGAACACTCTCCTCGATGGTTCGTCCCTTTGGGTCGCAGCCGGCCGTACGCCAGTGGAATATAAAACGATCGCCCGCTTCGTCCGGTTCTGGCTCGAGCCGGAAAACCAGGTTGCATGGCAAAAGCAGACGGGCTTCCTGCCCCTCAATCGCGCTGGCGTCGCGGCGGCGCGGGAATCCGAATTGCTCAAGGACGAGTTGGACGGCGTGCGGGTCGCCATTGCCCAGGTGGCCCACAAGCCGGCCACGACCGCCTCGTCCGCCAACCTCCTGATTGCCAAGACCTCGGTGCGCCAGATCGTCGATGAGGAATTGGAGGCCGTATGGGCGGATCGCAAACCGGCCAAGGAAGCGCTGGACACCGCAGTGACACGGGCGTCGGCCTTGCCCTGAGGTCAGACCGACTCGCCCCGTCCTTTGACGTCCCCGCAGCGCGGCGCATCACCCTCGGCCGGCCCCGATTACCGGCAGGGTCCAGTGGGCCCTGGCCGGGTCGTCCACGATCAGGGCAGCCAGGCGATCGGGCGAAATCCCTTCGCCCAAACGACCCGGCAAGCTGCTCCCCTCCACCTCGCGACGCTCGGTAAATACCCAAGCCACGATGCGCGCCTTGGGGAGAACGGCCACCACGTCCTCGACGGTTTCCGGCGTCAGCGCAGAATCCGGGATCACTACGAAATCCGGAGCCAAGGCGGCGAGGGTCGGCTCCGCCAGGGATTCACGGTTCAGCGGGAGGTAGCACGCCCCCGACTGCGGATCCCACGGAAACAGCGGCGTGGGTGGCTGATCCGGCGCCACGAACAGCGCTCCGATGGGCACTTCCGGCAACTGGTGCCGCACCGCCCTCAGCGCCCCATGATTGAAGGACGAAACCAAGAGGGACGATCGGGCGATCCGCCCGCCCCAAAGTGCAGATGCCAGCAGCGGTATCACCGCTTCGGCCGCCCCGGCCCCCTTCAACTCGATGTTGAAAAGTTTGTCGGGCCGATCCACGAACAACGCTAGCGCCTCTTCGAGGGTCGGAATCGGCGAACCGTCCTTCAAACGGAAGCGGCGAAGGGTGTCACGATCCACTTCGTCGATTCTGCGCCGCCCCAGCATCGCGGCACTGTCCGGGGCCAGGTGTTCCGCGGCGCAGTACTGAACACCGCACCGCGGGTCTGAATACTTCGCCTCGTGGATCAAAAAGACCTCCCCGTCCCGGGACACACAGGCGTCCGACTCAAAACCATCGGCAACCCGCAGCGCCAACTCGAAGGCTGCAAGACTGTTCTGATACGGCCGGCCCGCTGGCAGGATGGCGCCCCGGTGCCCCAACAGCCGACATGAACCACCCATCTCCCTTGCCCTCCTGCGACATCTTTGTCGCCATCCTGCCACAGGCGATGCCGTCAGATTTCAGTGCATCGGGAAACGCGAGGCAGCACTACCCGCGGGCCCACTCAAGCACCCCTCGCGCAAAAGAATCCTCGCGCGCCACCTTGACCCACCCACACCCGAAGGCCTACCATCCCGCCCTCGGTGCCGCGGGCACGGCTGTAGGGCTTCGACGCATCCTCCATCCTCACGGTGGAACCGGCGATTCCGACACAGGAATTGCGGGGTGCAGGGGCAGCGCCCATCGGCGGCGCCAACATTAACTTTTGAGCGCTGTTTCACTGCATCGTGTCCCTCCAGCAAATTTATTCCCCTATCGCCGCGGATATGCTTGCCATGGACGGCGTCATCCGTGAACGTCTGCATTCGGACGTCGTTCTCGTCCGGCAGGTCGCGGAATACATCATCCAAAGCGGCGGCAAGCGTATGCGCCCGGCACTGCTTCTGCTCACGGCCGGCGCGATGGACTACCAGGGGCCGCATCATCTGGTCCTGGCAGCCGTGGTGGAATTCATTCACACCGCCACCTTGCTGCATGACGACGTGGTGGACGAATCTGATCTGCGGCGGGGGCACCAGACCGCCAACGCCATGTTTGGCAATGCGGCCTCCGTCCTGGTGGGGGATTTTCTTTATTCCCGCGCCTTCCAGATGATGGTCACGGTGGGCAGCATGCGAGTGATGGAAGTTCTCGCCGACGCCACCAACGTCATCGCCGAAGGGGAGGTGCTGCAGCTTCTCAACTGCCACAACGCCGACGTCGACATCCAAGACTATTTGCGCGTGATTCGCTTTAAAACTGCCAAACTTTTCGAAGCGGCCACGCGGCTCGGCGGCATCCTTGGCCATGCCGACCCGTCCCTCGAAGACGCGCTGGCGAGCTTTGGCAAGCACATCGGCACGGCTTTCCAGCTCATCGACGACGTCCTCGACTATTCCGCAGACGAAGCCGAGACTGGCAAGCACGTCGGCGATGACCTCGCGGAGGGCAAACCCACCCTGCCCCTCATCCACGTCATGCAACAGGGCACTCCAGAACAGGCCCACCTGGTGCGCCAGGCCATTATCGACGGTGGCCGCGAGGCCTTCCCGGAGATCCTCGCAGCCATCAAGGCGACCGGCGCCCTGGATGTGACGCGCGAGCATGCCGCCCGGGAAGCCGCCCTCGCGCGAGCATTCCTCTCCGGCCTTCGCCCTTCCATTTACAAGGACGCGCTGCTAGAATTGTGCGCTTTCGCGGTCAATCGGGCGTACTGATTGCACGGCGTTTTCGGGGAATAGCTCAGCCTGGTAGAGCACTGCGTTCGGGACGCAGGGGCCGGAGGTTCGAATCCTCTTTCCCCGACCAAAAACAAAGGGTTAGGCAAGTGCCTAGCCCTTTTTCTTTGCCTGGGTCCGCCGTGCTTTCGCACTCCTTTGGCCGTCACTGAAATTGCCGAAAATCGATTCTCGAGACCGGGTTCACAATCGGACCCGGCCTCGGCGCCTGGAGACTAAGCCTCGCCTGAACTGAAATACACCTTGGCGGCTTCGATGGTTGCCGCAATGTCCTCCTCGCCGTGGGCGGAGGAAACAAATCCGGCCTCGAAGGCTGAGGGGGCGAAAAAGTGGCCGGCTTCCAGCATGGCATGGAAGAAGCGGTTGAACGCCTCCCGGTCGGTTGCCATGACTTCCTGGTAGGTGGCCGGGCAGTGTTCGGAAAAATAGATGCCGAACATACCGCCCACGGATTGGGCACTGAAGGTCACCCCGGCCTCGACGGCGGCGGCGATCAAGCCTTCCACCAATTGACGAGTCCGCACCTCCAGCTGATCGTAGAAGCGAGGGGCCGCCACGAGGCGTAGCGAGGCCAGGCCCGCCGCCACAGCAACCGGACTGCCCGACAGCGTGCCGGCTTGATAAACCGGACCCAGGGGCGCGATCTGCGACATGATGTCCCGCCGGCCGCCGAAGGCCCCCACGGGCATCCCGCCGCCGATGACCTTGCCGAGGGTGGTGAGGTCGGGTTCGATGGCCAAAAGACCTTGAACCCCTCGGGGGCCGACACGAAATCCGGTCATCACCTCATCGAAGATGAGTATAGAGCCATGTTTTGTGCAGAGACGGCGCAATGCGGCCAGAAATTCCGGCCGGGGCATGATGAGGTTCATGTTGCCGGCAATCGGCTCGACGATCACTGCGGCGATTTGATCCCCCCGGGCGGCAAAGATGTCTTCAAGGCCCTGGCAGTCGTTGTAATCCAGCACCAGGGTATGCCGCGCGAAGTCCGCTGGCACCCCGCTGGAGGACGGATGACCAAAGGTCAGGGCGCCGGATCCGGCCTTGACCAACAGACTATCGGCGTGACCGTGGTAGCAGCCTTCGAACTTGACGATGGCGTCCCGCCCGGTAAATCCCCGGGCGAGGCGAATCGCACTCATGGTCGCCTCGGTGCCGGAACTCACGAGGCGCACCATCTCGAGGCTGGGCAACCGCTCACAGAGAAGCTCGGCCATCTCCACTTCGGCCTCGCAAGGTGCCCCGAAGGAGAGTCCCCGTGTCGCCGCCTCCTGCACCGCCTTCACGATCTCTGGATGCGCATGGCCCGTAATTGCCGGCCCCCACGAGCCAACGTAATCGAGGTAGGCCTTGCCGTCGGCATCCCAGACCCGCGCCCCCTTGGCTCGCCCAATGAAACGCGGCGTCCCGCCCACTGAACGGAAAGCTCGCACCGGTGAATTGACCCCTCCGGGAATCGTGCGCTGGGCGCGCAAAAAAAGCTCCTCGTTACGACTCATTCGTAAATCCTCTTTCTTCTTCCAAAATACCTTGATCTAGCTGGGCAAGGATCCGGCCGGCCAGAGATGGCGATAGGACGCTGCGCGGGCCGCGGGATCGGGATCCTCGAACACATCGGAAATGACCGCCAGGAGATGGGCGCCCGCCGTCACCACTTCGCCGGCCCTGGGCAGCGTAATGCCCCCGATGGCCGCGACCGGACACACCAGTTCGCGACGGGCACGCGCGAGCAACTCCGGGGAGGCCGGCACTGCATTGGGCTTGGTGGACGAAGGGAACACTGCTCCGAAGGCGACATAATCGGCCCCGGCGGCTTGAGCGGACACAGCGCGAGCCAGATCGTCGTAGCAGGACACGCCAAGGATCAGATCGTCCCCCAGCGCCGTCCTCAGGGCGGCCGGGTCACCATCGTCACGACCGATGTGCAATCCGTCAGCACCGACAGCGCTTAGGAGTTCGAGGTCATCGTTGATGATCATGGGCACCCCGGCTTCCTGGCACAAGCGGTGCAGGCATCTGGCCTGCTCCAGCCGCAACGCCGGGTTCAGCGACTTGCTGCGGTACTGCAGCAAGGCAGGTCGGCCGGTCAAGGCCTGGGCAACCCTCTGTGCCAGAAGCGGGGTATCGGTCCAATCCGGTGTCACGAGGTACAAGCCCTCGCGCAGTTCAGGCCGCCCCATCTGCATTCTCCGCCTGCAGCCAGAAAAAGCGGTTGGGCAGGGACTTGCCCATGCCGGGCCGAAAGGCGGAGGCCAATGTTTGCCAGGTAAACTCCTCCGCCTCACCCACCGCATCAGCGATGGACATGTCGTGGGCGAGAGCCCCGGTCAACGCTGCGGACAGGGTATTACCCGCCCCCAGGTAGCGCTCGGGGAGCCGCGACCAGGGATCAGTCCGGATAACCCCCTCCTTGCCGTACAGGACATTCACCACCTGGGGCCCCGGCGTGGCGGATCCGGTCAGCAATACATGACCGACCCCGGATTCACAGAGCCGGGAGATCGCCGTATCCACATCTGGCAATTCATCGTCCCCGGCGAGGACCATGGCCAATCTCTGCGCCTCCGCCTGGGCCACGACCAGAACGGTCGCGAGGGGGAGCAGCAACTCACAATGTACGGAGATCAGGCGATCGCCCGCCAGGGCGGCACTCGGCAAGCGCCCCAGTTCGGATTCCACCACCACTGGCACGCCAGGATAATCTGACAATATCTCTGCGGTCGCGGCGACATTCTCCGGCGTGGCCAGGACCCCCACCTTGAAGGCCCGCACCGCCACGTCTTCGAGAAGTAGACGCGCCTGCTTGGCAAGGAGCGGTGCAGACAATGGGAGAAGGTCTGCCACATTTTCCGTATCGCGAAGACAGACGGCCGACACCACCGAGAGCGGATGACACCCCATGCTAGCCAGGGTAATCACGTCCCCCTGCAGCCCACCTCCGCCCGTAGGGTCCGTTGCCGCGATGGTCAAGGCTACAGGGGGCGTCGGCGGTATGGAACGCATCATGGCGGAATCTCCCGCCGCGCCGGCGGACGCGACCAATTGGGGTAAGATGGGCTCGATTGTAATGGTCACACCCCCCTGGCGCCATGGCTGATGCACCCTTCAAGACCTACATGTGCCTGATTTGCGGCTTCATCTATGACGAAGCCGCGGGCTTGCCCGATGACGGAATCCCTCCCGGCACGCGCTGGGACGACCTCCCCCCGAACTGGACCTGCCCCGAATGCCAGGCCCGCAAGGAAGACTTCGAGATGGTGGAGATTTAGGCGCCATCCGCCAAGCCGCTCCCCGGCTGACACCCTAAAGGCTGTCAGTTCCCGGCCGTAATCCCATCGAAATCCAGACGGAGCATGGGCTCCGCCCCCAGGCTTTTGATAGGACGATGACCGTGGAATTGAGCGGACTGAAGGTGATGGTGATTGACGACAGCAACACCATCCGGCGAAGCGCCGAAATCTTTCTGGGCCAGGCAGGCTGCCAGGTCCTCCTCGCGGAGGACGGATTCGATGCCCTCGCGAAAATCACGGATCACCTCCCGGACGTGATTTTCCTCGACATCATGATGCCGCGGCTGGATGGCTATCAGACCTGCGCGCTCATCAAGAAGAACAATCGCCTACGAACCACCCCAGTCATCATGCTCTCGTCGAAGGACGGCCTCTTCGATCGAGCCCGGGGCAAGATGGTTGGTTCGGACGAATACCTCACCAAGCCCTTCACCAAAGACAGCCTCCTCAAGGCCGTGGCCGCCCACGCGCCGAATCACGCCTAATCGACAGGAATACCAACATGCCGATCAACAAGATTCTCGTGGTCGACGACTCCCCGACCGAAAGATTCGCCCTGACGGATTTCCTCAGCAAGCAGGGGTTCCAGGTCGTGACGGCCGACAATGGCGAAGAGGCGGTCACCAAGAGCAAGAGCGAGCTGCCTGACCTCATCCTGATGGACGTCGTGATGCCGGGGATCAATGGCTACCAGGCCACACGCACCATTTCGCGGGACGAGGCGACCCGCAGCATTCCCATCATCATGTGCACCAGCAAGGGGCTGGAGACCGACAAGATCTGGGGCATGCGGCAAGGCGCCTATGACTACATGGTCAAGCCGGTCAACCTTCCCGAGTTGCTGGCCCGCATTCAGGGGATGGCCTAAAACCATGTCCCGTCGCATCAGCCTTCGCGAATTCCAGGAAAACCTGGTCCGTCGCCTCAACGAGACCGGGGTCACCGATCGCCGCACCCTGCTGGGGATCTCGGCCGGCGATGAACCCTGGGTCATGTCCCTTGCCGAGGCGGGAGAGATCCTCCCTGTTCCGCCCCTGGCCGAGGTGCCCCTGACCCAGGCCTATTTCCGCGGCCTGGCCAATGTCCGCGGTACGTTGTATGGAGTGATCGATTTCAGCGCCTTCAACGGCGGCCCCCTGACCCCGATCGGCGGTCAGGCCCGGCTGGTCCTGGTTGGCGCCCGACACGGCATCAACACCGCATTGCTGGTCGGCCGGACCACCGGACTGCGCAATCCCGACGAATTTGATCCGGCCCCTGCCGCCTCGCCCGATACCGAACTCGCCCCCTGGATCGGGCATCGCCTCATCGACGTCCAATCCAAAGTCTGGCGCCAGCTCGACATTGCGGCCCTCCTCGTTCAACCCCGATTCCTCGAAGTTGGCGTCGCGGAGTAAACCTCCCCGAGTCCAGCCCGGCCCACCTTCAAGCGGAGCCCCCACCCATGGAACTCAAACTCGCCAGCTTCTTCGGCAACAAATCCGAGCCTGCGGCCCCCGGATCCGACACCACGATCATGGAAAACACCCCGGCCGCCGCCTCCCGGGCCGATCCCCTGGCTCGGCCGAAGATCGCGGGTAAGCCGGGCGGCGTCGCCTCGCAACTGCGGCTCCAGGGCACGATCCTCGGTATCGTGGTGCTGTTCATCGCCGGGCTCCTGGTCTATCAAACTCGCAGCGCCACCCGCGCGACCGAACAGGTCGAGGGTGCAGGCCAATTGCAAACCCTTTCCCAGCAGATCGCCAAATCGGCGCAGTTGGCGATCCAGGGCAACGCCGCGGCCTTCGCGGAGCTCAAGGACGCACGAACCCGATTCAACGGCCTTCTCGAGCACCTCGGCAGCTACGGCAGCAACGACGCCTTGGAAAATCTGGGGACGACCTGGGCAAAGACTGACAAAGACGCCGGCCAGTTGTTGGAACAGGAAAAGAACCTCACGACCTTGAATCAATCGGTCGCCACGATCAATGCCAAGAATCCGCAGCTCCTCGAACTCTCCGAACAGGTTGCGGCATTGAAGCTCCAGAGCGGAGCCGGCCCGCGGGAAATTGCCACGGCCAACCGTGTCGTGATGCTCACCCAGCGCGTGGCCAAAAACGCCAACGGCTTGATGGTGGCGGATGCCGTCGATCCGGAAGTTGCTTTCCTGCTCGGCAAGGACACCAACACCCTCCGCGATTTGCTGGGCCAACTGCGCCAAATGGGCGGTGACGGGGAATTGCGCGCCAAGATCGAAGACCTCGACGGGGCCGCCAAGGACAGCCTGGCGGCCGTGGGCGGCATCCTGGGCAACGTTCAGCGGCTGGTCCAGGCGAAACAAGCCGGCAGCCGAATTTTTGGTGAATCCACGGGCCTTCTGGAACGCAGCCAAGCGCTGGCCGATAGCTATGCTCGGCAAGGTAGCCTTCTGAGTCCCGCCAACCTTCTCCTCATGATTGCCGGGTTGGGCGCCTTGGGCATTCTCGCTGTGATGGCACGAA
This sequence comes from Zoogloeaceae bacterium, assembly GCA_016791005.1. Classification (GTDB taxonomy): domain Bacteria; phylum Pseudomonadota; class Gammaproteobacteria; order Burkholderiales; family Rhodocyclaceae; genus JAEUNX01. The sequence goes on from JAEUNY010000086.1 coordinate 56,955, forward strand.
CCTATAACAACGACCTCGCCCATCGCCAGCAGGATACGGACAACCAGCGCCAGGTCGCCGAAAACGAGCGCAACCAGACCCAGCAGGCCATTTTGCGGCTGATGAACGAGATGGGCGATCTGGCCGATGGCGACCTCACGATTCGCGCCACGGTCTCGGAAGACATTACCGGCGCCATTGCCGATTCGGTGAATTACACCATCGAGGAACTCTCCGTCCTGGTCCGGCGCATCAACGACGCGGCGAGTCGCGTGTCGTCGGCCACCGAATCCGCCCAGAACACCTCGACTCAGCTGATCGAAGCCACCGGACGCCAATCCCTCGAGATCGAGGAAGCCGGCGCCACCGTGCATCGAATGGCGCAGTCGATGTCCGACTCGTCACAACGTGCACTGGAATCCGCCCACGTCGCCCGCCGGTCTCTCGAGGCGGCCCAAAAGGGCGCCTCAGCCGTGGAAGACACCATTCGCGGCATGAGCGACATCCGGGAACAGATCCAGGAAACCTCCAAGCGCATCAAGCGCCTCGGCGAATCCTCCCAGGAAATCGGGGAAATCGTCGAGTTGATCTCAGACATCACCGAGCAAACCAACGTCCTCGCCCTGAACGCCGCCATTCAGGCAGCCTCGGCGGGGGAAGCGGGCCGCGGCTTTACGGTGGTCGCGGAAGAGGTGCAGCGATTGGCCGAGCGTTCGGGCGAAGCCACCAAACAAATCGCCGCGATCGTCAAAACGATTCAGACCGACACCAAGGACGCAGTAGGCGCCATGGAAAATGCGACCCGCGACGTGGTGGCTGGGGCCGAACTTTCCGATGCCGCCGGCCGTGCCCTGGCAGAAATTGGTGACGTGTCGTCTGAAACCGCTCGCCTCATCGAAGAGATTTCTGGCGAGATTCAGCAACAAGCGGCATCAGCCACCCGAGTGGCCGAGAGCATGAAGCATATCCGCTCCATCACCGAGCAGACCACCCTCGGCACCCAGCAGACGGCGGTATCTATTGGTCAATTGGCGGACCTGGCCATCGAACTCAAAGGGTCGGTCTCAGGATTCAAAGTTTAAGCCCCACCGGCTACCCTCCAAGGTAAGAGGCTGTCCATGACGTTCCCCGCACCCCAACCTGATCTCGGCCCCCTCAACTGGGTGAAGGGCGAGATCGATCTCGCCCTGGAACGGGCCCGCATCGCCATCGCAGAAGCCGCCAGCGCCCCCGAGCCGGGCGCTGCGCTGCAGTCCGCTCAGGTCCACATCCACCAGGCCCGCGGCGCCCTATCGATCGTCGGCCTGGACGGCCTCGCGCAATTCGCGGAAGCCGTCGATCGGCTCGCGAGTGCCCTGGCCAAAGGTGAGCACCCTGCAACCCCGGAAAAGCTCCAACTCCTCGGTCGCGGCCTCGCCGCCACCGGCAACTATCTCGATGAACTCGCCCAGGGTGCACCGGATCAGCCGCTGCGCCTTGCCAGCCTCTATGCCGAGCTTGCCCGCGCCAAGGGCGACGACGGTTCGGCAGCGGATCTGTTTTACCCGGACCTGAGTCAAAATCCACCCCGGCGGGAACCCCCGGCCATCGCCGCGACGCCGGACGAAGACCAGCGAGCCCTCAAAGGCTGGCGCAGCCGCTTCGAGCGCGGTTTGCTCAAGTGGCTCCGCGCCCCCCAGGATCCCCAGGGCCCCACGGAAATGCGCGACGCTGTCGCGGGAATCGAACAGCTCTACTCCGCACCCGGCGCGCGCAAGCTGTGGTGGACCAGCCTCGCCTTCTTCGACTCCCTCGTGGCGGCCCCCGGCCAGGACCTGGCCACTGATCGCAAGCTCTGCACCCGCTTGGATGCCCAGATGCGCCGCCTCGTCTCCGGGTCCCCGATGGCCATCGAGCGCCTGATGCGTGAACTCCTGCACCACGTCGCGGTGCGCCCCTCGATCACCGCCCATCAACGCCTCGTCCGCGATTCGTTTCAGCTCGATGGTCTTCTCGCAGCGAACGGCAGCGACGTCGCAGAGGTGCACCTTGCACCGTTGGCCAAGAAATTCCGCGAAACCCTTCTGGCGGCCCGGGACGCCTGGGACGATTTTTCTAGCGGCAAGGCGGTCGCGCTCACTCACTTCGCCGCAGCGATACAGGAAGCCGCCAGTCAGGCCAGCACCCTGGGACGACCATTGCTGACTGAATGGACGCACACCCTTGTTGGCTTTGCCGACTGGCTGAGGCGGGACCCCCTGGCGCTCACCCCGCCCATGGCCCTGGAGGTCGCGGGAGCCCTCCTGCTGCCCGACGTCATTCTCGGCACCCCACAGCAAGACGCAGCGACGCAAGATCGGGTGGCCCATGCCCGTGAGCGGATTCGCATCTACATGGCGGGCGGGGTACCCGCCGAAGAATCCCATGCTCCGGCCCATCAGGCGGCTCGCGAGGTGGAAGAACGCCACGCCGCGTCGAACCTGGCGCGTGAGCTCATGGCCACACTCTCCGACGTCGAGCAGGGCCTGGATGCCTACTTCCGTGACCCGGGACGGCCAGAAAGGCTGGCGGACCTCGACGCCCCCCTCGCCCAACTAGCGGGCGCGTTCTCCCTGTTCGACGATCCGGCCCCCCGCGAAGTCATTCTGGCGGCCGCCGCGACCGTCAAATCCTATCGAGACGGCAGTCAGCCCCCGGACGCGGAGGGATTCGAAACTCTCGCCCATCGGCTTTCCGCCCTCGGCTTTTTCCTTGACGCCGCCCGTCGGGGCCCGGCCCGCCTAGCCGACTTCCTGCCGGACGCGGCCCCGCCGCCGGCCGACGAGATCCACGAGGCTCCGGAGCCCGTCATCACGCCGGCGCCCGTGGTGCAAGAGCCCGTCTCAACGGCACCCCCTGCCTCCGCAATCTCTGCCGACGATGATGAAGACATCGAGCCGGCCGCCATCCCGATTCCTGCGCCTTCCGCCCAGGCTCAGGCTCTGATGGCTGCCCCGGAAGAGGCCCTGGACGCCGAGTTGCTTGCGATCTTCGTGGAAGAGGCACACGAGGTCCTGGAGACCCTTTCCGCTCAACTGGAGCTGTCCATCGCCAATCCGGCCGACACGGGGGCCCTGACCACCATCCGGCGCGGATTTCACACGCTCAAGGGCAGCGGCCGGATGGTCGGTCTCAAGGACCTGGGGGAAACCGCCTGGGCCCTCGAGCAGACCCTCAACCGCTGGCTCCAGGCCGAGTGGACGCCGACTCCTGAACTCCACGCCCTCGTTGGCCAAGCCCGCACGCTGTTCGCCGCCTGGATCGCCCAGCTGGGAGCCGGAGGGCCCGCATGGCGGGACGCCGGCGACTTGGTGGCCGAAGCGGAACGCCTACGCAACTCGGGTGAAAGCACTCCATCCACTCCCCCCGCGCCGGAAACAGCGGCTCCCGAGGTGGAACCCCTCGCTGTGCCCAATGCTGCGGACTCCCCCACTCCGGATCTGGCCCTGGAAGCGCTTTCGATCGATCTCGCAGATCTGGACCTTGTGCTGGAAGAAGGCCCAGAACCCGAGCCGATCACTGTGGAGCCGGTGGTCGAGATGGCGCCAGCCATGGATTTGACGCTCGAATCGGTGCTTAGCGATTCCGAGCCCGATGCCATCGCCGATGAACCGGTGATCGACGCCACGGACATCGCGGAGGAACCAGCAATCGCTCAGCCAGCCGAGCCACTGGCTTGGGAAGGTGACCTGACTCTGGATCTGAGCGAACTGGAGTCCCTGGACGTCGGGCCGTTGGATCAGAGTACCGCCGCACCCTCCCCCCTCGCCGTCGAAGAGGACATCGAGGAGATCGCTCTCGCCCCCGAATTGGGCGACGACCTCCCTGCCGAGTTCGCCTTCGAGAGCCCGGCGAACGAGGCCAGGGACGATCACTTTGCTGAAGATCTGTCGGCGCCGGCGATGGACTTTCCCCTCGATTTGGATCTCAGCATTGAATCGGTCGAAGCACTTGCCATCGCGGCTGGCGCCGAGCCCCCGGCCCCGAACGGCGACACCGAGTCGATTCGATTGGGCGGCGAAGAAATTCCCAGCGCCCTCCACGCGCTCTACCTCGCCGAAGCCCGCCAGCATCTCGACGTGCTTGGGCGCGAGTTGGGGCACCTCCGAAGCAATCCAGATCTGCCGCTTTCGGAGGCGGCCGTCCGCGCCGCCCACACCCTCGGGGGCATTTCAGGCACCACTCACGTCGAGTCCGCCCAGCACCTCGCCCGGGCGTTGGAGCACGCCCTGGAGCGACTGGTGGATACCCGCACGACGCCCACCACAGCGGAAATCGACCTTCTCGAAACGACCACACGGCGACTCCATTTGATGGTCGAGGAGGTTGCCGAGCAGCGCCTGCCCAATGACGCGCCGGATCTGATCCAGGGGCTGGAAGCCATCCCGGGCGCAGAGCCGGAGACAGCCATGGCGCCCGCGGTGGATGCCGCACTGACTGCGACTCCAGCAGCCCCACCCGTTGCCGCTTCGCCGGAGGTGCCACCCCCTGCCCCCGCTGCCGCCAAGGTCGAGGAGGACGAGGCCATCCATGTGGTGGACGACATCGACACTCAACTCCTGGTGATCCTGAAGGAGGAGGGCGACGAGTTGCTGGCCCAAATCCGGTCGGGACTGCGGACCTGGCAGGCTGACCCTGAGGATCCGCGCCATCTCGTGGCCATCTCCCGCCTCCTCCACACCTTCAAGGGTAGCGCCCGGATGGCCGGCGCCATGCAGCTGGGAGAATTCCTGCACCAGGTGGAAAATCGCCTGGAGGGCGCCGACGGCACGGCCACCGAGGCGCTGGTGGAGGAGATCGAAAACGCCATGGACGGCGCCGAGCAGATGCTGGGCGCCCTGGGTAAGCCGGCGACCGATACCACCGCGCAAGCTGACTCGTCTTCACCCGCCTTGACGCCGGCGCCTATGGATGCCGAGCCCGCCGGCGCGGGTGCCGCGGTCCTGAAATTACGGGCGGACATGGTGGACCGCTTCGTCAACGAAGCGGGCGAAATTGGCATCGCCCGGACCCGGGTGGAGGGCGAGCTACGCGGTCTGCGGCGCTCCCTCCTGGATCTCACCGAGAACGTCATCCGCCTGCGCAATCAGTTGCGGGAAATCGAAATCCAGGCGGAAGTGCAGATGCAATCCCGCATGGCCCAGGCTGAAACCCACCATGGGGATTTCGATCCCCTGGAAATGGACCGCTATACCCGCCTGCAGGAACTGACCCGGATGATGGCCGAGAGCGTCGGCGACGTCACGACGATCCAGCAAAACCTGCTGCGCAATCTCGACAGCGCCGATGCCGCGGTAAACAGCCAGGCCCGCCTGTCGCGGGAGTTGCAGCAATCCCTGATGCAAGTGCGCATGGTGCGTTTTGATACCCTGGCCGACCGCCTGCACAAGGTGGTGCGCCAAAGCGCCAAGGATCAAGCCAAGCGGGCAAGCCTGGACCTGAAGGGTGGCCGCATTGAAATCGACCGCGGAGTGCTGGAACACATGACCGCCCCGCTGGAGCATTTGCTACGTAATGCGGTGGCCCACGGTATCGAAACACCGGCTGAACGACGATCGGGCGGCAAGGCGGAGATGGGTGAAATCCGCCTGTCGGTGAGCCAGGAAGGAAATGAAATCGTTCTGGATCTCACCGACGACGGCGCGGGCCTCAATTTCGAGCGAATTCTAGCCAAGGCCCGGGCCCAGGGGCTCCTGGCCGACGATGAATCCGCCGATGAAAAGCGGCTCACCAATCTGATCTTCGTTCCCGGATTCTCCACCGCCGGCAGCGTGTCGACCTTGTCGGGACGCGGCGTGGGGATGGATGTGGTCAAGGCGGAAACTGCCGCCGTAGGGGGGCGCATCGACGTGAAGAGTCGCCTGGGCCAGGGCACGCATTTCCGCATCTATCTTCCCCTCACCTTGGCCGTCACTCAGTCCCTGCTGGTCCAGGCCGCCCAGCGCACCTATGCGATTCCATCCAGCATGGTGGCTCAGGTGATGGAAATGAAGCCTGAGGCCCTGACCCGTCTGCGCAATGAAGGCGCCATTGAGTGGATGGGCGACGCCTTCGCCTACCGCTACCTGCCGCGCCTTCTGGGAGACAGCCAGAGCCAGCCAGAGCTCCACCGCACGAACTGGGTCCTTTTGCTACGCGCCGGCGCCCAGACCCTGGCCCTCCACGTGGATGGGCTGCGGGGCAATCAGGAAATCGTGGTGAAGAATGCCGGGCCGCAGTTGGCGCGCATCGTTGGCGTGTCGGGGGCTACGGTGCTCGGCGACGGGGAGATCGTCCTCATCCTCAACCCGGTTGCCCTCGCCAGCCGCCGCCAAGTGGATGAGCCCACCGAGCGGGTGCAATTTGCCGCGCCGGAACCCGTCATCACCCAACCCACGGTCTTGATCGTCGATGACTCGCTGACCGTGCGCAAGATCACCGGACGCCTGCTGGAGCGGGAAGGTTATCGGGTGTTGACCGCCAAGGATGGCGTGGATGCGCTGGAGAAACTCCTCGAAGAGGTCCCGCAGGTCATCCTCTCCGATATTGAGATGCCGCGCATGGATGGTTTCGATCTATTGCGCAACATTCGGGCGGACCAGAGACTTGCTTCCGTTCCGGTCATCATGATCACCTCGCGGCTGGCCGAAAAGCACCAGCGCTACGCACGGGAGATCGGCGCCAACCACTACCTCGGCAAACCCTACCGGGAAGAGGAATTGCTCGCCCTGATCCAGGAATACGTTGCGGAGGCGGTACCCGCCTGAACCCCACGGGGGGGGCCGCCCGCCGGGGCGGCCTCACCCCGCGGCCCTTACATCCGCGCGATCATCGCCTCGCCGAAGGCCGAGCAACTCACCTCCGTGGCGCCTTCCATCAGGCGCGCAAAATCATAGGTCACCACCTTGTCGCCGATAGCCGCCTCCATTGCATGGATGACGAGATCCGCGGCCTCGGTCCAGCCTAGGTGACGCAACATCATCTCGGCGGAGAGGATCAGCGAGCCCGGGTTCACCTTGTCCAGCCCCGCATACTTGGGCGCTGTGCCGTGGGTGGCCTCGAAGCAGGCGTATTGGTCGGAAATGTTGGCCCCCGGGGCGATGCCGATCCCGCCCACCTGGGCCGCGAGGGCGTCGGAGATGTAGTCGCCATTGAGATTCAGAGTGGCGATCACATCGTATTCCGCCGGCCGCAGCAGGATCTGCTGGAGAAATGCGTCGGCGATGGCGTCCTTGACGACAATCTCGCGCCCCGTGGTCGGATTCTTGAACTTGCACCATGGCCCGCCATCGATGGGCTCTGCCCCGAACTCGTCCTGGGCGACCTTGTAGCCGGTGTCACGGAACAGGCCTTCCGTAAATTTCATGATGTTGCCCTTGTGGACAAGGGTGACGCTCTTGCGGTCGTTGGCCACGGCGTAGCGGAGGGCCGCCCGCACGAGACGGGTCGTGCCTTCGATGGAAACCGGTTTAATGCCGATACCCGAAGTCTCCGGGAAGCGGATTTTCTTCACCCCCATTTCGTCCCGCAGAAAGCCAATGACTTTCTTGGCGCCGTCCGAGAGGGCGGCCCATTCGATCCCTGCATAAATATCCTCCGTGTTTTCCCGAAAGATCACCATATTCACCAGTTCCGGGTGCTTCAACGGGGAGGGGACGCCGCTGAAATATTGCACCGGCCGCACACATTGATAGAGATCGAGTTCCTGCCGCAGTGCGACGTTGAGGGAACGAATGCCGCCTCCTACCGGCGTGGTCATTGGCCCTTTGATTGAGACGGAATAGGTCTTCAGGGCATCGAAGGTTTCCTTAGGCAGCCATTCGTCCGGGCCATAAATCTGGGTGGATTTTTCCCCGGCATAGACCTCCATCCAGTGGATTTTGCGACTGCCCCCATACGCTTTGCTGACCGCCGCATCAATGACCTTGACCATCACCGGCGTGATGTCGATGCCGATACCGTCTCCCTCGATAAAGGGAATGATCGGATTATCGGGAACCGGTTGCCCCGGGACGATGGTCTGGCCCCCAGCCGGAGCCTTGATATGCGATTTGCTCATGGCCGCTCCCTCTTTGAAGAACCTTAGGAATATGGCGGAAATGCCCAACGCCGCGGGCCTCGCAATAGCCCCACGCCTGGGTATGCCCTGGATTCATTATGGCCCATTTTGCCAACCACCCAAGACGTACCGGCAACCGGGTCGCCGACGAGGAAAACAAAAAAGCCAGGGTCGCCCCTGGCTTTTTCATCGTGCGGCGCAAGGCCGCTGACCCACTCAGCGCCGTGCAGCGGCGAGGGCTGCGTTCAGGGTTGCGCTCGGGCGCATGACCGCCTTGCACTTAGCCGGGTCGGCTTTGTAGTACCCGCCGATATCCACAGGCTTGCCCTGCACCGTCTTCAGCTCGGCAACGATCTGTGCCTCGCTCTCACCCAGCGCCTTGGCAAGCGGCGCAAAGTTGGCGGCCAGATCCTTGTCCTCGGTCTGGGCGGCCAGTTCCTGGGCCCAGTACATCGCCAGATAGAACTGGCTGCCGCGGTTGTCGAGCTCACCGGTCTTGGGCGACGGCGATTTGTTGTTGTCGAGCAACTTGCCGGTGGCAGCATCCAAAGTCTTGGCGAGCAACTTCGCCTTGCCATTGCCGGTCTTGATGCCCAGGTCCTCCATCGAAACCGCCAGGGCAAGGAACTCGCCGAGCGAATCCCAGCGCAGGTGGTTTTCCTGGGTCAGTTGCTGCACGTGCTTCGGAGCAGAGCCGCCGGCCCCGGTCTCGTACATGCCGCCGCCAGCCATGAGCGGAACGATGGAGAGCATCTTGGCCGATGTCCCGAGTTCCATGATCGGGAAAAGGTCGGTCAGGTAGTCACGGAGGATGTTGCCGGTCACCGAGATGGTGTCGAGGCCGCGGACGACACGCTCCAAGGTGTAACGCATGGCGCGGACCTGGGACATGATCTGGATGTCGAGCCCGGCGGTGTCGTGGTCCTTCAGATACGTGCTCACCTTCTTGATCAGCTCATTCTCATGGGGACGATAGGGATCCAGCCAGAAGATCGCCGGCATGCCGGAGTTGCGGGCACGGGTGACGGCGAGCTTCACCCAGTCGCGGATCGGCGCATCCTTGACCTGGCACATGCGCCAGATGTCACCGGCCTCCACGTTCTGGGTCAACAGCACTTCGCCGGTATTGATATCGACAATATTGGCGATGCCGTCTTCCGCGATTTCGAAGGTCTTGTCGTGGGAACCGTACTCTTCCGCCTTCTGCGCCATCAGGCCGACGTTTGGCACCGTACCCATGGTCTTGGGATCGAAGTTCCCATGCCATTTGCAGAAATTGATCATCTCCTGGTAGATGCGGGCAAAGGTGGATTCCGGCATGACGCACTTGCTGTCGTACTGCTTACCGTCGGCCCCCCACATCTTGCCGCCGGCACGAATCATGGCCGGCATGGAGGCGTCCACGATCACGTCATTGGGCGAGTGGAAATTGGTTATGCCCTTGGCCGAATCGACCATCGCCAGCCGCGGGCGATGCTCCTGGCAGGCATGGAGGTCACGAATGATCTCGTCCCGCTGCGATTCCGGCAAAGTCTTAATCTTTTCGTACAGATCCACCATCCCGTTGTTGACGTTGATGCCCAGCTCGTCAAACAGCTTGCCGTGCTTTTCGAAGGCATCCCGGTAGTAGATCTTGACGCAGTGGCCAAACACGATGGGGTGGGACACCTTCATCATCGTGGCCTTGACGTGCAGGGAGAAGAGAATCCCGGACTGACGGCAGTCTTCCAGTTCTTTTTCGTAGAAGGCGCACAGCGCCTTTTTGCTCATGAACATGGAATCGATGATCTCGCCGTCCTTCAGCGAGACCTTCGGCTTGAGAACGGTGATCTTGCCGCCCTTGGCGATCAGCTCCATGCGCACGTCGCGGGCCTTGTCGAGGGTCATCGACTTCTCACCGTGGTAGAAGTCGCCCTGCTGCATGTGGGAAACGTGGGTCTGGGACCACTGCTTCCATTCGCCCATCGAGTGGGGGTGCTTCTTGGCGTAGTTCTTGACGGCGGCCGGGGCACGACGGTCGGAGTTACCTTCCCGTAGTACCGGGTTCACCGAGGAACCCAGGCATTTGCCATAGCGGGCCCTGAGCGCATTGTCTTCGTCTGTAGCGGCTACTTCGGGGTAATTGGGAATGTTGTAGCCCTTTTCCTGCAGTTCCTTGATGCAGGCCTTGAGCTGAGCGACCGACGCGCTGATGTTGGGCAGCTTGATGATGTTGGCGTCCGGCTCCAGGGTCTTCTTGCCCAGTTCCGCAAGGGTGTCCGGCATCCGTTGCTCTTCGGTCAGACATTCGGGAAATTCCGCCAGAACCCGCGCGGAAACGGAAATGTCCGCCTTTTCAACCTTGATGCCGGCCGGCTCGGTAAAAGTCCGGATGATCGGCAGGAAGGCACAGGTCGCCAACAAGGGCGCCTCATCGGTCAGGGTGTAAATGATGGTCGGTTCGCTACTCATACGTTCTCTCCCTCGTAAAGTTGTCTTATTGCCGGCAATCCGTGCGAACGGCCCCCGGTCAGGCACCCTGGCCGGATCTCGCCCGCCAAAAAACTCAACCCTGGAATGCCAACTCACAGGCCGGCAGTCCCCCCTGTCCCGCGCAAGGGCCGATCGGGCCATCATCCGACGCCGACAAGCTTGACGCGAAGTCGGTGATTATAACAATTTGACGCCACCCAAAAACGAAAGTCCGTGCCACGGGGGAGCGAATTCGCCCTGACCCCGGGATTGGGCCCGCACCCTCGCGGTGCTAGCATCGGTCGTAGCCAGGAGCATCCCGATTCTTACCCTGGTTGCCCAATGCGCCCGCCGGAGGACGAAACCATGGAGGCCCCACTCGGTCAGCACGCCACAGCCATGGCGATGGCCCAGATTCTCATCGAAGGGTTCAACCGGCATTACCGAATTTTTCGCGACACGACGCGGCGCGCCAAGGAGGATTTCGAGGCCGCGGACTGGCAGGCGCAGCTCGATGCCGTGCGGGACCGGGTCCAGTTTTACGATGATCGGGTGGCCGAGACCGTTGCCCGGCTCCATCGGGAATGCGCCGCACCGTCGCTGCAAGGCGCCACCTGGCAACAGGCCAAACTGCTCTACATCGGCCTGCTTCTCAACCATAAACAACCGGAGCTCGCCGAGACCTTCTTCAATTCGGTCTGCTGCAAGATTCTCCACCGGACCTATTTCAACAACGACTACATCTTCGCCCGTCCGGCGGTCTCCACCGAGTACATCGACTCATTCCCCCCCGTCTATTCAAGCTATTACCCGCAGGATGGCGGGCTGCGGCGTGCGACTCGTCGCGTGATCGAAGACTTCGACTGGCAGCGCCCCTTCGACGATCTAGGGCGGGACGTCGGCCACATCCTCCACGCCGCGCGGGAATATCTCGGCGGGCGCTGGCCGGCGATGGAGGTGAATTGCCAGATCCAGGTGCTCTACTCGCCCTTCTACCGCAACAAGACGGCCTACATCATCGGCAAGGTGGTCAATGGCTACCAGGAGTACCCCTTCGCGGTGTCCGTTCGCCACGCCGCCAATGGCAAGCTCCATGTCGACACGGTCCTCTTCGACGCCTGGCGGATTTCGCTCCTCTTTTCACTGTCCCGCGCCTATTTCATGGTGGATATGGAAGTGCCCTCGGGTTACGTCCAGTTCCTGCGTTCCATCATGCCCAACAAGCCCCGGCAGGAGCTCTACACCATGCTCGGCCTGGGCAAGCAGGGCAAGACCATGTTCTTTCGCGACCTCATCGCCCACCTTCGCCATTCCAACGACCGCTTCATCGCCGCGCCCGGCATCCGCGGTTTGGTGATGCTGGTCTTCACCCTGCCCTCCTATCCTTACGTGTTCAAGATCATCAAGGACGTCTTCGGCGCCTCGAAGAACATGGATCGGGCCACGGTCAAGCGCAAGTATCAGATGGTGAAACAGGTGGACCGGGTTGGGCGGATGGCCGACACCCTGGAATTTTCCGACGTTGCCCTGCCGCTGTCCCGCTTCCACCCTGAACTCCTGGAGGAACTGAGGGATCTCGCCCCCACCGCCTTCGACATCGAAAGCGACACCGTGGTGATCAAGCACCTCTACATCGAGCGGCGCATGACCCCCCTCAACATCGTGCTCGAGCAGGCCAACGATGAGCAAATCGACCAGGTGGTCGAGGAGTACGGCAACGCGATTCGCGAATTGGCCACGGCCAACATTTTTCCCGGCGATATGCTGTGGAAGAATTTCGGCGTCACCCGCTATGGGCGCGTCGTGTTCTACGACTACGACGAAATCGAGTACATGACCGACTGCCACTTCCGGCGCATTCCCCCAGCGCCCTACCCGGAGATGGAATTTGCCGGGGAGCCTTGGTATTCGGCGGGCCCGATGGACATTTTTCCCGAGGAATTTGCGACCTTCCTCCTCGGCCAGGCCCGCATTCGGAAAGCCTTCCTCCGGCACCATCGGGACCTCCTGGACCCCCGGTTCTGGCAGGGCGTGCAGGACAAGCTTCGGCAAGGGCACGTGGAGGACTTCTATCCCTACCCCCAAAACCTCCGCTTCGCCCACCGCTTCTCGACCGCTCCCCATCCGACCGTCACCGGCGCAGAAACAGGCGTGGGGGGATCATGATTCGCCCTATCCTGGCTGCGAGCCTGGCCGGTGCGATAGCCCTGAGTGGCGTCGCCGCCGCCCAGGACGGGGCGACGCTGGCCCTCGCGGCCACCTGCGCCACCTGCCACGGCCCCAATGGCCACAGCCAAGGTGCCATTCCCTCCCTGGCTGGCAGACCCCAGGCCCGTCTCCAGGCTGCCCTGAACGACATGATTGAGGGGCGGCGTCCCGCCACGATCATGCTGAAAGTGCTGGCAGGCTATCGGCCTGACGAGGTGGATGCCGCCCTCGCCTGGTTCTCCCGCCAACCACCGCCCCCCGCCACAGCGCCGTGATTTCCCGACGAAGCTTCCTCAGGTACCTCGGGAGCCTCCCCCTCTGCGCCGCCCTCGGTGCCTGCGCCACGCCTGGGGCGAGGCGCAACGGGCATGTGGTAGTGGTGGGGGGCGGCTTTGCCGGGGCGACCCTTGCCCGCCATGTGCGATTGTGGAGCGCTGGATCGGTCGCCGTCACCCTGGTGGAGCGCCATCCAGTATTCATCTCCTGCCCGATGTCCAATCGCGTGCTCGGCGGCCAGCTTGATTTGGTCGACCTGACCCAAAGCTACGACCGCTTATTCGGCCCCTGGGGGATCGAGGGGCGGTTCGACACTGCGGTCGGGATCGACCCCGATCGGCGGACCGTGACGCTCGCCGGTGGCGATCGACTCAGCTATGACCGCCTGGTGCTCGCGCCGGGCATCGACTTTCTCCCCGAGGAGATCCCCGGGCTCGCCGGCGAGGAGGTCACGTTCCCCCACGCCTGGAAAGCCGGCCCGCAGACCCAGCTCCTGCGCGACCAGCTCACCGCCATGCGAGACGGAGGCGTCGTCGCCCTTCACATCCCCCGCGCCCCATTCCGCTGCCCTCCCGGCCCCTATGAGCGCGCCTGTCTGGTCGCTCACTACCTGAAACGCCACAAGCCGCGGTCCAAGCTGCTGGTGCTCGACGCCAATCCGGAGATCCAGTCCAAAAAGACATTTTTTCAGCGTTATTTCGCTGAGGAGTACTCGGGAATCCTGGAATATCGCCCGAACAGCGAATTGCGCCAGGTCGACGCGGCAACCCGGACCTTGTCTCTGGACTTCGAGACCGTCCACGCCGATGTCGCGAACGTGATTCCGCCCCAGCGGGCCGGGCGCGTCGTAGATCTCGTCGGCCCCCCGCTGGTCAATGGCCGCTGGGTGGAGGTCGATTGGCGGACCCTCGGCGTGCGCGGGCATGAACACATCCATTGCCTCGGCGACGCGGCGTTTCCTGCCCCAGGCATGCCCAAATCGGGCCACCTGGCCAATCAGCAGGGCAAGTTGCTCGCTGCGATCCTGCTGCAAGACCTGGGCTATGCGTCGATTCGCCCGCCCCCGGCCCTCGTCAATGCCTGTTACAGCTTCATCGACGACCACCGCGCCGGGCATGTTGTGACCGTCTTTCGATTCGATGCCACCCGGGGGAGCTTCTTTGCGGTTGAAGGCGCTGGCGGAGTCTCCACCAATGCCAGCGCGGAAGAGGGACGACTCGCCCAGGCATGGGCCCGTAACATCTGGGCCGACACCCTGGGTTGATTACGCGGGACTGGCTCCAGAAGACCACCCAAATTCAATGATCCAGGGACGTCGCGCCTGGCCGAGGGCGGAACGGATGTAGGGAACAGTCTCGTCGGGCAACGCCTCGAGGGCAAACCAGGCCAGGCGGTCGCACTTATCGGGCTCGGCGATGCAAGGCTCTCCGCGCCATGCGCCGGCGTCCACGAAGAAATCAATGCGGTGGGTGTCTGAACGGCGATGGACCGCTCCGATCAGGGTCAGGGACTCGGCCGCCAAGTCGATCGCCAATTCTTCCCGGGCCTCCCGAATTACCGTCTGAAAAAGGGACTCCCCCTCTTCCACATGGCCGCCCGGAAGGCTGTATTGGCCGTCGAAGAAGCCCGTCCCCGCCCGACGCTGAAGCAGCACCCGCCCCTCACGTTCCAGGAGGATGTGCACCCCTGTGGGGATGTTCATGACTCAGTGTTTGCCAGTGCTGCCGAAACCGCCCGCACCCCGATCGCTTTCCTGGAAGTCATCCACCACCGTAAAACCCACCTGCAGTACGGGGACGATGACAAGTTGGGCAATCCGCTCCATGGGCTGGATGGTGAACGCCTCCCGCCCGCGATTCCAAACCGAGACAAAGATCTGCCCCTGGTAATCGGAATCGATCAACCCCACGAGGTTGCCTAGGACGATACCGTGCTTGTGACCCAGACCCGAGCGGGGCAGGATCATTGCAGCCAGGGATGGGTCCGCCAGATGGATGGCCAAGCCACTGGGAACGAGGACGGTTTCACCGGCATGAAGCGTGACCGGCCCTTCGACGCAGGCCCGAAGATCCATCCCTGCCGAGCCCGCCGTGGCATACCCCGGGGGGTGATCCCGAAGGCGCGGGTCCAGGATCTTTACGTCGATGTGGTGCATGGCGTGACCGGCGAGGTGAGTGCGTTCATGAGGCGGGCCAGGTGACTCACGATCTGGCTGGCGACCCGATCCTTTGGGCCCCGGGGCAAAGGATGCCGTCCCAGATCGTCGTAGATCACGACCTGATTCTCGTCGCCCCCCAGTCCATCCTGGACCAGATTGCCCACAATCATCGGCAACCCCTTGGCGGCGCGCTTGCGGGCAGCGTATTCGTCGAGATTCTGACTTTCGGCAGCAAAGCCGACGCAGAAGGGCCCATCGGGCAAGGCCGCCACCTCGGCCAGAATATCCGGGTTCGGCACGAGGGTCAGGGCCAGGGCTTCCCCGCTTTTCTTTATCTTGTGTTCAGCCTGGGTGGCCGGGCGATAGTCGGCCACCGCCGCCACGCCGATGAACACATCGGCACCAGCCACTCGCTCCAACACCGCCGCTCGCATCTCGAGGGCCGACTGGACTGACACCCGATCGACGCCGAGGGGTGACGCGAGGGCGACGGGACCGCTGACCAGGTTCACTTGCGCGCCCGCCTGGGCACAGGCCCGGGCCAGCGCATAGCCCATTTTCCCGGAACTGCTGTTGGTAATACCCCGCACCGGGTCGATGGCTTCGAAGGTCGGCCCGGCGGTCATGACGATGCGCGTCCCCGCCAACACCTTGGGAGCAAAGTAGGTCTCCAGTAATTCAAGCAGGGCTTCCGGCTCAAGCATGCGGCCCAGGCCGATTTCGCCGCAGGCCTGCTCGCCATGGTCGGGGCCAAGAATGACCACTCCGTCGGCCTTGAGCTGGGCGGCGTTTCGCAGGGTGGCCGGGTGCTCCCACATCTGGCGATTCATGGCCGGGGCGACAAGAAGCGGACAATCGCGAGCGAGGCAAAGGGTGGTCAGGAGATCCGGCGCCAGGCCTTGCGCCAGTTTGGCCATGACATCCGCCGTGGCGGGGGCGATCAGGATCGCGTCGGCTCCGCGGGAGAGATCGATGTGGGCCATGCTGTTGGACATCCGGTCGTCCCACAAGTCGGTCCATACCGGATTCCCAGAAAGCGCCTGGAAAGTCGCAGCCGATACAAAACGCGCCCCGGCTTCACTCAGCACCACGCTGACCCGAGCCCCTGCCTTGACCAGTTGTCGCGCCAGGTCCGCGGCCTTGTAGGCCGCCACTCCACCGGTCACACCGAGTACGAGGTTCTTTTCCGCCAGCCAGCTCATGCCGTTAGAATATTCCGGAAATCCAACCGCCCGATTTTACACCCTATGGCAATCCGCGATTGGCCCGAAAGCGAGCGCCCCCGGGAGCGCCTGCTCCAACTGGGAGCCGGACAACTCACGGACGGGGAACTACTCGCCCTCTTCCTACGGGTCGGCGTGCGCGGAAAGTCCGCCGTCGAACTGGCCCGCGATCTTTTGCATCACTTTGGCAGCCTGGGTCGGCTGTGTCATGCCAGCGCGGAAGATTTTGCCGCCATCCCTGGCGTCGGATTGGCCAAATACGCGCAACTCCAGGCGGTCATGGAACTGGCCCGCCGAGCCCTGGCCGAGGAAATGCAGGAGCGGGACCTGCTCGCCTCGCCTCAGGCCGCCCGGGATTGGCTACGGCTGCGCTTAGGCCCGATGGGCCACGAAGTCTTCATGGTGTTGCTCCTGGATGCGCAGAATCAACTGATCAAGGCCTGCGAACTCTTTCGCGGCACCTTGACCCAGACGAGCGTCTTCCCCCGGGACGTGGTCAAGCTGGCCCTCGACCACGGAGCAGCCAACCTCATCCTCGCTCACAATCACCCCTCGGGATTGGCGGAACCCAGTGCGGCAGATCGACAACTGACTCAAACCCTCAAAATGGCGTTGGGACTGATCGACGTCCAGATCCTCGACCATTTCGTGATTGGCGGGCGCGGAGGAATCGTCTCGTTTGCAGAACGCGGCCTTCTCTAGCTCTTGCCCAAACCAAACAGAATCGCGTAACATTGAACGTTTAGGAAAACACGAATCTCTGGAGCAGCTCATGGCTCGCGTCTGTCAAGTTACCGGCAAGTCGCCGATGGTTGGGAACAACGTTTCCCACGCAAACAATAAAACGAAGCGTCGCTTCCTCCCCAACCTTCAGTACCGCCGCTTCTGGAGCGAAGCCGAGAACCGCTGGATTCGTCTGCGCGTTTCGAACGCGGGCCTGCGGACCATCGACAAGAAGGGCATCGACGTCGTCGTCGCCGAACTTCGGGAAAACGGCGTCAAGCTCTAAGCGCCCCAGCACTGGACGGAGAATCTCATGGCCAAAGGCATTCGCGAAAAAATCAAGCTTGAGTCCACCGCCGGGACCGGGCATTTCTACACCACTTCCAAGAATAAGCGCACCACCCCGGAAAAACTCGAGTTCAACAAGTACGATCCGGTCGCCCGCAAGCATGTGCCGTACAAGGAAGTAAAGCTGAAGTAACGCGCCCTCTGCGAAGAGCGCCAAGAAAAGCCCTGACAATCTCAGGGCTTTTTGCATTGCTGCACCGCAACAGTGCATGATTCGCCCGCCTGCACCACAAAGAAAATGTTGAACTGAAGAAAAAAAACCGCAGCGGATGGCTGCGGCTCTTTTCGTTACGCCCCTCCGGTGGGAGAGCGCAACGACCCTCTCATTCAGGCTTTTTGGATGTTGGCAGCCTGTTTCCCCTTTGGACCCTGGGTGACTTCAAAGGACACCTTCTCACCTTCCTTCAGGGTTTTGAAGCCGCTCATCGTGATCGCCGAAAAATGGGCGAAGAGATCCTCGCTGCCATCATCCGGCGTAATGAAGCCGTAACCCTTGGAATCGTTGAACCACTTCACAGTGCCAGTTGCCATATTGCAGTTTCCTTCAGATTTACTGGTCGAACCGGGAATCCCCGAAAAATGCCCCCGGCTGCAGGATGCGCGAAAACCATCATCCCGACTTGAAGACGCGACACGCAGCACCAGTCTGTAGCAGCACCATCAAGGCACGGAAAAGCTTTTACGCACTTGGGTATTGGGCGTCAACGAAAAATGCGAGCAATTTCTTGTTGCATAACAGCAATTTGCGCGCGCCCAAGCGCCACAAGGACACCTCGGCCAACACCTCCTCCACTTTCACTTCAAAGTGTTGCCGGAGGGGTGCAGCGCAATAGCCAAACGCCCGGGTATGGAGGCATTCTTGCCACGACCCGTGCCACGCTGCGCAGTTGCGTCGCGCGGGCCGTGGATTAGAATGGAATGCATGGGAACAAAGCGGCAGGAACACTTCGTGCTTGAGGCAGAGCGGACGCGGATAAAACCGCCCCCGCTCTTTAAGGTACTTCTGCTCAATGACGATTTCACTCCGATGGACTTCGTGGTCGTCGTGTTGCAGAAATTTTTCGCCATGGACCGCGAACGTGCCACAAGGGTCATGCTCCAAGTCCATAAGGAAGGCATAGGATTGTGCGGTGTCTTTCCAAAAGACATCGCCTCGACCAAAGTGGAACAGGTCGTCTCTTTTGCCAGGCAACATCAGCATCCGCTGGCATGCGTGATGGAGGAAAACTGAAGATGATCGCCCAAGAGTTGGAAGTGAGCCTGCATATGGCCTTCGTGGAAGCGCGCCAGAAGCGGCATGAGTTCATTACCGTCGAGCACCTGCTCCTCGCTCTCCTCGACAACCCCTCCGCAGCGGAGGTGCTTCGTGCGTGCGCCGCCAACGTGGAGGAGTTGCGTCGGGAATTGACGAATTTCGTCAATGAACACACCCCGAAGGTTGAGGGTGGTGACGAGATCGACACCCAACCCACGCTCGGTTTCCAACGGGTGATCCAACGCGCCATTCTTCACGTCCAGTCATCCGGTAAAAAGGAAGTCACGGGTGCGAATGTTCTCGTGGCCATATTCGGAGAAAAAGACTCCCACGCGGTGTATTTCCTCCAGCGGCAGAACGTCACGCGCCTGGATGTCGTGAATTTCATCTCCCACGGCATTTCCAAGAATCCGCAGGCGGGTACACCGTCGAGCCGGTCCGAATCGGAACAAAGCGAATCCGAATCTGAGACACCGGCGGCCGGCGGTGCTCTGGAAAGCTACACCCAGAACTTGAATCAGCAAGCCCTGGTGGGCAAGATCGACCCCCTCATCGGTCGCGAAAAGGAAGTCGAACGGGTGATTCAGACCCTTTGCCGTCGCCGCAAGAACAACCCACTCCTGGTGGGCGAAGCCGGTGTTGGCAAGACCGCCATCGCGGAAGGCTTAGCTCGGCGGGTGGTTGAAGGTCGGGTTCCGGAAGTCCTCGCGGATGCCCAGGTTTACGCGCTCGACATGGGTGCGCTGCTCGCCGGCACCAAGTACCGCGGAGATTTTGAACAACGCCTAAAGGCCGTCCTGAAGCAATTGGTCGATCAACCCAATGCCGTCCTGTTTATTGACGAGATTCACACCCTGATTGGTGCCGGTGCGGCGTCCGGCGGGACCCTGGATGCCTCCAACCTGCTCAAGCCAGCGCTGTCCTCCGGTCAGTTGAAGTGCATTGGCGCCACAACCTACACCGAGTTCCGCCAGATATTCGAAAAGGACCACGCATTATCTCGCCGCTTCCAGAAGGTGGATGTCGTCGAGCCCTCGGTCTCGGAAACTATCGAGATCCTCAAGGGCCTCAAGACCCGCTTTGAAGAGCATCACGGCGTCAAGTACTCCAGTTCGGCCCTGCAATCTGCCGCAGAGTTGTCGGCCCGTTACATCAATGACCGTCATTTGCCCGACAAGGCCATCGATGTCATCGACGAGGCGGGGGCGGCCCAGCGGATCCTTCCGAAATCCAAGCAACGGAAGACCATCGGCAAGACGGAGATCGAGGAGATCGTGGCCAAAATTGCCAGGATTCCGCCGCGCACCGTCTCCAACGATGATCGCGCAGCCCTCAAGACCCTGGAGCGGGATCTCAAGAACGTCGTGTTTGGTCAGGACGCGGCCATCGATGCCCTCGCCAAGGCCATCAAGATGTCCCGGTCCGGCCTGGGCAATCCGTCTAAGCCCATCGGATCCTTCCTCTTCAGTGGCCCGACGGGGGTGGGCAAGACAGAAGTCGCGCGCCAGCTCGCCTATGTCCTGGGGATTGAGTTGGAGCGGCTCGACATGTCGGAATACATGGAACGCCACGCGGTCAGCCGCCTGATCGGCGCCCCGCCGGGCTACGTCGGCTTCGACCAGGGCGGTCTGCTGACCGAGGCCATCACCAAAAAGCCGCACTGCGTGCTGCTCCTGGACGAGATCGAGAAGGCACATCCGGATATCTACAACATCCTGCTCCAGGTGATGGACCACGGAACGCTCACCGACAACAACGGGCGGCAGGCGGACTTCCGCAACGTGATCATCATCATGACCACCAACGCCGGCGCCGAGGCCATGCAAAAGCCGATCATGGGCTTCGCGGCGAAGCGGGAAGCCGGTGACGAGATGGGCGACATCAAGCGGATGTTCTCCCCCGAGTTCCGTAACCGTCTGGATGCCACCATCTCCTTCAAGGCCCTGGACAACGCAGTGATCCTCAGGGTGGTGGACAAATTCCTCATGCAGCTCGAAGCCCAGCTACATGAGAAAAAGGTCGAGGCCCACTTCACTGATCGTCTCAAAGCCTGGCTGGCCGAGAAGGGTTTCGATCCGCTTATGGGGGCGCGTCCAATGTCCCGCCTGATTCAAGACACGATCCGCTCGGCCCTGGCCGACGAGTTGCTGTTCGGCAGATTGGTCAACGGTGGCCACGTCACCATCGATCTGGACGACGACGACAAGGTGCAGCTGCAATTTAATGAGGAAGAGATCGCCGTCATTTGATCGCGCGAACTCGCAATCCCAGCGGCCCGTTTTCCAGGGCCGCTTCTTTTTTTGCCATGTTCTGGAGACCAATCCATGAGCTTTCAGACCGCCGACCTGTGCGATGCTCACGAAGGCAAGATCCGCGTTGTCACCCCGATGTTTCGCAGCTTTGGTGGGCACAAGGAGTTCTACGGCCGAATCAAGACCCTGAAGGTGTTCGAAGACAATTCGCTGGTGCGGACCTGTCTTGAGAGCCCGGGCGAAGGGCTGGTCCTGGTGGTGGACGGAGGCGGATCCATGCGCTGCGCGCTGGTGGGCGATCAACTCGCCCTCCTCGGGGTCAAGAATGGATGGGCAGGGGTGGTCGTTTATGGCTGCATTCGAGATTCCCGCCCCATCGGCGAAATGGACCTCGGCGTCTTTGCCCTGGGCACCCATCCGATGAAAAGCATCAAAAAGGGCGTGGGTGAGCAGGACATCCCGGTCACTTTCGGTGGCGCGACCTTCACCCCTGGCGAATACCTCTATGCCGACGAGGATGGCGTCATCGTGTCTGAGACACCCCTCCTCTGAGGCTGACGGCACCCTGACTGCCGCGTTGCAATTCCAGCAGGGGCCCTCGGCGTTTCACGACCCGGTTATTGTTCCACAATATAAAATGCACGGCACAATCAATTGATTTTAAATGAGAATGTTTTTCTTATATCTTATATAAGACATATTGCTGCTTTGCAAAAAGCTCCCTATACTTTTGCAACCTTCCCGGGCAGGTTGGTGTAAAGCGCGACGGCTCCCCCGGCCTCTTCGTTTTTATCCGATCGATCCGAGTAAGGTGAGGCTCCCTCCCTCCCCCACCACTCAAGTAGATAAGGAATCACCATGTCCCTGACTCGCGAACAGCAGATCGCCGCCCTCGAAAAAGATTGGGCCGAAAACCCCCGCTGGAATGGTGTCAAGCGCGGCTACACCGCTGCTGACGTCGTGCGCCTCCGCGGTTCCCTGCAGCCGGAATACACCTTGGCCCAGCGTGGCGCCAAGATCCTCTGGGAAAAGGTCAATGGTGGCGCCAAGAAGGGCTACGTCAACGCCTTTGGCGCCATCACAGCAGGCCAAGCCATGCAACAGGCCAAGGCGGGTCTGGAAGCCGTGTATCTGTCCGGCTGGCAGGTTGCCGCCGACGGCAACACCTCCGAAACCATGTACCCGGACCAGTCGCTGTATGCCTACGACTCCGTGCCGACCATGGTTCGCCGCATCAACAACACCTTCAAGCGCGCTGACGAAATCCAGTGGTCGCGCGGCGTCGGTCCTGGCGACGAAGGCTTCATCGACTACTTCCTGCCGATCGTCGCCGACGCGGAAGCCGGTTTCGGTGGCGTTCTCAACGCCTTCGAACTCATGAAGAACATGATCGCCGCCGGCGCTGCGGGCGTTCACTTCGAAGACCAACTGGCTGCCGCCAAGAAGTGCGGCCACATGGGTGGCAAGGTGCTCGTCCCGACCCGTGAAGCCGTCGAAAAGCTGATCTCCGCACGTTTCGCCGCTGACGTCATGGGCGTTCCGACCCTGATCCTGGCCCGTACCGATGCCGAAGCCGCCAATCTGATCACCTCCGATTACGACGAAAACGACAAGGCGTTCCTCACCGGCGAGCGCACCCAGGAAGGCTTTTACCGCGTCAGGAACGGTCTGGAGCAGTCCATCTCCCGCGGCGTTGCCTACGCGCCATACGCCGACCTCGTCTGGTGCGAAACCGGCGTGCCGGACCTTGGCTTCGCCCGTGAATTCGCCCAAGCCGTGCAGGCCGCCTGCCCGGGCAAACTGCTGGCTTACAACTGCTCGCCGTCCTTCAACTGGAAGAAGAACCTGGACGATGCCACCATCGCCAGGTTCCAGCAGGGCTTGTCCGATCTGGGCTACAAGTACCAGTTCATCACCCTGGCCGGCATCCACATCAACTGGTACAACACCTTCCAGTTCGCGCACGC